>JBIJDX010000023.1:0-20049 GCA_044343855.1 Flavobacteriales bacterium
CACGGACAGGAGTTGCAAAAGGCTTGGCAGCTCGCCGAGAACAAGCACTTCCGTGCCATGGAGGCCTGGGGGGATTCCACCCTTGAGCAGCTCATCGAACCCGACCTTCCCCTCTTCTATCCGTTCTCCGGTCCGGATGTCATCTTCCCCATCCGGCTCTTCGACCGCTCCTCCGCGGTGTTCCTGTATGCACGCGAACCGGTGTTCCCGCTGATACCGTTCGAGACCCTCGAGGACGATCAACTCGACCAGTACCTGGGCTCTGTGCGCAGGGACCTGATCGATATCCTGGGCCTCTCGTATTTCATCACCAAGAACATGTCGGCGGGACTCGCATCGGACAACACCCGGGGGGTGCTTCCCATGATGATGCTCTTCATCGGCCATCACAAGGGGCGCATACTCCGCCTCAGTTATTACGAAGTGGGACCGGATGGGGAGCGCATGCCCGTGGCATCGATCGAACGGCGCGACGTGCCCCACGGATGCGTCATCGAAACGTATTTCCCCGATCAGCAGCGCCTGCTCTCCTTCAACTACACCTCGTGCAACCTGGCCGATGACGCCTACGCACGGGACCCGCGCACCATGCGACACATCGACCGCATCGGCGCCTACAATGCCTTCCTGAAGGCAGCGTCGTACCTGCCGCACCGGGGCAATTTCACGCAGGTGCGACAACGCATCTCCAACGCCCGCGGATTGTTCCAGGACGACACCGGCCTCCCATACCGGCACATGGACCTTCAGACCAAGCGGCTGTTCGTGTACGGGAATTACGGAAGGCCAATCCCATCGTTCGGCGAGGAGACCTACCAGCGTGACCTGCAGGTGTTCTACGACACCACCCGCTCACACAGGGGCCAGCTGCCGTTCAAGTTCGGATACCACAACAGCAGCGACGGCAGGCACCTGAACTACCAGCTGCTCGTGATGCGCAACGATGGCGGAACAACACCACCGCCGGCGGAAACATCCGCCCCGCAACCCGCCACCGCGCAGGAAACGACCGTTGCATCAGCAGCGGACCTGCCACCCGCGCCGGAGGGCAAACGTTACCGCATCCAGGTGCTGACCTCCGACCGGAAACTTCCGGCCACCGCACCCGACTTCATGGGCCTTGAGCCGTGGTACTACATGGACAAGGGGCTGTACAAATACACCGTGGGCGAGTACATGGACCGCGCCACCGCCACCGCGGCATGCCGCAGCCTCCAGCGCGACAGCTTTCCGGACGCGTTCGTCGCGGTGTTCAAGGGCAATGTGCGACTGCGCTGAACGGCACTCCCACCGGAACCATGTCACACGCCTCCCTTCCGTGCCGCCTGCGCAAGCCATCACGGTGGAACATGGCTCTGGCCTGGGTTGCGGCAGCATCACTCACCGGCACCGTTCATGGCCAGCCTGCCACGCGATGCTGGCAGGAGGACCCATCGCTGGAGACCGCGGTCCGTGGTGTACTGAAGGCCACCGGACTTGATACCGCCCTTGCCCAGGGGCGTCTGGGGGTGACCGTGATCGACCTGTGTGACACAACCGCGCTTGGCTGCTCGCTCAACGGGTCGAAGCCGTTCTATGCGGCCAGCATCGCCAAAACGCTTGTGCTCTGTTCCGCCTTCCGGATGAGGCAGCAGGTGCGCCACGGGCATCGGACCATCCGCCCGCAATGGGCACGCCTGCTGGTGTCCAAGGGCGGCAACATCGCGTTCAGCGACACTGCCGACAGGCTCCTCAGGAACATGATACGCTCCTCGAGCAACCAGGCAGCCACGAGCCTGATCAACTCCATCGGCCTGCCGTACATCGACTCGTGTGCGGTGGCACTCGGACTGCACGATGCGCACAGCGGAGGACTGTGGCTTGGTGCGCCGTTCGGCCCTGGACCCTCCTACAGGCGGGACCCTGTTTCCGGACTTTCGCACGCGTGCAGCGCCGATGCGCTCGCACACCTGTTCGCACTGCTGGCACAACATGCCCTCGTGGACAGCACGGCTTCCGTGGAAATGCGTGCGATACTTGGCCGCACCAACATCAACAATCGCTTCCATCGAGCCTTGCGGAAGGTCCACCCGGATGCCTCCATCTACCGGAAGACCGGCACCTGGTACGGGGGTACTGATGTATGGGCCCACGAAGCCTGCCTCGTGGAACGTGGAGGTATCCGTTATGTGGCTGCTGTCACATGCCGGGGGGCGGACTGCCCGGCATCGCTGGACAGGTTCATCGTACCCCTCGACGCTGCCATTGCCGGGCGGTCGAACCATCCAACGCCGGTCGTGCGCTGATCGCCCACTGATGGATACGGGACCACAACTTCCACCTGTACTGAACGCGTCCCTCGGCGACACGGTGAACGTGCTGTTGGATGACCTGGATGCGCTGCTCATGCGCCTCGGGCAATTCCCGCTCATCCTTCAGTGGGGGCTGTGGATGCTGGTGTTCGCTCTGTTGGGTGCCCTGCTGTTGCGCCTATTCTCACGAGCGGACCGCCCCGGCAGGAGGACGCTCATCAAGACCGGTATCGCTGTGGCTGCCTGCACTGCATTGTTGGTTGTGCTGGACCACCGCCTGGGTGCATTGGAGTCGTCCTTGGAGGAGTTGCGCATGCCTGCGATGCTGCCCGGCTCACCTGCTGGGAAGGGAGATGAGGTTCCGCAAAGGGGGCAGGGCGAAGTGCTTACGGTGACCGGCAACGTGAAGGGAGCCGACATGCAACCGGCATCCGACCCACGGGCCGACCGGCGGCGTGCCACCCCCGGAACCACCGGAGTACGCCTGCGCGCAAGCGGCACGGTGTTGGAGGAGGACGGCATGCGCATCGAACGCATCGAGTTCGAGGAGCCCAACGCCACCTGCTTCCTGGCCACCATCGAACTGGCCTGGTGGACACCCGTGCTTGATCCCGACATCACCGTAAAGGAGCGCACCTCCACCTTCTGCCAGCGTTTCGGGCTCACCTTCGGGGTGAACGGGGAGGCAGGCACCAGTCCGGGCATGGATGCGCCACTTGGCAAGTGGAAGGGCCTGTATGTGGTGGATGGAAGAACCCTCCTGGCAGGGGATGACCGCGTGCGGCCGTTCATCCACTTCGACACGGAAGGCCGTTGTGGCTATTCTCCCGGCAACGAGGTGCACACGCGGCCCGACGACGCTATGCACAACGTCATCTGGGGCCGGTGGGACCTGTTGGTGGACGGTGCAGTTGCCATACCCCGCGGTGATGGCACAAGCGACCATCACTACCCGCGCACCATCCTCGGAACCGACCGGCTCGGATCCACCCTGTTCGTGCTCATTGTGGACGGGCGGCGCGCACAATACAGCCGCGGCATGACCATGGCGCAATGCGCCGACCTGCTGCTGCAGCGCGGGGTGTACGAGGCCATGGCATGCGACCAGGGCGGCAGCTGCACCATGTACCACCAGCGGCTCGGCGTGGTGAACCGCCCTTCCGATGGGGGTGAACGCCCGGTGTACACACACCTCGGCCTGAAACCACGAGGCTGACGGCACTTTTGATCGTCCGGGCAAGGACCTTTCGCGAAGAGCGGTCCCTGTCGCGCCACAACCGCGGGACTGGCTGGGACTGGCGGAGCATCCCGTGTTCGCCTACTTTTGCGCCCCCATACGCAATGAGCTCGCGCAACGTACACATGGCCATACCCGCATTGGCTCGGCGTATTTGCAAGGAGGAGCTGCGGGCGTACCGGCAGGTTGTTCCCAGTGCCGCAACGATCCGCATCCCATCCGTTCAGCGGGTATGGCATCATGCTCCCGCCGGGTGGCTGGTCCGTGGATGTGCACAACTCGCCGTGGCGATGCTGGCCATGGCCTGGGGCGCTGGCGAACTGGCCGCACAGGCACCGCCCCTGACAAGCCGCGAATGGCAGGAAGCCCATTATCCCGAGGCGGACGGATGGGTCGTGGCGGCGGACCACAGGGACATCCCGCGCGATGTGGCAAGGAGGATCGGCAGGAAGCAGGACTGGAGCACGGACCCCCTGATCCGTGCCGAACAGGACAAGCTCATCAACCAGGTCCGCGAACAACTGTCGTCCCGGCTGCTGGTGCATGTGCGCAGCACGCAGCAGAACAGCACGAGTGAACAGCGCGCCGACGGGCGGACACAGCATGTGAACACATACAGCTCCCGCGTTGTCAGCGGCTCGGACCTTGTGCTGACCAACCTGAAGGAGGAGCGGCGGGTGGACCAGGCGGCCCAGAAGGTTTACGTGCTCCTGGCGGTGAGGAGGCAGGACCTCGAAAATGCAACAAAAGCGGGTATCAAGAACGAGCTTGCCAGCATCCAGCGCAATGCGGAGCGTGAATTGAGAGCCACACGTATATCGAACGGCACGATCGGTGACCTGAGCGACCGGCTGGAGAAGGTGGACCGTCAGATCCTGCTGCTCGGATACCTCAGCGGAAATACGGTGGATGCTGACATTTCGATCGGTTACAGCGAATGCAACGGACTCCTGTCCCGCTTGCGTGATGCCGGGGCCGGATCGAAGCGGGAGGAGACCAGGCGGGCGGCGCGGCGCGCCCTCAGCGATGGTGAGCCTGAGCAATGCCTCGGACACTGCAGGCAACTCCTTGCGGAGGAGCCGGATGACGCATCCGCACAAGCCCTGCGCACCGAGGCCCTGCTGCTGCTTGCGATGAAGGTGGAAGAGGACCGCACCAACGCCCTGGCCCGCGGGGAGACCGATGCGGCGCTCAGGGCCGTGGACCGCTACCTGGCCCACGAACCCATGGATCCGCATTTCACCGCCATCCGGAAGGATGTGGCAGGCCAGCATTTCGAACGTCTGTGCACCAATTTCGACCGCGCCGTGGAGGCAGGGTCGCTGAAGGATGCACGACAGGCGTTCAGCGAGCTCGGCAAAACCACGCAAACGAACCCTACAGCGTACGCCGAACGCCGCGACCGGTTGGAGGCATTGGAGGTGGGAGCCGTCATGGGCGAAGTGTCCGGCCTCGAGCGCGACAAGAACATCGAGGCCGCCTACCGCAGGCTTGCCGATGCCATCAAACGCTTCCCCTCCCAGGAACGCATCCTCCGCAACCGGCAGAACTCCCTGCGGGGCGACCTGTACCGCAATTACAAGCATGAGGTGAAGCGTTCAAAGCCGCCACGCTATTCCATCCAACCGGCTTATGGCAAGCAATCCGCGCTATGGAGCGTGGATTCGGTGACGTACAGGATCGGGAAGCCTCCCATGTCCAACTCCTTCCACCTGGGGGCCTACCGCCGTGTGGGACAACGCCCCCGCAACGAGGAGAACCTGCGGCGCGGCTGGCGTGCAACCCTGCTGGGACTGCGTGTGGGCTATGTGGAGGGACGATACAGGGTACCCGGCGCGCTCGAACTGGACTACAACACCACGGCACCCTTCGAACCGCGCATCTCGGGGGGGATAAGCACACTGCTTGCGGAGACCTTCCTCATCGATGTGGGGATCAGCAACCCCGGGGAGCGCCCCTTCGAATGGGACCCCGCCACCAGCAGACTGCAGGGGGCCGTCGCCCTGCGCCTTCGCATCTCCGCACTGCACTTCGACCTGGCCGCCCTCGGTGAATGGTCGGAAACACTGCCCCAGCCTGTGCTCGGATTCCGTGTCAGCGTTGGCGCCGCCATCAACTTCTCCCGCTCGTTCAACCGCTCCGATGCCGATGGCGTGAACGCCCGCATTGATGCGCTGTGACCGTTGCCGGGATGCCGACCATGGAAGGTGGGCCGAACATCAGTTGACCCGGCTCTCCAGTGCGATGGCCTGATGGCGTGACCGGATCTCCTCGATGCGTGCCAGGTGGTCCCGGAACAACGAGGGGCTCCATATGCGCCTCAGCTCCCAGCCCTGCTCCTCCAGGACGTGGCTGCGGAAGAGTTCCCACGACACTGGGTCCGGCGTGCGCAGGTACCGGTTGAAGTCGGTGAGGACGCCCACCGTCACATCCGCCGGATGGCCCGGATGGGTGAGCGCGACGTCCACGCAGAAGCCCTCGTTGCAGTAATGCACCTGGTTGGCAATGCCGTGTGCACCGCTGAGCCAGCGCCCCAGTGCCTCGGCCACGGGCGATGGGCTGCGCACCGCGTTCACCCTGCTCTCCGCCGCGCGCTCCGCATGCAGCGACTCCACCACCTGCTGCCATGCGCCGAACTCCTGCGCCAGCTCCTCCGCATAGCGCAGGTAGGCGCAGAGGTGGTGCCTGCCCGTGACCGCACCCTCCGTGGCATGGGCCATGTACTCCTCGCGCGGGATGGACGTGAGCACGTGCACCTGCTCGCGCGCACGCGTCACCAGAACGTTCAGCCGCCGCTCACCCCCGAGGCGTGACAACGCACCGAAGTTGCGCCGGAAACGCCCATCGACGGCCGGACCGAAGGTGGTGGAGATGATCATGTGGTCACGCTTTCACCCAAGACCCTGGGCATCGACCGCGAACAGATTTCGTCACCAGTGGTGACGAAATCCAAGGAGGCCGACAAGCGTCTGCCCACTGCGCTTCCGCCTGAACGTGTCTTAAACCTCTCTTGGACGCATGTGATCGAACTGCTCAGCATGGAAGACCCTTGGTAACGTGCCTTCTACGAGAACGAGTGTATTAAGGGCGGATGGTCGAAACGGCAGCTCCAGCGCCAGATCGGTTCGCTGCTCTACGAGCGTACCGGACTTTCCACCGATAAACAGGCCGTGATCGAGCGCGCCAGGCAGCAAGCCATGGGCGCCCCCACCGACATCGCTGGCCTGATCCGGGATCCGTACATCCTTGAGTTCGTTGGGTTGGCAGAACGGCCCCACTATTTGGAGAACGACCTGGAGCGTGCATTGCTCGACCACATCCAGCAGTTCCTGCTGGAACTGGGTACGGGCTTCTGCTTCGAGGCCCGGCAACGGCGCATCACAGTAGGTACCGAGCACGACCGTATCGACCTGGTGTTCTACCACCGTGTGCTTCGCTGCCACTTGCTCATCGACCTGAAGGTTCGAGCGTTCCAGCACACCGATGCAGGCCAAATGAATTTCTACCTCAACTACTGGAAGGACCAGATCATGACCGATGGTGACAACCCTCCTGTGGGCTTGTTGCTTTGCACGGACAAGGAGTCAACCAAGGTGCAATACGCCACTGCCGGCCTGGACCAACAACTCTTCGTTTCACGCTACCAAGTGGTGTTGCCGAAAGCCGAGGCGCTTGAACGACTGATCGAAGAGGACAGGGTCGTTTGGGAACAGCACCATCCGGAGGAACGGTGAGCACAGCTTCTGATCACACGCATCAAACGCAGCGCCGCCCATCGACGACCTTATACTCCCAGCCTCACCACCAGGTCCACCAAGCGCGAGCTGTAGCCGTACTCGTTGTCGTACCAGCCCATCACCTTCACCATGTTGCCAACCACGCTGGTGAGCTGTGCGTCGAAGATGCAGCTGTGCGGGTCGCCCACGATGTCCACGCTCACGATCGGGTCCTCCGTGTAGCGCAGGATGCCCTTGAGCCTGCCTTCGGCGAGCGACTTGAAGTGGGCGTTGATCTCGTCCGCCGTCCTGAGGTCCTTCACGCGGCAGGTGATGTCCGTGATGGAGCCATCGGGCACGGGCACGCGGATGCCGCCCCCCCCCAGCCGGCCATCGAGCCCGGGAAAGATGCGCGTGATGGCCTTGGCCGCCCCGGTGGTGGTGGGCACCATGCTCACGGTGGCGGCACGCGCGCGCCGCAGGTCCTTGTGCGGTGCATCGTGCAGGCGCTGGTCACCCGTGAAGCTGTGCACGGTGGTGATGAACCCGTCCTCGATGCCGCAGAGCTCCTGGATGCCCATGATCATGGGCGCGGCGCAGTTGGTGGTGCAGCTGGCGTTGCTGATGATGGGCTCGTCGCCTTTCAGGGTGTGGTCGTTCACGCCCAGCACCACGCTGGGGATGTCGGCGTCCTTGGCGGGCGCGGAGAGGATCACGCGCCTGGCGCCGGCATTCAAGTGTGCTGAAGCCGTCTCCCGCGTGAGGAAATGCCCGGTGCTCTCGATCACGATGTCGATGCCGAGCTCCTTCCATGGCAGGGCGGACGGGTCCTTCGCCGCGAACGCCTTGATCTTCCTTCCACCCAGCAGGAGGTGCGCCTCATCATGCCCCACCTCCCCGGCGAACACGCCATGCACGCTGTCGTACTTGAAGAGGTGCGCGAGGGTGCGCGTGTCGGTGAGGTCGTTCACGGCCACCAGCTCCACATCGTTACGTTGCAACAACAGGCGTGCGGTGACACGTCCGATGCGGCCGAAGCCGTTGATGGCGATCTTCATGGGTGCGGTGCTTCGGTGAATACGGTCGTCGGTTGTTGGTTGTGCGTCCTCAAGCAGCCAGTGAACCACCCACTGACACCCGACAACACGATCAGAACATGTGCTTCTCCGCGTGGTAACTACTGCGCACCAGCGGACCACTCTCCACATACCGGAACCCCTTGGCAAGCCCGATCTCCTTGAACCGCGCGAAGCGGTCGGGGTGAATGAACTCGGCCACGGGCAGGTGCTCCTTGGTGGGCTGCAGGTACTGGCCCAGGGTGAGGATGTCCACTTCCACGCTGCGCAGGTCGTCCATGGTCTCCTCCACCTCCCGGTCGGTCTCGCCCAGGCCCAGCATCACACCGCTCTTGGTGCGAAGCCCGGCGCGCTTGGCACGCATGAGCACCTCCAGGCTGCGGTCGTACTTGGCCTGGATGCGCACCTGCTTGGTGAGCCGACGCACGGTCTCCAGGTTGTGGCTCAGGATCTCCGGAGCGGCCTCCAACACTACGGCCAGGTTCTCCCACTTGCCCTGGAAATCGGGTATCAGGGTCTCCATGGTGGTGCCCGGGCAGCGGCGGCGGATGGCCCGGATGGTCTTCGCCCAGATGTCGCTGCCGCCGTCCCTGAGGTCGTCGCGGTCCACGCTGGTGATCACGCAATGCTTCACGCCCATGAGCTCCACGCTGCGGGCCACACGTGCGGGCTCGAAGGGGTCCACCGCCTCGGGCCTCCCGGTTGCCACCGAACAGAAGCCGCAGCTGCGGGTGCAGATGTTGCCCAGGATCATGAAGGTGGCCGTGCCCGCGCCCCAGCACTCGCCCATGTTGGGGCAGTTGCCGCTCTGGCAGATGGTGTGCAGCTTGTGCTCACCCACGATCCCACGCACCTTGCGGTAGTTCTCCCCCGTGGGGAGCTTCACGCGCAGCCAGTCGGGTTTGCGGGCCGCGGCCACGGCGGAGTCCTTCGTTGCGTTCTCGCTCATTGAATGGTCTTCTTGCCGAACTGCAGCGCCAGGTAGAACTGCAGGAACACCTGTTTGTTCCGAACACCCTCCAGTTCGGCCATGATCGGGATCACCACGGGGAAGGCATCCACGCTCATGCCCGCCTCAAGGGCCTTCAGGCCGGTGGTCTGTCCCGAATACTCGAAATTGAGCCCGAAGCGGCCGAAGGCGCCCGGACGGAACTGCATCTCGCCCGCCCCCCGGAACCAGGTGGCACGGCCGTAGATGTTCTGCACATCATGCAATGCCGGATCGTAACGCTCGATGACGATGCTCTGGTAGGGGATCTGGTCCGGCTTGCCGATCTGCAGGTACACCGGTTTCACCAGCCCGATCGCCGGTCCCACGCCCCACACATAGTTCACCTCCACACCGCTGCGGCGGATCTTGTCGGTGATCTGGTGCTTGCCGCCGATGGTGGGCCGCAGGATCAGCAGCGCGTTGGACTTCCCGTAGAAATACCCCCGGGAATCCTCGTAGTACGGATTGAAGCTCTTCACCTCCTTGGGATGCTTCATGCCCGCCAGCTCCACGCCCAGCAGCAGCCGGTTGGTGGCGGTGCGGTAGGTGGCCCGGTAGAAATGCGCCCCCCAGCCATCGCCGTGCAGCATGATGCCACCGTAGAACTCCTTGCGGAAGGGCACGCGCGACTCCTCATAGATGGTCTGCTGGCCGTGCACGGAAACCGCACAGAGCAGCACGAGGGACAGGTGTGACAGCCGCAGTGGCATGGCGTAGGCAGAACAAAGTTACGAAGCGCGCAACCGGCACCGAAAGCAAGACCTCCCACGACCCGCTACCTTGCAGCCACTTCTGAGCAACACCGGACCATGGATACGGCAACTGTCACCTACACGGGCGAACTCCAGTGCGATCTGCTGCATGTGCGCAGCGGCCAGCATGTGACCACCGATGCACCGGTGGACAACCAGGGCAGGGGTGGCGCCTTCTCACCCACCGACATGCTCGCCACCTCCCTGGCGGCCTGCATGATCACCACCATGGGCATCGTAGCCCGTGAAAAGAACATCCCGCTCGATGGGCTCAGGGCACGCGTGGTGAAGCACATGGCCGCGGATCCCCGGCGCGTGGCCCGCGTGGAGATCCACATGGAGCTGGAGGGTGGCCGCCTGGATGAGCGCCAGCGCAGCATCATCGAGAACACGGCACGCACCTGCCCGGTGGCACGCAGCCTGGCTCCGGAACTGGTGCAGGACCTCCACATCCGGTTCACCTGATGCATCGGCCGCAAAAAGGAAAGCCCGAACCTCCCGGCCCGGGCCAACGTGTCATCACTTGGGGATACCTGACGCTCAGGCCTGCCTCGCCGGCTGCACCTTGTGCACCTTGCCGTAGGCGGGACAGTTCTGGTGTTTGGCGCAGGAGGTCATTGACATGCTCAACACCACCACACCGGCCATGATCAGAAGTACCTTTTTCATCGTTGATTCGTTTGTGCCCCTGTAGGGATCAGGAGTTGTACGCGGACGAGTTGTCCAAAGTTACCTTTCTCAACGAAGCCGTTCCAAAAATGTTTCAACAGCCTGTCAATACACCGGCATGCCCGCTACCGATGCCCCGATCCTGAAGCCACGCATCGCTGCGGACTGGCAGGCCGTGCTGCAGGATGCCTTCGACGCTCCCGGCTTCCGGGAGCTGCGCACCTTCCTCGTTCAGGAGCGGAGCCTGCACCGGGTGTATCCCAAGGGGTCTGAGATCTTCAGCGCCTTCGATCGGTGTCCGTTCGAGCGTGTGCGCGTGGTGATCCTGGGGCAGGACCCGTACCATGGACCGGGCCAGGCGCATGGCCTGGCGTTCTCCGTACCGCCCGGTGTGCCGCCGCCGCCCTCCCTGCAGAACATCTTCAAGGAACTGCGGCGCGACCTCGGCATCGCACCACCCCGCCACGGTGACCTGCGGCCCTGGGCCGCGCAGGGTGTGCTGCTCCTCAACGCCACCCTCACCGTGCGTGCCGAACAGGCGGGATCCCACCAGGGCAGGGGCTGGGAGGCGTTCACGGACACGGTCATCACCAGGCTTTCCGAGCAGCGCTCAGGGATCGTGTTCATGCTGTGGGGTCGCCACGCCGGGAACAAGGCGGCGCTCATCGACAGCCGCCGGCACCACATCCTCACCGCACCGCACCCCTCCCCCCTCAGCGCACATCGCGGCTTCATCGGATGCGGCCACTTCAGCCGCACCAACGCGCTGTTGCAGGATGCCGGCCACCCCCCCATCCACTGGTCCCTGCCATGACCCGCTGCATCGCCCTGCTGTTGATGTGCTGGTGGCTTGCAGGCGGCCCGGCAGCGCATGCCCAGCACCGGCTGGAACTGCTGCCCGATGCACCGCTCCCACCCCGCATCGACCGCGTCCACGACCTGCCAGGGCCCGGCACGGTGCGCGGCCGCGTGCGGCAGGTGCTCGACGCCCTGCACCGCGCAGGGTGGCTGGAGGCATCCGTGGACAGCTGTCGCACCGACAGCAGCGCCAACACCAGCGCGTGCGAACTCCACCTGGGTCAACACTACCGATGGGCACAGCTCTCCGGTGCCGGCGTTCCGGCGGAGATCGCCAGCGGCGCGCGCTTCCGTGAACGCCTTTACAACGGCAGCCCGGTCGCCCCGGAACAGGTGGCACGGCTCTTCGAGGACCTGCTGCGCTACAGTGAGGACAACGGTCACCCCTTCGCCTCGGTGCGGCTGCAGCAGGTGGAGCGGACCGGCGAGGGCATCAACGCCACCGTGGTGCTGGACAAGGGCCGCACCGTGGTGATCGACAGCGTACTGGTGCGCGGAACGGCCCGCACCAACATGCGCTACCTGCGCACGCACCTGGGGATCCGGCCGGGCGACCTGTACAACGAATCGCTCATACGCAACGTGGAACGCCGCATCAGGGAGCTTCCCTTCGTGCAGCAGCGCCAGCGACCCTACGTGCAGTTCACGCCCGAGCGCACCAAGCTCTTCCTCTTCCTCGATGCGCGCAAGGCGAGCTCGGTGAACGGCATCATCGGCGTGCAGCCCAATGCCGCCACGGGGCGCGTGGGCATCACGGGCGACCTCGACCTGCGCCTGCGGAACGCGCTGCGAAGGGGCGAGGCCATTGAACTCAACTGGCGCTCGCTGCAGGATGCCACACAGGACCTGAAGGTGCGCCTCGAACTTCCAGCGCTCTTCGGCACGCCGTTCGGAACGGACCTTTCGCTCAAGCTCTTCAAGCGCGACACCACCTTCCTGGAAGTGAACACCCGCGCCGCCATCACGTTCCTCGCAGGCCAGGGCGACAAGGTGAGCGTGTTCGTCAACGACCGCAGCAGCACCCGGTTGGGCACGGACCTCTCCTTCCTGCCCGGGCTGGCCGACGTGAAGTTGACGACCTATGGCGCGGCCGTTGAGCGCGAGCGCTTCGACTACCGCTACAATCCCCGCCGCGGACATGCCCTCCAGCTGGAGGGGTCATTCGGCAACAAGACCTCCACCACCGCGGTCCGTGGCGAGGCGCTTCCGCCCCCCGACGTGCGCTCCCAGCAGTATGAGCTCAGCGCACGCGGCATCCTCCACCTGCCCATCAAGCGGCGAAGCACCCTCCGGTTCATGGGACAGGGTGGCGCCATGCTCAACGAGGTGCTCTACCGCAATGAGCTCTTCCGCATGGGGGGGCTGCGCACCCTGCGCGGTGTCGACGAGGCCTCCATCATCTGCAACGCCTATGCCATCGGCACGTTCGAGTACCGTTTCGTGTACGAGGAGAACGCCAACTTCTTCGCCTTCGTCGATCAGGCCTGGTGGGAGGATGTCTCACTGGAGCGTGACGTGAACGACAACCCGCTGGGCTTCGGTGTGGGAGCCACCTTCGAGACCAAGGCGGGCCTGTTCAACCTCACGTACGCCCTCGGCCGCCAGTTCAACGAACCCATCGAACTTCGCAACGGCAAGGTGCATTTCGGGTTCACCAGCCTCTTCTGAGCATGTTCCGGACAAGCACCGCAGCCCTGCTCCTGTTCCTCGGAACCGCTCCCGTTGCCGCACAGCACTCACCGGCGAACAACGGGCAGGCCATCGTGGACTTCCTGCTCGAATACCTCGCCGTCCGCTATCCGGGAACATCCTTCGAGGACGACCTGCTCTATGTCTCCATCAGTCGCCAGTCGCTCTTCCATGTGAAGCACGGCAGGAGCCTGGACGTATACAGGGTCTCCACCGCGTTGCGCGGCATCGGCAATGCGGTGAACTCCCATCGCACGCCCACCGGGCTGCATCGTGTGGCGGTGAAATACGGCGAGGGTGTCCCGGAACTCGGCATCCTGCGCAACCGCATCTACACCGGTGAACAGGCGGACCCCGGGGACACGGGACAGGACAGCGACCTCATCACCTCCCGCATCCTGTGGCTCGAAGGCCTCGAGAAGGACGTCAACAGCGGCGGCCGCGTGGACAGCAAGGCCCGCCACATCTACATCCACGGCACCGCCAATGAGCGGGCCATCGGCACGGCCTGCTCCAGGGGCTGCGTGCGCATGCTGAACAGTGATGTCATCCGGCTCTTCGACGCCGTGTCCACCGGCACCCCGGTGGTGATCCTCGACAACTGATGCGGCCACCGGTGCGTTAACTTCGTGGCATGGACGCGACCGCCAGGTGGTGGGTATCGATGGCGGCCGCCGTGGCGGGTGCGTTGAACATGCTCCGCATTAACGGTGGATACGCTCCTCCGTGCGGTCCGTTCTCTCCACGCACTCCCGGCCGATGCATCCCGCTTGTCATGGCCGTTCTCGTGCTCGCCGGGTGTTCATCCATCCAGCCGCTTGCGCCGCGCGACGGACTGTCGGGCATGTACGGCCCTGCCAATGGCGGCATCCGCCTGCAGGCACGCATGCATCATCGTGACACCGCTCACAGCACGCTGTATTTCAGCATTCCCACGACCGACCTGCTGTACAAGAGCAGTGGCGATGGGGCACCGTTCAGGGCTGCCGCCACACTGCGGTATGAGATCCATGCGGACTGGTCCTCGCGTGTCGTGCTCGATAGTGCCAGCATCCGCGTGACGGACGAGACCACCGACCCCGGCCTGGAGCAGCTGCTCATCGGCTCGGCCCCCCTGCACAGTGCGCTCCCGGGATCATGTGTGATGAAGGTTCAGGTGAACGACCTCAACCGCGATTCGCAGGGCGTGGTCTATCTGCGGCCGCTGCGCGGTGCGGACTGCGGTGCGCAGTATTTCCTGCCCATCGACGAGCGCAGCGGACAACCGCTGTTCAGTGATCATGTGAAGCCCGGCAGGGCCCTGCAGGTGCGCTGTGAACGCCTTGCCGGACGCACCCTGGCAGCCGGCCACCGGTCTGCGGACCGCTCCCTCCCGGCACCGGTGTTCAGCAGCAGCACGCGCACGAACGGTGCCGCCGGAACGGATTCCACCTTCACGGTCGTGGTGGACAGCGCCGGGCACTTCCGGTTCACCCCCGTGCAGCCCGGCATGTACCACTTCCACCAGGACGACAGCACCGGCGCGGGCTACACGGTGATGGTGATGGGCGAGAGCTATCCCACCATCACCACCGCGGAGGATATGGTACGACCCATGCGCTACATCACCTCGGTGCAGGAATACGAACGCATGGTCAACGCGGGCAACATGCGCGAGGCCGTGGAGCGGTTCTGGATCGATGCGGCCGGCGACCGGGAGCGGGCGCGGGAAGCCATCCGCATCTACTTCGAACGCGTGGAAACGGCGAACCGCCACTTCTCCGGCGAGATGGAGGGATGGCGCACCGACCGTGGCATGGTGCACATCATCTTCGGGAAACCCACCTCCATCCGCAAAAGTGAGGAGAGCGAGACCTGGACCTACGGCGAGGAGAACAACCTGATGAGCCTGGTATTCACCTTCGTGAAGCGCGACAGCCCATACAGCGACAACGAACTCATCCTGGAGCGTGATCCACTGCTCAAGGGGGCGTGGTACCGCAACGTGGAGAGTTGGCGCAATGGCCGGATCTATTCCAACTGAACCCCGCAGCGTAGCCGGATCGTGTCGACCTTTGTGCAGCAGGCCCAACGCCTGATGGTGACCCATGGCTGACAAGGACCTGGTATGCGGCATCTGGCCGGTGATCGAGGCACTTCGCGAAGGACGCAACGTGGAGAGGATACTCCTGCGGCGCGAGGCGGGAGGCGACGGCGTGAAACAGATCAGGCAGCTGGCACGCGACCGCGATGTGCCGTGGCAACCGGTCCCTGTGGAGAAACTCGACCGGCTCACCCGGGCCGAGCACCAGGGCGTCATCGCGTTCATCAGCCAGGTGGAGGAACAGGACCTCAACGAAACGATAACGCGCGTGTATGAGGGTGGCGGCACGCCCTTCATCCTTGCCCTCGATGGCGTCACGGATGTGCGCAACATCGGTGCCATCGCGCGCAGTGCCGAATGCTTCGGGGTGGATGCGCTGGTGGTGCCCAAGACCGGTACCGCCCGTCTGGGCCCCGATGCCGTGAAGAGTTCGGCCGGTGCGCTCCTGCGCAAGCCCGTGTGCCGCGTGAACAGGCTCACCGAGGCGGTGAGGATGGCCAAGGACCAGGGCCTCCGGGTGATCGCATGCACGGAAAAAGCCGCCACCGCCCTGCACGAAGCGGACCTCACCGGACCGGTTATGCTGGTGATGGGCAGCGAGGACGAGGGGATCTCCGACCCGGTACTGCGCATGGCGGACGAGCTGGTGCGCATACCCATGTCAGGCGCCATCGCCTCACTGAACGTGAGCGTGGCCACGGGGATAGTGTTGCACGCCGTGCTGCACCACCGCATGCGGTGAACGAAGCGCCCTCCACAGCGAGGTCCGCCGTTGAAGGAGCGTAACCTACTGAACAATGTTACGTTCAAAGGTGGGTTGCACAGGGAAGTGCCGTGGTCATTCCGTTCGACCGGCATCGTATCTTGTGGGACCACCATACCGACCATGACCATGGACCTGTTCCTCGCGCGTCTGCTGGCCATCATCCTGCCTGTCCTGCTCGTGACAACCAACGCATCGGCCATTGAAGCAGGGCCGACAAGCGGAAAGTGCACCGGCACGGATATGGGCGAACACACTGCCGGCGGTGGACCGGTGGTGGAACTTTCAACGATCAACGTCAGCTGCAACGGCGCCGGCAATGGTGCTGTTAACGCGACCATATCCGGGGGGGTGGAACCCTATTCGTTCTCCTGGAGCAATGGAGCCGTCACGGAGGATATCACCGGCCTGGGTGCAGGAACCTACACGCTCACCGTGACCGACGCCAATGGCATCAGCACCTCGGCCGAAGCCACGATAACGGAGCCCGCACCACTTCTGGCAACCATCACCAGTATCACCGATGTGCTCTGCTTCGGCGGCACCACGGGGGCCGCAGCAGGCGAGGCCACCGGAGGAACCCCCCCCTATCAATACCTCTGGAACAGCACCCCCAACTCCACCGCACCATCCATCAGCGGACAGAGCGCGGGCACCTACGTGTTCAACGTGACCGATGACAACGGATGCGCCACTGCAACCACCGCCACCATCGCTCAACCGGCCGGTCCGCTCGATGGCTTCATCGAATCCGTTGGCATGGTCAGTTGCAATGGCGGTCAGGATGGCAACGTGGTCATCGGTGTGGTCGGTGGGAGCGGCACGTACAGCGTTATCTGGAACACCACTCCCGTGCAGACGGGGATCGCCATCAGCGGGCTTCCCGCGGGCAGTTACCTGGCTGAGATCACCGACCTCAACGGTTGCGGCGAACCGAAGTTCCTTCCCGTCACCATCACGGAACCCGCCGATGCGCTGGACATCCAATTGACACCGCTCGTCTATGGCAACGGCTACAACACCAGCTGCGCCGAAAGCGAGGACGGCGGCATCGACGCCACCATCACGGGTGGCACCCAGCCGTATGCGGTGCAATGGACCACCCCGGATGGATCGTCCCTGTTCACCGAGGACATCTTCAACGTGCCCGCAGGAACGTATTCCATCGCCGTGACAGACGGGAACGGATGCACCGCTGACGCGGTCATCGTACTTCTGCCGCCACCGGCCCTGGAGGCCCAGGCGACCATCACCCCGGCCTCATGCCTGGGCATCGGCGATGGCGCCATCGATGTGACCGTACAGGGAGGCTTCGCTCCGTACTCGCTTTCCTGGTCGGGGCCCGATGGTTTCGCTTCCACACAGGAGGACCTCACCGGTCTTGCAGCGGGCACCTATGTGCTGTCCGTGACCGATGCAACGGGTTGCCGGGCGGAATTCCCCTTTGTGATAGGCCAGCCCGGAACGTTCACCGTAACGGCCACGTCCGCAACATTCCCCGGTGGCTCGGAGATCTCCTGCCCGGGTGCCTCGGATGGGTCGTTGGTGCTTTCCGTGAATGGCGGCAATGCCCCTTTTACCATCCTTTGGACCGGTCCGGATGGCTTCACCAGCAGCGCCACCGACCTCGCCGGCCTTGCACAGGGAACTTATTCGGTGACCGTGACGGATGCGCTCGGATGTTCGGCCGGCACCAGCGTAACCCTTTCAGCGCCCGCACCACTGGACCTCCAGGCCACGCTTTCCAGCTACCCCGGGGGGACTTCCGTTAGCTGCGCTGATGCCTCCGATGGAAGCATCGACCTGACAGTTGCCGGCGGCGTTGGCGGATACCTCCATGCCTGGACCGGGGCCGGTGCATTCGCGGCCACCACCGAGGATGTCAGCGGGCTCGGTGCCGGTTCCTACACCGTGCAGGTCACCGACCTCAACGGCTGCCAGGAGCAGGCCACGTACACGCTATCTGCACCCCAGCCATTGGATGCCTCAGCCATCGTCGTCAACACCATCTGTCTCGGCGCCTCAACAGGGTCCATCGACCTCACCATCGCCGGCGGAACCGGCCCCTACACGCAGTCCTGGACCAGTGGCCTTGGTCTGTTCAGCAGCACCGCGGAGGACCTGCAGGACCTGTTCGCGGGTGTATACACGGTGACCATCACCGATGCCAACGGCTGCATCCTGCAGCGCTCCTTCAACGTGGACGGTCCGGACCTGTACACCATCGACGGACAGGTATCACAGTTCCCGGGCGGCGGCAACGTGAGCTGCGGAGGTGCCAGCGATGGCGCGATCCAAGTGGTGGTGGCCGGTGGAGCACCGCCCTACACCTATACCTGGTTCACTCCCGGCGGCGTGGTCGGCAATACCACCGAACTCACCGGGCTTGCGCCTGGGACGTATGAGTTCATCGTAACGGACCAGAACGGATGCACGGGTCTCGCCGTGTTCGAATTGACCGGCCCGGAGGAGATCGAGGTCGGTCTGCTGCCGGCACAATACCCGGGCGGAAGCAACGTCAGTTGCCCGGACGCCAGCGATGGCAGCATCGATGCCATTGTTGTCGGGGGAGCTGCGCCCTACACGTTCCTGTGGACCGCACCCGATGGCAGCACCTTCGGCGGCGAGGACCCGGGCGGCCTCGCGGCAGGCACCTACACGCTCACGATAACCGATGCGGCAGGCTGTGAAGCCACCTCAAGCATCACCCTCCTGCCGCCGGCCCCCTTGACAGCGTCCGTGAACGGGGATGGAACTGCACTTGCATGCGCCGGGGATGACAACGCAACCCTCGAACTGGTGCCCGCCGGCGGCACCGCACCATACACCATCGCATGGTCGGGTCCCGGGGGCTTCAGCAGCAACGACCAGGCCATCGGCGACCTTGCTGCAGGTGAATATATCGCACTGGTCACCGACCTGAACGGATGCACCACACCGGCTTCGGCGACCATCAGCGAACCCGCCCCCATCAACATCACGCTGGATGCCTCCACGTTCGGCAACGGATCCAACCTGCCATGCAACGGGTCGACAGAGGGCAGCATCAGTGCCACGGTCGCGGGAGGCACACCGGACCTCACCTATGCATGGACCGGACCGAACGGAAGCACCGCGGATACGCCGACATGGTCCGACCTGTCAGCAGGAACGTACACCGTGACCGTGACGGATGCGAACAACTGCAGCGGAACCGCTCAGATCACCCTTGCTGAACCGGAACCGCTGGCACCCGTGGTCGTTGCCAGTGATGCAGGCAATGGGTTCCAGGTCAGCTGCCTGGGCAACGACGGAACCCTGGACGTGACCATCGCAGGGGGCACGGCTCCCTACACAGCGACCTGGACGGGCGATGATGGGACCACCTATACGACAGAGGATGTCGTTGGCCTGACGGCGGGTGTTTACAGCCTTGTGGTGACCGATGCCAATGGTTGCACCGCAACAGTGGAGAGCACGCTCACGGCACCTGAACCCATCACGCTTGCCGCCACCACCAGCGATGTGATCTGCACGGGGGGCAGCGAGGGGTCCATCACGCTGACCATCTCCGGCGGTGCCGGTGCCCCGGTGTTCGTCTGGAGCGGACCGGACGGATTCACATCCAGTGCACAGGATATCACAGGGCTCGCGGCGGGGACCTACACGGTGGTGGTGAGCGATGCCGCCAGCTGCGTCGCCACCACCTCCGCCACCATCACCACCAGCGGTGCCATGGTCCCCACTGCAACGCTCAGCGGCAACGGTGGTGTGAACATCCCGTGCGCGGGTGGCACCACGGGAACCATCGCCATCAGCGTGGAGGGGGGAACCGCACCGGTGACCATCGCCTGGAGCGGCCCCGGGGGCTTCAACAGCGACCAATTCAACCTGCAGGGGCTGGGCGCGGGAACCTACGCGTTCACACTGACGGATGCGAACGGA
>JBIJDX010000159.1:0-7112 GCA_044343855.1 Flavobacteriales bacterium
CCTGCTCGCAACGGTCACTGCCGCCACCCTGTTGGCCGGCTGCAGCACCGACCTCGACATCAACGCCCCCTACAAGGAGACCACGGTGGTGTACGCCCTTTTCAACCAGCGGGAGGACACGCATTTCGTGAAGATCAACAAGGCGTTCCTAGGCGAGGGCGATGCGCTGGCCTTTGCACAGATCCGTGACTCCAGCGAATACACGGCGGAGGACATCGAGTACGCTAAGGTGGTTGAGATCACCAACGGAAATGATGGTGCCACCTTCGATCTGCAGCCCATCACGTTGAACAACCGTGAGCCTGGCACTTTCTATGGCCCCGCACAGACGCTGTATTATTTCACAAATCCATTGAACGAATCAAAAAAATACGATGTACGTCTTAAGATAAAAGGGAAAGAAATTCAATCAAGTAGTGTTATCGTAAATAACTTTACAATCAGGCCACCGGCTGTGAACGTTGGATATGAGCTCGACTTATTCAATGTTACTAACGAACTTTACAAAGGTTTCGAATTAAAATGGAATGTGGGAACTAATTGTAAAAGATTTCAAGTTTATTGGAGGTTCAATTATGATGAAGTTACAGGAACAGACACGATTCCAAATTCATTTACGCAGGAATTGGGCACCTTAATCGCTGCTCCATCACAAAATGAACTAAGCCTGATATTGGAAGGCGAAACGTTTTACCGCACGATTCGGGATAGGATCAAGAACAACAACCAAGTTTCATCGCGTATTTTCAGAGGACTGGATTTCTTGTTCGTAGTTGCGGATGAAGAGTTCAACACATACTTGAGCCTACAAGAACCAGTTTCCGGTATCGTAGAAGAGCGGCCAACATATTCGAACGTGAACGGTGGGCTGGGTTTGGTTGCCAGCCGTTATACCAAATCACTCGAAGGAAAGTGGTTAGCGTCCACATCTTTGGAACACTTAAGAAACGGCCCGTTCACCCAAGCCCTTAATTTCTGCACTCCCGAAGAACCCGCTGACGCACCCACCTGCGACTGACAGCGCCTCTGTCGTTCTGTCATGAAATGCCCTGCCCGTGCGGCAGGGCTTCTTCATTCTGGCAGACTAACCCGTTCCCGGCGGCGCTGGCATGAAGGTTGACCAAGGCCCAGCGACCGCTGAACGAAAGCAACAGACACAATGAGCAAGATCATAGGTATCGACCTGGGCACCACCAACAGCTGCGTGGCCGTTATGGAGGGCAACGAGCCCGTGGTGATCGCGAACAGTGAGGGCAAGCGCACCACCCCCAGTGTGGTGGCCTTCATCGATGGTGGAGAGCGCAAGGTGGGCGACCCGGCCAAGCGCCAGGCGATCACCAACCCCACCAACACCATCTACTCCATCAAGCGCTTCATGGGCAACTCCTATGATGAGAGCGGGAAGGAGGCCGGGCGGGTGCCCTACAAGGTGGAGCGCGGTCCGAACAACACGCCGCGCGTGCAGATCGGCGACCGCCAGTACACCCCGCAGGAGATCAGCGCCATGATCCTGCAAAAGATGAAGAAGACCGCCGAGGACTACCTCGGCACCACGGTGAGCGAGGCCGTGATCACCGTGCCCGCCTACTTCAACGACGCACAGCGCCAGGCCACCAAGGAGGCTGGTGAGATCGCCGGCCTGAAAGTGCGCCGCATCATCAACGAGCCCACCGCGGCCGCCCTGGCATACGGGCTGGACAAGAAGGGCCAGGACCAGAAGATCGTGGTGTTCGACTGCGGTGGAGGCACGCACGATGTGAGCGTGCTGGAACTGGGCGACGGCGTGTTCGAGGTGAAGAGCACCGACGGGGACACGCACCTGGGCGGCGACGACTTCGACCAGGTCATCATCGACTGGCTGGCCGAGGAGTTCAAGGGCCAGTTCAACATCGACCTGCGCAAGGACCCCATGGCCCTGCAGCGCCTGAAGGAGGCCGCCGAGAAGGCCAAGATCGAGCTCAGTTCCACCACCAGCAGCGAGATCAACCTGCCGTACATCATGCCGGTGGATGGCATCCCCCAGCACCTGGTACGCAGCCTCACCCGCGCCAAGTTCGAACAGCTCGCCGACAGCCTCATCAAGCGCACCATCGCACCGTGCGAGAGCGCGCTGAAGAACGCCGGTCTCAAGACCAGCGACATCGACGAGGTGATCCTGGTGGGTGGCAGCACCCGCATCCCCGCCATCCAGGACGCGGTGAAGAAGTTCTTCGGCAAGGAGCCCAGCAAGGGTGTCAACCCCGACGAGGTGGTGGCCGTGGGTGCCGCCATCCAGGGCGGCGTGCTTGCCGGTGACGTGAAGGATGTGCTGCTGCTCGACGTGACCCCGCTGAGCCTGGGCATCGAGACCATGGGCGGTGTGATGACCAAGCTCATCGAGGCCAACACCACCATCCCCACCAAGAAGAGCGAGACCTTCAGCACCGCCAGTGACAACCAGCCGAGCGTGGAGATCCATGTGCTCCAGGGCGAGCGTCCCATGGCGAACGGGAACCGCACCATCGGTCGCTTCCACCTTGACGGCATCCCACCCGCACCCCGCGGCGTGCCCCAGATCGAGGTCACCTTCGACATCGATGCCAACGGCATCCTGCACGTGGGCGCCAAGGACAAGGCCACCGGCAAGGAGCAGAGCATCCGGATCGAGGCCAGCAGCGGCCTGAGCAAGGAGGACATCGAGAAGATGAAGAAGGAGGCGGAGGCCAATGCCGACGCCGACAAGGCCGCCCGCGAACGCGTGGACAAGCTCAACGCCGCCGACAGCCTCATCTTCCAGACCGAGAAGAGCCTGGGCGAGTACGGCGACAAGATCCCTGCGGAGAAGAAGCAGCCCATCGAGGACGCGCTCACCCGCCTGAAGGATGCGCACAAGGCGCAGGACGTGGAGGCATGCGAAAAGCTCACCGGTGAGTTGAACGCCGTGTTCCAGGCCGCCAGCCAGGAGATGTACAACGCCGCCCAGCAGCAGGGTCAGCCGAACGCGGGTGGCCAGGGGGGCAATGCCACGGCCGACGCCGAGGTGACCGATGTGGACTTCGAGGAGGTGAAGGACGGCAAGTAGTTCCCCCCGAGCACACGATCATGCAAGCGGAGCCGCTCCGGAACGGGGCGGCTCCGCGCGTTCCCATGGTACCGATGGGAGGATGGGAGGCCGGAACGGGGCATCCTTGCGCTGCAGGCGCCCGGGCAGCAGGGAGGATGATCACGGGGGAGTGGAGCACCGCGCGTCCGCGCAGCGATCTGGCGTTGGCCATACCGGGCGCGGGCCGATCGGGTGGAGCCGGGCGGGATCCCCGATGTTCGGCGGGGTGAACTTCGATCCCAGTTCCTCTTAACAAAGAACCCCGCCGCTTTCGCGGCGGGGTTCGTCTCCTGTGGAGCCGGGCGGGATCGAACCGCCGTCCAAACGACCGGGCAATGGGCTTTCTACATGCTTAGCCGCTTCATTGGTTTTCGATCCATGCCTGGGGAAGGGCACCCCAGCAAGGACTTAGGTCCTGTTTCTTGCCTGCGTTCCGGACCACCGCGCAGACCAGTCTTCCAGGGCGACACCCCTGGGCCGGGAAGGAGGATGACGGGCCTCCCCGAGGGGTACTCGTCCACGCTACTGTTGTTCACGTGGATTAAGCCAATAGCCTTGGGCTATTAAGCAGCGAGAGCGTAGTCTACTTCGCCAGTTATGGCGTTGATGCACTGGGATACGGGCCGCACATCACGCCCGGCATGCTTACCGCACCGCTCGAAGCCGCTGTCGAATCCATGTCGGCCCCAGGGGGTAATTCCAAAGAACCTACCAAAGATACGACGTCCAGCGCCCCCGCCGACACGGATGCCCTACTTTCGCGGCCCGCAACCCATGGCAGTCCCGTACACCCGGATCGGCATCATCCGCGAAGGCAAACAGCCCGCCGACCGCCGCGTCCCGCTAACCCCCTCCCAGTGCGCAGGGATCATCGCCCGACATCCGCACATCGACCTGGTCGTGCAGCGAAGCCCGGTGCGGGCGTACACCGATGCTGAATATGCAGCGGCGGGTGTGCCGCTGGTGGACGACCTCCATGACCGGGAGCTGATCATGGGGGTGAAGGAGGTGCCGTTGGACATGCTGCTGCCAGGCAAGGCCTACCTCTTCTTCAGCCACACCATCAAGGAACAGCCACACAACCGCAAACTCCTGAGGACCGTTCTGGAAAGGGGGATCAGGCTCATCGACCACGAACTGCTCACGGACACCAAGGGCACCCGGGTGCTTGCCTTCGGCTACTGGGCCGGGGTGGTGGGGGCCTACAACGGGTTCCGCGCCTGGCAGTTGCTGCACGGCGGACCTGCACTGAAGCCCGCCCATGAATGCCATGACCTGGAGGAGCTGGAGCGCCACCTGCATGCCTATCCCCTGCCCGCAGACCTGCGCATCGTGATGACCGGTGGTGGGCGTGTGGGCAAGGGTGCCATGGGGGTGCTGGAGCGTGCCGGAGTGGAGCGCATCCCCCCCGCGGAGTTCGTGCTCGGCACCAACAGCACGCCGGTGTACACCGTGCTTGGCACGTCCGACCTGTACGAGCGCACCGATGGCGCGCCCTTCGACAAGGAGGCATTCCACCGTGACCCGGCCGGGCACCGTGCGCGTTTCCTGCCCTATGCGTGCAGCGCGCACATGTACATCGCCTGCCACTTCTGGGATCCGCGCGGCCCGAAGATCCTCAGCGCCGAGGACCTGCGTGACAGCCGGATCGCCCTGCGGGTGGTGGCGGACATCAGCTGCGACATCGGAGGTCCCATCGACTGCACCCTCAGGGCCACCACGATCGACGAACCGTTCCTGGGGTACGACCGCACAAGCGGTGCAGAGGTGGTGGCGGGAGCGCCGGGAAGTGTGGCCGTGATGAGCGTGGACAACCTCCCCTGCGAATTACCGCGGGATGCATCCGAGGCCTTCGGGAACGACCTGGTGGCGCGTGTGCTTCCGCACCTCATAGGCACCGATGCGGAGGGCATGATCGAGCGTGCCACCATCACAGAGGCCGGTGCCCTGAAGCCCCGCTTCGAACACCTGCGCGGATACGCCCAGGGCTGATCGGCAGGATGTTCAGGCCTCGGTGAACGGAACCAGTAATTCAAGCACCAGCAGGGCGGTATCGTTATCGCGGGGAGCCACGCTCAGCCGGATGGGCCGCTCGCTCTTGCGCGCCATGGTCAACAGGCCCAACCCGGCGCCGCCGCGTTCCGTGCGACCTTCGTTCGACAGCACCAGCATGTAGTGGTGCTTCAGGTCCTCATCGTCCATTTGGTTGATCACACCCAGCCGGTGCTCCAGCATGTTGGCGGCGCATTGAGATGCGGGATTGCCGACCAGCAGGTGATAGGCTCCGGGCGATCTGAGCAGGCTTGCCCATACCGCATCCCGGTCGGCTTCAGGTGCATGATGATGCAGGTTCTCCAAGGCCTCGACAAGCACCATGAAAAGCCGCTTTCGCACCATGCGCGGCACACCATCCTCCGTGCAGATGCGCTCCGACATGGAAAGCAACCGTTCCAGCACCGACCGGTCAACAGGCCCCTGGTGCAGGAACAGCATGGCAGCCCCCGATCCGCGTTGCACCTGATGGACATACGGAAGGCACCAATGGAGGGGCCCATCGGCTGGGGGTGATATCGCATCAACAGGATCCACTGTTGAGGGACGAGGGTTCCGGTCGCCGCCACGAACGAACACCCCTCCCGGGTGTTGAACGGCCGGCAAGCCTCAAAGTTGCAACGGACAGGGCATCGATCGACCCCAAGTAGTTAACAGTGCGATGCTCAACACTTCCCGCATGAACCATCCACCGCACCCTTCCCCACCGCACACCTTTGGGAAGCCTGATGCAATGTTCTCCCATGCGAAGCGTTCCATACCCCGGTGCGATCGTCCCGGCTGCGCGAAGGCACGTCCAGCGCCCATGGGTTCTCGTACGGCTCGTCCTGTGGCTGTCTCTCGCACTCTGGGCCACCCTGGGTGCCGCACAGCAACCGGCCATCGAAGCGCGTTTCGAACCGAACTGTGACGACCTTCGGCTATTCCTGAGCACGCCGATCCAGGCGGAACGGTATACATGGTCGCTCAGCGATGGCAGGACCAGTAACCTTCCCGCTCCGGTGCTTCGCGTACCCTATGCAGAAGCGTTGACCGTTACCCTGACCACCGAGGACGCCAGCGGAGTGACCGCCACCTACCTGGCGGAGTTCCCATTGAGGACCCAGGTACGGATCGACGAGGCGGATATTCCCAACGTATTCACACCCAACGGTGACGGGGTGAACGACCGTTTCGCCCTGCGGGGTCAGCCACAACTGGGGGCCTGCTCCGAATTGAGCATCTTCGACCGCTACGGGAACCGGGTCTTTGTGGGACAGGGGAACAACATGACATGGGATGGCCGCACCATGGCCGGAGAGGCATGCCTTCAGGCGCAGTATTTCTACGTGCTCACGATATCGGGCCGCGAATTCAGCGGGCACTTGAGCCTCCTCCGATAATGTCCCTGATGATGCGGGTGCTCATTCCGGTGCTGCTGTTGTTGGCGGCATGCACGAGCAGCACGGACACACCCACGGCAGCGGGACGCGGGCCGCATCCCTTCGTCCAGTTCGACCAGAACGTGTCGCACGACACATTGCTCGTACAGACCTCCTTCGTACTGGGCGACAGCAGCCAGCTCATGGTGGCCTCCCATGTGGAGGACACCTTCGAGGGTTTGCGCTTGTATCGCTACACGTTCGGTCCGGACAGCTCGGTACAACTGCTGGCGGTATCCACACCCGCATACGACAGCTGGACACTACTGCCCACGTTCTTTCCAGTTGACGACGGTGCCCCGCAGGGTCCGCTATGGGTGATGGCGAACATGGGTGAGAAGGAAAGCTGGGGACAGAAACTGATGCTGTTGGACACGGCGTTCCATGACATCGGTTTCCTTGACATGGCGCTTCCCGAGCGTGTACTGGAAGAGGACACCATGCGGCTCAGGAGACGCAGCATTGCGCCGTTCCTGCGGCTGACCCAACAGGGGGACACGGCCTTCTGGCGGTTCGCCTGCGACAGCGTGTTCCTCTATGATGACCAGCAGGGGCGG
>JBIJDX010000160.1:0-7064 GCA_044343855.1 Flavobacteriales bacterium
AGCTCCGGATGCTGCGGCGATGCCGAGACACAAGGGCAAGGCGACCAGAAAAACGACGATGGACGCAGGTAGGTCCTGCTTCCAAAAACTGAAGAGATTCGAACGTTCCATAAGTACGGACGGAGGATAAAGGGATCCAGTGAAATGGGGGGCGCGGACCAGGTCCACTGCCCAAGTGACCCCGGTCAGGGCCATGGCATGGAGGGGCCGCTCAGGCCGTGGCGCGGTCGCACCAAGGCGGAGGCACCGGAACCTCGCCATGCAGCACGCTGAACGGAAGAACGGTGATCTCCCCCCGTACACGACCCGGGACCTGTAGTTCCGGATGGGAGTATGCACTGGTGGGACGGTTCACGTTGATGTCGTGCTTCACCTCCTCCTCTTCAATGATCGGCAGCGAACAGGTCCCCTGTTCCATGAACAGGTCGATGATCACCTTGGAATACATCACCTGTGGCAGAGCCAAGAGCCACACGCTCAGCACCAGAGCAAAAACACGGAGTGTTCTGCTGGAACGAAGGGAACGGGACGGACCTGTCATGGCTTCGCGAAGGTAGGATCTGCACCGAACGCAACCGTGACGTTGGGATGTTTTAACGGTTCGGCCTAGTGTCGCAACCCGTAAGTTCCTTAACCATCTCCGCCCCTCTTTCACCTTCCTGCCGCGTTGGAACATTTCGTCGTAGCGCCCGCTACGTCGTGCATGTTCCGCCTTGCATGAAGGCGAAATAGTGGCAGACCTTCAGTTAACCAACTTACGGGTTGCGACACTAGTTCAATTGGTAGGGGAAGCAAAGCACCATTTCTGGTATGGTCACCCTGAACCGATGCCCGTCCCGTATACGCTCCATGAGGTAGGTGCCCCGCATCCGTCCCACGCTGCTTCGCAGATCGCAGGCACTGGTGTAAGTGAACGATCCGCCGCTTTCCAACACGGGGGTGGCACCCACCACGCCAGGCCCCTCGACCTCCGACTTGAGATGCAAGCTGTCCGTGATGAACCAATGGCGCCGAAGAAGTCGCACGCTGTCCCGCCCCTGGTTCGCGATGGTGATGCGGTAGCTGAACAGAAAGCGACCCGCGCGGGCATCACTGTGCGCCTCCTCGAAGCTCGGTTCGGCCGTGATCAGGATATCGTGTGTGACCGCTGTGCTCACTGGTTCGCTTCGCAGGTATACGTCCTTTACGAGTTGCAAGTGTAACGTTCGGGAGCACCAATTGGTTGAAGCTGTCGCCATCATACACGATCCGGCTGTTAACAAGGGAAGGTCACTCACCTGCCCCGGATGAGAATACCCCGATACCTTGCCGCCTTTCCGATCGACCATGCGCACCCGCAACTTTTTGACGATCAGTGTATTTCTCCTTCAAATGGCCGCGGTGGCCCAGTACAGTGGTCCGGAAAGTGTGGAGCATGACCCGGTCGGGGACCGCTATTTCGTGAGCAACACCGGTTCCGGCGTGATCAAGGTGCGCACCCAGGCCGGCGCCGTTTCCGACTTCGTTTCCGTTAACCCGGCGCCTTACGGTCTGGAGATCATGGGCGACACGCTCTTCGCCTGCTCCGGCGGCTCCGTCAAGGGCTACCTGCTCTCCACCGCCGCCCAGGTGTTCAACCGCAACCTGGGTGGGTCCTTCTGCAACGGCATCACCACCGACGGGCGCTTTCTCTACGTCACGGACTTCTCTGCCACCCGCATCTACAAGGTGGATGTGGCCAATAATTCCCACACCACCTTGGTGACCAATACGGCCGGCACGCCGAACGGGATCGTTTGGGACGCCGCCGCTGAGCGTCTGGTGGTGGTCTTTTGGGGAAGCAATGCTCCGGTGAAGGCCTTCGATCGCAACACCGGGGTCGCCACCACGCTGATCGCCAATACCGGCCTGTCCAACATCGATGGGGTGACCATCGATTGTGTGGGCCGATTCCTGCTCGCCTCGTGGAGCCCCGATCGCATCACCCGCTACGATGCCGACCTCTCCGGACCTGGTGTTGACCTTGCCGTTCCCGGCCTGAACAACCCGGCGGACATCGATTTCGACCCGGTGAACGACCGCATCTGCATTCCCAACTCCGGCAACAACACGGTCCTGCTCGTGGACGTGAACTGCTCCACTGGACTGGAGGAGCCACTGCCGGCGCTGTTGCGGCTGCATCCCAACCCGGCGATGGACGGTCTGCGGTTGGAGCCGCCGCTGAAGCAGCGCGCCGCCTTCCTGCTCATCGATCAGCGCGGTCGCATTGCCGCCAGCGGGGTCCTGGAGCCCGGAGCCATGCTCGATGTGGCAACGCTCGCACCGGGGTTGTACACCCTGTCCATACCCGCGGAAGGCGTCCAGCTCCGCTTCCTCCGCGCGGAGCAGCGGTGATCATCCCCGCCGTGTGTTGAGGAACCGCACACCCACCAGCCGGTCGCAGCGCAGCATGCGGTCCGTGAAATAGACCAGCACCAGGTAGTCGTTCTCGGTCTGGTAATGTGAACCCTCCACCAGGGAGATGTCGGCAGGCTTGCCTTCACCACCCGGCACTGCATAGGCGAAGTCGTAGAACCCTTGCTTCAACAGCAGTTGGGCGCGGTATGACGATGTCGTGGGGTCCCATTCCATGCGGTTCTCCGGCAGGCAGCGCCAGTCACTGAACGCTCCATGGATGTATGGTGCCTGGGCCAGGCGTTCGTTCATGGGAAGCACAAAATGGACCACGACATAATCCGCCCCCAGCGGATCGCCATCGAAGAGGTCGTTGCGAACGAAGAACCGTCCGTTCAGGTCCGGCTGGTCGAAGTAAACGCGGTAGCTCCGTTTCGGCTCCGGACGAAGGTGCGCGTGGTAGACACCCTCGCCGGGCCCGGGAACGATGCGGTCCACACGCTGGGTGGTGAAGCGGAGGTCCTTCAGGTCGAAGTTGCGGAACTCGTTCGCCCCCATGAACAGTCCCTGCTCAGGAAAATCGTAGATGAGCTCCGTGCCGCGCATGAAACGTGGCGTGAAGCCGCTCCGCAGGTCGTCCCAGCGCATGTTCTGGAGCATGGCCACATGGATCTCTGAAAAGGGGTCCTGCACCGGCAGCCTGGGGTGGCGCACCACCAGGTCTATCTGCTGGGCAACGTCCCGCAGGTCCACCACGCGGCTGGCCATCATGCGAGCGTCGATCTCCACCTGCTGTTCGTAGACCAGGAAGCGCCTCGTCAGCACCAGGTCCTCCTCGTCGCTGCCCCGGAACACTTTCAGGATGTAGTTGCCCGAACGGGTGATGCGCATCATGGTGTTGGGGAACTCCAGTTCGTATTGGATGAAGGGCTGCAGGGTGTTGAAGCTCTGCCTCCCGGCGGGGAGCACATCGGTGGGGGTGCCATCCACGTACTGCCCGGGCATCAGTTCACTGTCCGACCAACCATGGTCGCAGTGCAGGAGTGAATAGGAGAGATGCTCATTGTCCGGCTGCAGATCATCGAACCGAAGGGTGATGGTCTCGCCCGCGTTGAGCTCGATGGCCGGCGGGGCAAGTTCGAAGCCGGTCTTGAACAGCTGAACGGTGCGAACGCTGGGACTGTGGGTGCGGTCCTCCCAGACAGTCCCCTGCGCCGCGCTGGCCGGCAGCAAGCACCACAGCCGGATGGCGGTCCAACACAGGATCGGCATGCCGGGGCGGTTGAAAAGTCGGTGGAGAAAGAAGTTGCAGGTCATCATGGTGAACGGGATCAACGAAGCGGATATCATTTCTACATTTGCCGCGCCTGTCCATTGGCAGGCTCCCTCAGCGCCCATGTCCAAGACGATCCGGATCCGCAAAGGATTAGACATCCGCCTCAAAGGTGATGCCGAAAAGGTCCTTGTTCAATCAGGTCCCGCGAAGGTTGTCGCGATAAAGCCGACCGATTTCCATGGCCTCGTACCCAAGGTGTTGGTGAAGGCAGGTGACCACGTGCAGGCCGGTACGCCGCTCTTCTGCGACAAGTACGATGACCGTGTGGTGTTCACCAGCCCTGTGAGCGGCGAGGTTGCGGAAGTGGTCCGCGGCGACAAGCGCAAGGTGCTGGAGCTGCGCATCCTGGCCGATGCCCAGACCCGCCACGTTGACTTCGGCAGGGCCGATGCCGTTTCGCTGACGCGCGAGGCGGTCCTGGAAAAGCTTCTGCGGAGCGGTGCATTCGCCTTCATCCGCCAGCGCCCCTTCGATGTGGTGGCCAACCCGTCCCAACAGCCCAAGGCGATCTTCGTCAGCGCATTCGACAGTGCTCCGCTGGCCCCCGACCTCGATTTCGTGGTGCGCAACCAGGGCGACGACCTGCAGGCCGGATTCGATGCCTTGGCCAAGCTCACCAAGGGCAAGGTGAACGTCGGGGTCAGTCCCCGCACCGCTGCGCCGGAGGTGCTCAAGGCGCGCAACATCGTGCTCCATACGTTCGATGGGCCGCATCCAGCCGGTAATGTGGGTGTGCAGATCCACCACGTTTCGCCCATCAACAAGGGTGAGGTGATCTGGACCGTTTCCCTTCAGGATGTGCTACTTATAGGCCGCCTGTTCCGCACGGGCCAGTACGATGCCACCCGCATGGTCGCCATCACCGGCAGCGAGGCGCGCGATGCGAAGTACTGCCGGACGGTCATCGGTGCACCGGTCGGCACCATCGTGGGCGATGTGCCCGTCGGTACCAGGGTCATCAGTGGCGGTCCCCTGACCGGTGACGACGTGGGCCCCGAGGGCTTCCTGGGTGCCTATCACAGCCAGGTGACACTTCTTCCCGAAGGCGATCGTCCGAAGTTCTTCATCACCGATGGATGGGCCTCGCCAGGATTGGATAAGTTCAGCGCCAATCGCAGCTTCCCGGCCTGGCTGATGCCTGGCAGGAAATTCCGGATGGACACCAACCAGAACGGGGAGGAGCGGGCCTTCGTCATGAGCGGCCAGTACGAGGAGGTGTTCCCCTTCGACATCTATCCGGTCCACCTGTTGAAGGCCATTCTGGCGAACGACATCGAACAAATGGAGAACCTCGGGCTTTACGAAGTAGCCCCCGAGGACTTCGCATTGTGCGAGTTCGTCTGCACCAGCAAGATCAACTCCCAGCATATCGTCCGCGAAGGGCTCGACGTGTTGAAGAAGGAAACCACCTAAGCATCAGTTACTGCCGTGAAAGCACTGCGCAACCTCGTTGACGGACTGAAGCCCGCCTTCTCCAAAGGAGGCAAATTGGAGAAGCTTCATTGGGTGTTCGATGGCTTTGAGACCTTCCTGTTCACACCAGGGCATGCCACTGAGCGTGGTGCGCACATACGTGATGGCATCGACCTGAAGCGGACCATGAGCATCGTGATCACCGCGATGCTTCCCTGTCTGCTCTTCGGCATGTGGAACGTGGGGCATCAACACTTCCTTGCTTTGGGCGAGTTCACCGCCCTCGGTGAAGGCTTCTGGGACAAGTTCCTGTTCGGTGCATTGAAAGTGCTCCCCATCGTGGTGGTGAGCTACAGTGTGGGCCTGGGCATCGAATTCCTGTTCACCAGCATCAAGGGCCATCCCATCCAGGAAGGTTACCTGGTCACGGGCATGTTGATCCCCTTGGTGATGCCTGTGGACACTCCACTGTGGATGGTGGCCGTGGGTTCGGCCTTCGCCGTGGTCATCGGCAAGGAGGTCTTCGGAGGCACCGGCATGAACGTGTTGAACGTGGCCCTGACGGCCCGGGCATTCCTGTTCTTCGCTTACCCCACCATGATGAGCGGGGACAAGGTGTGGGTGAACACCTCCACCCAGGGCGGCCAGGCCGTGGTTGATGGATTCAGTGGCGCCACCTCACTTGGTCACGCCGCTGCTGGAAATGTGGCCGCCATCACCCCGATGATGGACACCTTCTGGGGTGTCGAGGCTGGCAGCATCGGCGAGACCAGCGCGTTCGCCTGCCTGATCGGCGCGGCCATACTCATCATCACCGGCATCGGTAGCTGGCGGATCATGCTTGCCACGTTCCTGGGCGGTGCGGCAATGGCCGGTCTTTTCAACGCGGTTGGACCCTCCCTGAACAATGCCTACATGCAGGTTCCGGTGCTGCACCAGCTGATGCTGGGCAGTTTCATGTTCGCCCTGGTGTTCATGGCAACCGACCCCGTGACCGCAGCGCAGACCAACACGGGCAAATGGATCTATGGCTTTCTCATCGGAAGCCTCGGCATCCTCATCCGCGTGGTGAATCCCGCATATCCGGAGGGAATGATGCTCGCCATCCTCTTCATGAACGTGATGGCCCCCACGATCGATCACTTCGTGGTACAGTCCAACATCAAGCGCCGCCTCAAGCGGTCCGCGCTCCAAACCGCCTAACGCAACCGCCCGATGGCCTTCGACAAGAACAGCAACCAGTTCACCTTCATCTTCGCCACCGTGCTGGTGGTGGTGGTGGGCACCCTGCTGGCGGTGACCTACCTGGGCCTGAAGCCCAATTACGATGAGAACGTGCGTCGGGAGAAGATGCAGAACATCCTCGCCAGCCTCAAGGTGGAGGTTGAACGTGACGCAGCACCCGCCAAGTATGACGAACTGATCAAGGAGACCCTGCTGGTGGACGCCAATGGTGCCAAGCAGGAGGGAGATGCGTTCTCCCTTGACGTGCTCAAGCAGTACAAGGATTGGAAGGCCGGCGTGGTGAGTTCGGAGGAGCTGCGCTACCCGGTTTACCTGGCCGATGTGGCAGGGCAGAGGCTCTTCGTTCTGCCCTTGGTCGGAGCAGGTCTGTGGGGGCCTGTCTGGGGCTATGTTTCCATAAAGGACGACGGCCGCACGATCTTCGGTTCCACCTTCGACCACAAGGGCGAAACCCCCGGCTTGGGCGCAGAGATATCCACCCCGATTTTCGAGGACCTGTTCCAAGGCAAGACCATCACCGACGAGCAGGGGAACTTCAAGGGGATCACCGTGTACAAGGGCGGCTCCCAGACCAGCGATCCGCATGGTGTGGACGGCATCAGTGGCGGTACCATCACCAGCCAGGGCGTGGATGAGATGCTGAAGCGCCTGCTCGCCGTGTACGACAAGTACCTCCGCGCACAGGTGGCCGCTGTCG
>JBIJDX010000161.1:0-7026 GCA_044343855.1 Flavobacteriales bacterium
CGGACTGGACAACCTGCGCGTGAAGGAGACCGACCGCCTGCAGGCCATGGCCCGTGTGCTCGGCACCCTGGGCGCCCTGCTGCACCTTGATGGCGGTACGGCCACGCTCACCGGTCGCGTGCACACCGCCGAAGCCCACATCGACCCCGACGGGGATCACCGCATGGCCCTATCCATCGCCCCCCTCGTGCAGGTCGTGGATACACTGCACATCGCCCGCCCCGAGGTGGTCTCCAAGAGCTATCCCGGATTCTGGGTGGACCTTGCTGGCAGCGGCATCCACGTCCAGCACGCATCCTGATCCCTCATCACTTCAGCAGACCCGCCTCAATCCACTCCGTACGCATGGCATTCCCCAGTGACCTCGAGATCGCCCAGCAAGCGCAGCTGCAACCCATCGCCCAGATCGCCCGGAAGCTCGGCATCGATGCGGAGGTGATCGAGCCCTACGGCCGCACCAAGGCCAAGCTGCCGCTCACCCTCATCGATGAGCAAAAGCTCGCGAAGAGCAAGCTCATCCTCGTCACCGCGCTGAGTCCCACGCCGGCGGGCGAAGGCAAGACCACCACCAGCATCGGCCTCAACGAAGGCTTGAACAAGTTGGGGAAGAAGAGCATCGTGGTGCTGCGCGAACCGAGTCTCGGGCCGGTGTTCGGCATGAAGGGCGGTGCGGCCGGCGGCGGCTACGCCCAGGTGGTGCCCATGGAGGACATCAACCTCCACTTCACCGGCGACTTCAGCGCCATCGAGAAGGCCAACAACCTGCTCGCCGCGCTCATCGACAACAACCTGCAGAACCGCAAGCGCTCGCTCAACATCGACCCGCGCACCATCGCCTGGAAGCGCGTGATGGACATGAACGACCGCGCCCTGCGCGACATCACCATCGGCCTTGGCGGCACCGGCAACGGCGTGCCCCGGCAGGACGGCTTCAACATCACCCCCGCCAGCGAGGTGATGGCCATCCTCTGCCTCGCCACCAGCTTCGAGGACCTCAAGAAGCGCCTCGGCGACATCTACGTGGGCCAGCGCTGGGACCGCACGCCCGTGTACGCCCGCGACCTGAAGGCCGAGGCCGCCATGGCCATCCTGCTCAAGGACGCCATCAAGCCCAACCTGGTGCAGACCCTCGAAGGCAACCCCGCCATCCTGCACGGGGGGCCCTTCGCCAACATCGCACAGGGCGTGAACAGCGTGCTCGCCACCAGGATGGGCCTCAGCCTCGGCGACTACGTGGTGACGGAGGCCGGCTTCGGTGCTGACCTGGGTGCCGAGAAGTTCTTCGACATCAAGTGCCGTGCGGCGGGCCTGAAGCCGAGCGCTGCCGTTATCGTGGCCACGGTACGCGCGCTGCGCTACCACGGTGGCGTCGACGTGAAGGAGGTGAACACCGCCGCGCCCGACAAGCTCAAGGCCGGCCTCGCCAACCTGGGCCGCCACATCGAGAACGTCGCCAAGTTCGGCGTGAAGGCCGTGGTGGCCATCAACCACTTCCCCACGGACACGCCCGGGGAGATCGACATGATCAAGGCGTACTGCACCGAGCGCGGTGCCGAGGCGGTGCTCGCGCAGGGCTTCGCCAAGGGCGGAGATGGCATGACGGACCTCGCCGGCGCGGTGCTGCGTGTGATCGAGGAAGGGAAGAGCGACTTCAAGCCGCTGTACGACCTCAACCTGCCCATCAAGCAGAAGATCGAGACCATCGCCCGCGAGATCTACCGCGCCGATGGTGTGGACTACAGCGGCGATGCCGAGACCGCATTGCGCCGCATTGACAAGCTGGGCCTCAACAACGTGCCCATCTGCATGGCCAAGACGCAGTACAGCTTCAGCGACGACAAGGCCCTGCGCGCCGCGCCCACCGGCTTCCGCATCACCGTGCGCGACATCGAGATCAGCGCCGGCGCCGGCTTCGTGGTGCCCATCTGCGGCGAGATCATGCGCATGCCCGGCCTGCCCGAAGTGCCCGCCGCCGAAGGCATGGACATCGACGCCAACGGGGTGATCAGCGGGTTGAGCTGAGGGGAAAGAGGTATTTGGCGCGTGCGGCCGCCGTGTCGCCTGTGCGCCCTGGTCGGGCTTTCCAGCAGGTCACGGTGTTATCTTTGCACCATGTTCATCGAGCGCACCAACAAGGAAGTGATCATCCGCCTGCCCGCATCCGTGGGTACGGAGGATCTGCAGGAGTTCCTGGACTATGCGCGCTATAAGGAGCTCACCAAGGGCTATAAGACCACACAGCGCGTGGTGGATGCCCTGGCCGCCGAGGTGAATCGCAAGTGGTGGGCAAAGAACCGCAAGCGGCTCACGAAGTGAAGCTTGTTGTAGACACCAACATCGTCTTCAGCGCGGTACTTAACTCGAACAGCCGCATTGCGCGCGTCCTGATCAGCGGCAGGCGGCACTTCGAGTTCTACAGTTGCGAATTCCTTCGTGTCGAACTCATCAAGCACCGGCCGAAGCTCCGCAAACTCACGGACCTTTCCGAAGCGGACCTGGACGAGGTCATTGATAAGGTGACCGCCAACATCCGCTACATCAACGAGGCCAGCCTGCCTGCATCCTTGCTCCGGCGGGTCGAGATCACCCTGGCCGATGTCGACCCGAAGGACACACCCTTCGTAGCGCTGGCCAGGAAGTTGAAAGCACGGCTCTGGACCGGCGACAAGGCACTTGTGAAAGGGCTTATGCTATCGGAAGCGAAGCTGACCATTACCACAGCGGACCTGCTCAAGCGCTTGGATGAACTTGAGCGGTGACTTACAACTCACCCGCAGCATAGGACTGCGACAATGTGGGATGAGCGGGCGCCCATCGACTTAACAGCTTTCCGCATCACCGTGCGCGACATCGAGATCAGCGCCGGCGCCGGCTTCGTGGTGCCCATCTGCGGCGAGATCATGCGCATGCCCGGCCTGCCCGAAGTGCCCGCCGCCGAAGGCATGGACATCGATGCCAATGGGGTGATCAGCGGGTTGAGTTGAGGGGACGCAAGCTGTTGAAGGTGTTGCAGGGGAGCGGTACACCATCCGCGCCTACGTCATGTTTTGACGATGTGCATTTCGTATTTTTCCATCCCATAAAACGTAACGCGCAACATGATCAGCCATTCCCGGTAGCACGAACAACAACTGCTCACCCTGCTCCAGCAGCGCACAAGCTCGGGCATAGGTTCATTAAGACCGCTGGATGGAAAGTACAGATCATCAATAACAAGAACACGTATGAAGAAGCAAGTTGTATCTTATCAGGCAAGGAAGAACGGTCTTGGTCTTGGTGCCATCATGTTAGCCATGATGCTCACTTCCTGCTCAAGCTCCCGGTTCTACCAAGTCTTCAACACGGCATCCAAGGATGCCGCTGAGAGCAATGGAGCTCATGTTTATGTGAATGATGAGGTGAAGATCACCTACGACTTTTGGTCAAATGGTGGTCAAATGAATTTCACATTGGAGAATAAGACGAACTCCGCCATCTATATCGACTGGAATCGTTCACATTTGATCCACAACGGAATGGCTTACGAGTATTGGACTGATTCGGAAGCGGCCACATCCATCCTTGAAAGCGCAAGTTCGGGAGTGACGCAGGCCACGATGGCAATCCAAACTGGTCTGGGTTCAACATCCGGCAATTCGTCCATTTTTTCCCAAGGTCGGAAAAGTACGGTCTCCTCCTCAGTGCGATATCGCACAAAGCCAGTGTTGCACGTGCCACCAAGAAGCAGCATCCAATTCGCCCGCTTTCAATTGCTTGGTGAGGGTATTTATGACTGCAAATTCAATTGGGCGGAAGTGTCCGATGGGGAAGAGCAGACCTACGAGCCTGACACTAGTCCCCTTGTATTCCGTAACTACTTGAACTATTCCACCGATCCGAGCTTTGCGAAGCTTAACGTAGTGGATAATGAGTTCTATTTAAGATCAGTGGCCTTCGTGAAAATGAAGACCTTTCTGGGAGAGTCCTCCTTTGTGAACTACTGTAACATACATGGATTGGAGGGGGCCGTTGTGAATTACCAGCGGCCATACAAGAAAGGAACAGCCTTCTTCTTGCGGTTCCGCTAAACATTCCATACAAACATCCTCTGCCACCCACTCCCCCGCATCCATCGGTGTATCATTCCCCGCCCCGCATCCGTTCGCGCATGGCCATCAGCGCATCGTTCGGCATGCGGCCCTGGTCATCGGCGCTGTAGTGCGGCTTCAGGCGCAGTGCGAAGTACATCTGCAGCTGGCCCTTGCCCTTCACCTGGATGGGGCCGCGGGGCAGGGCCTCCACGAGGTCCATCACCTGTGCGTAGACCGGCCCGCTGATGTTCACCCTGCCCACCTCGCCGTTGCTCTCCATGCGGCTGGCCAGGTTCACGGTGTCGCCCCAGATGTCGTAGGCGAACTTCTTCTCGCCCACCACGCCGGCCACCACCGGTCCGCTGTGCAGGCCGATGCGCACCGGCCATTCCTGCAGGCCTTTCGCGCGGCGTTCGGCGTTGCTGCGGTCCACGGCCTCCAGCATGCCCAGGGCCATCAGCACGGCGTCCAGGGCGTGTGTGGGGCTGGGTTGCGGAAGGCCCGCTGCGCACATGTAGGCATCGCCGATGGTCTTTATCTTCTCCAGGCCGTGGCGCTCGCACAGCCCGTCGAACAGCCTGAAGTAATGGTCCAGCTCGGCCACCAGGGTGTCGCTGTCCATGGTGCTGCTGTAGCTGGTGAATCCCTTGAAGTCACTGAAGAGCACGGTGCAGTGCTCATAGCGGCGGGCCTCGGCCGAACCCTTGCGCTTGAGCTCCTCGGCGGTCGAGGCGGGCAGGATGTTGAGCAGCAGCCGTTCGCTGCGTTCCTTTTCCGAGGCCAGTTCGCTGGTGCGCCGGGCCACCGTGGCTTCCAGTCGTTCGCGGTCGCGGCGCAGGTTGCGCTCCCGGATGCGCACGAAGCCGAACAGCAGCATCAGCAGCGAGGCCCCTCCACCGATGCGGAAGGTGGTGGTCTGCCAGAAGGGTGGTGCGATGGTGAAGGAGTACGACACCGGTTGCTCGTTCCAGATGCCGCTGGCGTTGCGGGCCATGACCCTGAAGGTGTATTCACCCGGCGGTATGTTGCTGTAGGTGACGCGGTGGGTGGCGGTGATGTGCGACCAGTCCTGGTCGTAGCCCTCCAGGATCCACCGGTAGCGGACCTTTTCCGGGTAGGCCAGGGAGATGCCGGTGAACACGAAGGTGAGGTGGTTCCTGTCGTGCGGAAGTTCCAGTTGGTCCGGCAGTCCGTTGCCCGCGGTTCCCTTGCACCAGGGGCTCCAGTCGGGGTGTTCGTAGAAGAGCTGGAGGTCCAGCAGGTGGGTGGCGGGTTCCTGGGGGTCATTGACCACGGCGCGGGGATCGTAGCGGATGGCGCCCTTCACGGTGCCGAACCAAAGGCTGCTGTCGGTGTCCAGGAGCACGGCACCGGGCAGGTTCTCAAGGCCGATGAAGCCGTCCTCCGGCCCGTATGGCGTGACATCGAGGACCTGCTGCTGCAGCGCATCCAGTTCCACCAGGTGGACGCCGTACTTGGTGCCGAGCCAGAGGTTCTCGAAGGCATCGAGCAGCAGGGCTTCCACCGCCAGGCTCTGCAGGCCATGTTCGCGGCCGTAGCGTACGACCTTTCCATCCAGCACATGGAACAGGCCCTGCTCCTCGCTGCCCAGCCAGGTGCCGCCCCTGCTGTCGCGGACCACCGCATTGTACATGATGGCGGGTGCCGGAAGCCGCTGCGGGCTGCCCTGCGCGTGGAGCGTGTACGCGCCGCTGTCGGTGGCGAAACAGATGGAGGAGTCGCTGATGTGGAGTGCGGTCACGTTGCGGACGGGCAGGGCTGTCCTGGCCCATGTCCCGTTGGCGAGGTGGAATGCGCCCTGGTCGGTGCCGACATGAACGCGACCATCGGCGGCGAGCCCGACGGCGTTGATGCGGAGCGGCATGCGCGTGCCGGGCAGTTCCACGGGTTCGAAGCGTTCCAGGTCCCAGCGGTGCAACCCGTGCATGTTGGTGCCCGCGAGCAGGTGGCCCTGCGGGTCCTCGCCCAGGGCGGTGATGAACAGCGAGGGCAGTCCCTCCGCGCGTCCCAGTTCCTGCATCAGGCGACCATCGTACCGGCTGATGCCGCCACCCTGGGTGGCGAACCACAGGAGTCCTTCGGGGCTGCGGTGGATGGCACTGACGATGCGTGAGCCGAGGCCATCACGTTCGGTGACGTACCGGAAGGCATCGCTGGTGAACCTGCTGATGCCACCGAAGCCGGTGCCGGCCCAGATGCCTCCGCTGCGGTCGCGGTGCAGGCAACGCACCAGGTCGTGTCCCAGGCCGTTGGCCTCGGCCATGGTGGTGAGGGTGGGGGTGCCGCCGTGCCAGGTGATGTGCACGAGCCCGGCCGGGGTGCCGAGCCAGAGCGCGCCCCCGGGAAGTCGCAGCGCACTGAGCACCACGGGATGAGGGAGGACCAGGGGCTGGAAGCCGGTGTACCGTTCCGCAGGTGGCAGTGGCCGCAGCCGCCTGTCGAGTTCGAGATGGCCATCGCTTGTGCCGATGAGGGTGCCGAGGCTGTCCGACCAGATGCAGAGCACACGCCTCCCGCGCAGTTCCCCTTGCAGGTCCACAACCTCCCAGCGCTCACCGGTCCACCGGAAGAGCCCGGTGTCGAGGGCGGCGATGTGGGTGCCATCGACCTGCCGTGCAAGCTGGTTGATGCGCAGGGTGGGCAGCCCTGCCACGCGCTCCCGGATGGTTCCGCTGACGGTGTCCACGGTCCACACACCGCCGCCGCGGCTGGCCACCCACAGGGTGTTCCCTGCTCCGGGGCTGATGCGCCTGACCGGGAATGCGGGCAGCGGTGTGCGGGTGCGCCATGGGGTGAAGCGGCCCCGTTCCCAGCGGCCAAGGCAGCCGTTGCTGAAGCCCGCCCACAGGACGGTGCCGCCGGTGGCATTGCGAGCGGCCAGCAGGGCGGTGGCATGCCTGCCGGGTGCCATGGTGTCTCGGTCGAAGGATTCGAA
>JBIJDX010000162.1:0-7007 GCA_044343855.1 Flavobacteriales bacterium
CAGGGTGGTCTTTCCGGTACCTGCATAGCCCTTCAGCACGAGGGTGGCCAGCGGCCGCTCGCCATGCAGCAGGCGGTCAAGGGCCTGTGCTGCGCGGCGCTGACCGTCGGTGGGCGGGTGGCCCAAGGCGTCCAGCAGTCGGTCGGTGAGGGCCGGGGGGGGCATGGCGGACAAGGTAGGCGTTGGAACGGTCGACGTTGAACCACACCTGCGGCCGCCGCAGCAGCGACCCAATGGAGCGCGCCCAGCAGATGCGGGTCCGGGGTTGGCGCCGGGTGCCAGGCACCAGACCTCGGGGGGGCGGCCGGTCCCTGCACAGGCGGGCCGTTGGTGGCCCGTTCATCGCGTCCATCGGGCCAAGGTTCAGGTTCTGCGCTCTTTCTGTTACTTTTGACCGCCGCACAAGGAACACCCCGATGAAGCAGTTCGCGTCCTACATCTTCCCTCTCATCCTGACATTGCTCGGCGCCACCCTTCTGGCAGTAGGTGGCATGCAAGGCCAGAATACTTGGGTGCTCCTTGGATCGGGCATCGTGCTGGTCATCGGCGTGCTATCGCTGCTATTGCAGGCTGGCATCGTCACCCGTAAGGTGGGCACCATCCTCGGCATCCTCTTCGCTCTTGGCGCCGTGGTGCTGGCATACCGGAACTACCGCTCCGTCAAGGAAGTGCTGGAGTTCACCGAACGCAAGAAAGCCAACGACAGCCTGATAATCCAAGGGCTGAAGGACATCCGCACTGCGCAGATCGGCTATCGCCAGGCCAATGGCGTATACACCGGAAACATGGAGGTCCTGCGTGGCTTTGTGAAGAGCGGCACCATCCCGATGGTGCGTTCGGTGGGTCAGGTACCGGATACCCTTACCGAGATCGACGCGCTGAAGCTGGGCATCATCGTGCGCGACACCCTTCAGGCCCCCGCATTGGACAGCCTTTTCCTCAACGCTCGCGCGCAGGAGGGCCGCGCCTACCCGTTCGACGCCAACACCTTCGGTCTATCGCCGGTGAGCAAGCAGCCCTACAAGTTGCTGGCCGGCAGCATCTCCAGCAGCAACCGCAATGTGCCGGTGTTCATCGCCAAGGACCCCACACCCATGGTGGCGGGCGACACCTTGATGGTGGGCAACATGGAGAAGCAGAGCACCGCCGGCAACTGGACCGGCGAGTAAGGCCATGGACCGCGGGAGCGCCACGACCTCCCGGTATGAACCGGAAAAGGAACGCACCCACCACCTGAGCCTGCTCATCGGCCAGGCGTGCAGTGCCTGGGCAGCCCACCATGTGGGGCATGGCATCGTGGAGGCACTCTGCTGGGCTGCGAACGACCGGGCTCTCCACGATGAACTGCTCCCTCGCCTGCCGCACTCGGTCTCGTTCGTTTCACTGCCGGAATGGAGCACGCTCGTCCCTGATTCCGCATTGATCCCGGGCTCCGAAGCTCACTACCTGAAGCTGGTGCACGGGGCACTCCCCACCGGATCCATGCGCGACGAACCCATCGACTCCCTGGCGGCCACCTGTGTATATGTTCATGATGACCGTACCGAGCGGACCGTATTGCAGCGCTATCCGAATGCCCGCGCGTTGCCCCTGCATGGCGTGCTGTTGCGCGCCGCCGAAGCACGCCACGGCACCACCCCACTGGTTCTGGCGCATCGCAGCGCCGAACGACTGGATGTACACGTGATGCGCGAAGGGCGCCTGCTGCTGAGCAACTCCTACCCGGCTCGTTCGGTGCAGGATGTCCTGTATTTCACACTTCTGGCAGCTGATGTCACGGGGCTGGACCCGCAGACCGCTGAGGTGCAATTGTGCGGCACGCACATCAGCGCGGCCGACCTCGAACTGGTCAGGCGCTATTTCCCGTTCTGCATACCGGCGTCGGGACCTGGGTGGAGCGAGTTGAAGCCATCGGCAGGCACCGCTCCAGAACGCTGGCTCGCCGCACTCGAACAATTCGCATGCGTATCGTAGGAGGCCGTTTCCGCAACCGCCGGCTTGATCCGCCCAAGCAGATGCAGGCCCGGCCCACCACGGACTTCGCGAAGGAGGGGCTATTCAACGTGCTGCAACACGGCTATGCGCTGGAGGACATCCGCGTACTGGACCTCTTCGCTGGCACAGGCAACATGTCGCTCGAATTCCTCTCGCGGGGCGCGTCCGAGGTTACCAGCGTGGAGCAGGAACGCACCCTGCTGGCCTTCATGCAGCGCACGGCCAAGGCGCTGGAGCTGGAGAAGCAGTGGCGCATCGTCAAGGGCGATGTGTTCGCCTTCCTGGACAGGCACCGCGGCCGTTACGACATCGTCTTCGCCGATCCACCGTTCTTCCTGGATGGAGTGGAGCGCATCCCTGACCTGGTGCGAACGGCAGGTTTGTTGGATGAAGGAGGTGTGTTGATCCTGGAGCACTACGAACGCATCGACCTCAGCGGCCTGACCGGTTACCAGCGCACCCGCACCTACGGCACGGTCCACTTCAGCTTCTTCGGACAGTAGGGTCCGTACCTTTCGCCATCCCCTTCGCCATGGAACGACCGATCGCCGTATTCCCGGGCACCTTCGATCCCATCACCGTGGGCCATGTGTCCATCGTGGAACGCGCCCTTCCGCTGTTCGATCGCATCATCGTGGGCATGGGTGTGAACACCGGCAAGCAGACACTCTTCCCGGCGGATCAGCGCATCACGTGGATCCGTGAGGCGTTCGCGCCACACCCGCAGGTGGAGGTGATGCCGTTCGAAGGCCTCACGGTGGAACTCTGCAAACGCGTTGGGGCCCGTTTCATCCTGCGCGGCCTGCGCAACAGCACGGATCACGGATATGAGCGCAGCATCGCCCTGATGAACCGACAGCTCTCCGGCGTGGAGACCCTCTTCCTGCCAAGCGCCCCGGAGCATGCGCACATCAGCAGCACCATTGTCAGGGAGCTCTACACCAATAAGGCCGATGTATCCGCGTTGGTACCGATGCGCCTCCTTCCGCGCTGAGATGTCCGTGCGCCCGCTGCTCACCACCCTGCTCCTCCTCTCCGCGCTCAGCGGTGTGGCAGGCCCCTTCACCATGGTGGTGGAGGCCGCTGGCCTGGGTTCCGATGTGGTGAGCCTCCACCGGGTGGACGACCTTTGGACACTGCGGAGCACACCGATCACCCGGGCCCTGCTGGACGCCACGGGACATGCAACGCTGCACGGCGAGCTGTCCGATGGCGTCACACACCGGGTGCAACTGCGCGTTGGTGATGCCGTCGGAGAACTCTTCCTTCGGACGGGCAGCACCTTGCGCGTGCGGCTGCTTCAGCCCACCGGTGCGCGCAGTCTCAGTGGCACCACCAGGCTGGGACTGGAGTTCATCGACCTCCCTCCCCTGGATGCGAACGCCCTCGTCACCGACCTCAACGAGCGCGTGGACGCCTTCATTGCCGAAGACCTGGCCACTGACCGCGTGGCTGGCATGCAGGCGGCGGCAGTGACGCGGCTCAATGGTGGCAGGCGCGACAGCACACAGCGTCCACCGACCCTGTTCGTCATCCCCGAACTGAGCGAACAGCGGTTGGACACCTTCGAAATGAAGCTGCGCCACTTCTACCGCGAGGTGAACGATCCCTGGTTCGAGGCATACCTGCACTTCAGCATGGCCGGGCTTCGAGAGGGGCCACGCGCCAACGACAGGGCCATCTTCGAGCGCTATCTGAAGAACGCCGATCTGCGCTACGACAATCCTGAGCAGGTACGATTCCTTCGCAGCTTCTTCGCTGATATGCTGCAAGGACAGGTGCTGCGCGACCAGGGCGACACCTTGCGCCAGGCGGTGCAACGCGCTGACCTGGCTGAACTGCGCCGCATGGCGCAACGCAACGACTTCCTGCGCGGAAACGAACGGCTCAGCGAACTGGTGCTGCTGGACCAACTCCACCTGCTTCACCCGGGCAAACTGCTGGACCGTGCGGCCATCCTGCGCACGCTGGACAGTGCCGCACTGCGATCATCCTTCAGCGAGCACCGCCTGTTGGCGGCAAACATGCGATGGGACCTGAGCACGATGCGGGCAGGTGAAGTACTGCCGGCGTTGCGCGTGATCGACGAGCGTGATCGTCCGGTGTCCCTGGACAGTCTGTTGCAGGGGCCGGTATGCCTGGCCATCACCGCCACGTGGTGCACCTACTGCAGCGTGGAGATGGCAGGGCTGGAGCAGCTGAAGAAGGACAACGGCGATGCGGTGCGTGTCATCGTGATCGTACTGGACAGCTCGGCCACGGCGCTGCGCAATTACCGCAAGGCGCATCCCGGCCAGGACTTCATCTGGCTGCGCGCCCTCGCCGATCAGGAGCTGCGCGAACAACTGCGTCTGCGCAGCATCCCCGCGTTCTACGTGCTCAATGATACGGTGCTGGCGCGTTCACCTGCGCCATTGCCGAGTCAGGGCCTGGGTGCACTCTTCCACCGCGCTGGTGTGGAGCAGGAACGTGATGGCACCATCAAGGTGTGGGAGGAGCCGGAGGGTGTGAGGCAGCGGAATACCACTGCTCCCACGCCGCGATGACGGGCAACAGCGACGGGTAGGTCTCCGACTTCATCGCTACCACTTCGGCTGCTGTCATCCAGCGCACTTCGGTGATGTCCTCTTCGAGCTGTGGCGACAGTGCTTCCTTGGCCGTTCCCTGCATCATGTACCAATCGGTGCGCTTGAGGTGCTGAAGGCCCTTCCGTTCGTAGGTGTGCCAGGTGATGGGCAGCACTGTGATGATGCGCAGCTCGTGGAGCCCGCATTCCTCGCGCACCTCGCGCAGGGCGGCCGCTTCGATGCCTTCGCCCTTGTCCACCTTGCCTTTGGGGAGGTCCCACTTCCCGAGGCGACGGATGGCGAGCAGGCGCCCATACTCATCCACCACTGCACCACCGGCCGCGCGCACCGCTGCATGGGAGGCCTGCAGCCAGGCCCACAGTTGTTCCGCTCCCGGACCGAAGGCCAGCACACCGGTCTTGCGTGCACCGCTGCGGAGCGCGGCAAGCACTTCGGCGAGGTCGCGTGCGTTGTGGATTCGGATGGGCGACAACCCGCGATACAACGTGGTATCACTGTCGCTGTCCGCCAGCACCAAGGGAAGCCCCTCGATGAAAACCTCGTACCTTCGTGGCATGCCTTCGCAGCTCGATCCGGCGCTGAAAGTCGCTGAATTCCTCCTCCAGATCAAGGCCGTCAAACTTAGCCCGAAAAAGCCCTTCACATGGGCCAGCGGGTGGAAGAGCCCGATCTATTGCGACAACCGCAAGACCCTCTCCTACCCTGCCGTGCGGACCTTCATCCGCCAGCAGTTCGTGCACGTCATCAACAGCGAGTTCGGCCGACCGGACATGATCGCAGGAGTTGCAACGGGGGGCATCGCGCATGGTGCCCTGGTGGCGCATGACATGGGTCTGCCCTTCCTCTACGTGCGCAGCGATGCAAAAGGGCATGGGCTGAAGAACCAGGTGGAGGGCGACCTCTCCGTGGGGCGCAGCGTGGTGGTGGTGGAGGACCTCGTGAGCACCGGCAAAAGCAGCCTCAATGCGGTGCATGCCCTGCGCGATGCGGGCTGCGAAGTGAAGGGTATGGTGAGCATCTTCACCTACGGCTTCGAGGAGGCGGACAAGGCCTTCGCGAACGAGAAGGTGAACCTTCACGCGCTTACCAACTACCGCCTGCTGCTGGAGCAGGCCCTGCGCAGCGAATACATCACCGAAAAGGACCTGCTCTCCCTGAACGAGTGGCGCAAGGACCCAGCCAACTGGGATGTGGTGAGCGCTTGAGCGATAGGTGAGCCATTGACGCAAGGGGATAAGCGAACGAACATGACGACCATCGAGAGCAAACATGTGGATATCGGCAAGGATGCACAGACCTTGTACGACTTCCTGCAGGACATGAACAACTTCCAGCAGCTGTTGCCGCAGGACCGCATCAGCGAATGGAAGAGCGATGGGCGTTCCTGCTCCTTCAAGGTGCAGGGTGCCGCCACCATCGGACTGGAGCTGGACGGCGGCACACCACCGCACCACCTGCGCCTGAAGGCCACTGAGCGCAGCCCCTTCCCCTTCACACTGAACGTACACCTGAAGGAAGGCCCCAATGGTACCGAGGCCTGGCAGCAGTTCGAGGGCGACATCAATCCCTTCATCAAGATGATGGTGGAGAAGCCGCTGAAGAACCTGTTCGACCACATCGCTGACCGGGTGAAGGCGATCCATGGGTAGATCATGTGCTCATGGGTTCATGGGGTCATGTGCCTATGAGAGATGGACAGGTCCAACAGGTGTTCCATACAGTTCGTTAACATACGATGGCAGGTCGTAGGAGGCGAGTGAGCGATGATGATGCCAAGCCGGCGAAGCTCTCCAAAGTCGCGCTGCGCAAGTTCGTCCGGGTGTTCCGCTACCTGCGCGGCCAGCGGGCCTTGTTCGCGTTCGGCATGTTGTGCCTGTTGTTCACCAGCCTGCTCAGTGCAGCCTTCCCCTGGCTTATCGGCCGCCTGATCGATGCACGGACACCCACTGCATTCTGGGAGGCGCCACTGAACGACCTGAACAACGTACACTCCATCCTGAAGCTGCTCCTGCTGGTGTTCGCTGCGCAGGCCTTCTTCGGTTTCTGGCGCATCTGGTCCTTCGGCTCGGTCACGGAGAACGCGCTGAGCCAGCTTCGGCGGGACACCTACGCCCACCTGCTGCGCCTGCCAATGACGTTCTTCGCCAGCCGGCGCGTGGGCGAGCTCAACAGCCGCATCAGTGCCGATGTGGCCCTGCTGCAGGAGGCCTTCACCACGGTGCTCGCCGAGTTCCTCCGCCAGTTCGTGGTGATCGGGGTGAGCATTGCGGCGCTCACCTTCATCAATCCCCAACTGATGCTCACCATGCTGGCCACGCTGCCGGTGGTGATGCTCGTCGCCGTCTTCTTCGGCCGCTTCATCCAACGGCTCAGCAAACAAGTTCAGGACCGCATCGCAGAGAGCAACGTCATCGTGGATGAGAC
>JBIJDX010000163.1:0-6979 GCA_044343855.1 Flavobacteriales bacterium
TTGGCATCGGCCATGGGGCCGCGAAGCTACGGCCTATGCGGGGCACGGGCATGGCTGCGGAGGATGGCCCTCACCCCAACCCCACATCCAGCACCATCATCACGATGAAGCCGCCGATGAAGCCAAGGGTGGCGATGTCGGTGTGCGCATCGAGCTGGGTCTCGGGAATTACCTCTTCGATCACCACGTAGATCATGGCGCCGGCGGCGAAGGCGAGGGCGTAGGGGAGGATGGGCTGCATCCACAGCACGGCAAGGGCGCCCACCACGCCGGCCACGGGCTCCACGATGGCGCTCAGCTGACCATAGAAGAAGCTGCGCCGGCGGCTGAGGCCCAGGCGGCGCAACGGCATGCTCACGGCGATGCCTTCAGGGAAGTTCTGCAGGCCGATGCCGATGGCCAGCGCCACCGCTGCACCGATGGTGGCCTCCGGTATGCCGGCCGCCACACCGCCGAACAGCACGCCCACGGCCAGTCCCTCTGGGATGTTGTGCAGGGTGATGGCCAGGATGAGCAGGGTGCTGCGCCGCCAGTCGGTCCTGGGCCCTTCGCTGAGCTTGGGATCGAAGTTGATGTGCAGGTGCGGCACGTACTTGTCCAGCGCGTAGAGGAACAAGGCCCCCAGCGCGAAGCCCACGGCGGGCGGCAGCCAGGGGGTCATGCCCATGCGTTCGCTCATGTCGATGCTGGGTGCGAGCAGGCTCCAGTAACTGGCGGCGATCATCACCCCACCGGTGAAGCCCAGCATGCCATCGAGCCAGCGCCTGCTCAGGTCCTTGAAGAGAAAGACCACGGCAGCCCCGGCCGCCGTGACCAACCAGGTGAAGGTGGTGGCCAGCAGGGCCGCCAGTACGGGGTCCATGTGCGTGAACCAGGCAACGATGGTCTCCATGTTCAGAGGATCTTGACGACGAGGTTGGTGCTCACCTGCTCGTTCAGCAGCAACCCTGAACGGAAGCGGCTGCTCACCTCCACCGAGTTGTCGTATTCAAAGCGGCGTGTGATGGTGAGCTGGGTGCCGAGCTTCAGGCCCAGTCCGTCCAGCAGCTTCAGGAAGGCGGGTGACGAATCGCGCACCCCAACGATGTGGACGAGCTGGTCCTTGGTCACACCGGTCAGCGGAACGGCACCCACCATGTCCACCACGCGCCCCTCCTTGTCCGGTATTGGATCACCATGGGGGTCGAAGCGCGGGTGGTCCAGGAACTTGTCCAGGCGGTCGTGCAGGTCCTCGGTGCCCACATGTTCCAGCTGTTCGGCCAGCTCGTGCACCTCATCCCACCTGTACTGCAGGTGGTTGACCAGGAAGGTCTCCCACAGGCGATGACGCCGCACGATGGAGGTGGCCACCCGCACGCCATGGGGGGTGAGCCCTGCGCCACGGTATGGCCGGTGCTCCACCAGACCCTTCTCGCTGAGGCGCTTCAGCATGGAGGTGACCGACGAGGCCTTCAGCTCCATGTGTGACGCAATGGCAGTGGTGCTCACGCCGCGCTGCCCCCGCTCGGAGAGGGTGTAGATGGCCTTGAGGTGGTTTTCCTCGGAGCTGCTTCTATCTTTAGAGGGTGAGAACATTAAGACAAAGATAAGCATTAATTTAGTCGCTTCTAATTTCAAGAAAGTGTGAATTCCATGGGGCGCGACCTGGCTCGTATCCTATTCATGCTCTGCGGTTTGATGGATCTTCTCAGGGGAGCGTCCGCACAGGAGGTGAGCGGACGGGTGCTGAGCGGATCCGGACCCGTGGCCTATGCCAATGTGGCGCTGGTCGGAGCCGTCCAAGGGGGCATCACCGATGCGGAGGGGGCGTTCGCGATCGCTTCAGTACCGCCGGGCCGACACACCCTTATGGTGACCCATGTGGGCTTTGCGGAGCTTCGGCTGGCCATTGAGGTGATCGAAGGCCAGGACCTCCATGTTGGTGAGCTCACAATGACCCCGGCAGCGGTCGATATGCGGGAGGTGGTGATCACCGGCACGCTGCGCGAAGTGTCGCGGGCGGACAGTCCTGTGCCGGTGGAGGTGATCGATGCACGCCTCTTCCAGCGCAACCCCGGGGCCAGCCTCTCCGAAGCGGTCTCCCTGCTGAACGGCGTGCGCTCCCAGAACCTCTGCGGCGTGTGTGCCACCAACGACATCCGCATCAATGGCATGGAAGGGCCGTACACGCTGGTGCTCATCGACGGCATGCCCATTGTGAGCGGGCTGGGAACGGTCTACGGCTTCAATGGCATTCCGCAGGCACTCATCGAGCGGGTGGAAGTGGTGAAGGGACCGGGCGGAGCGCTGTACGGCAGCGAAGCCATGGGTGGCATCCTCAACATCATCACCAGGGATCCCACCCTGGCACCGCGCGCAGCGGTGGACGCCAGCACCACCTCGTGGCTGGAGCACAATGTGGACCTGGGCCTCACGCTGCGCAAGGGCAAGGTGAGCAACCTGCTCGGGGTGAACGTGTATTCGTTCCAGGAACGGATGGACCGCAACCCGGTCACCGACCCTATGGTGTCGCGAGGCGATGGCATCACCGACGCGCCGTTGACGCAGCGCTTCTCGCTCTTCAGCAAGGTGTCCGTGCAGCGTCCGGAGCGGCGGGTGGCCAGCCTGGCGGCGCGTTATGTGGAAGAGGACCGCTGGGGCGGTCAGCTCGCTTGGACCCCGACCGATCGCGGCAGCACCAGCATCTATGGCGAGGCCATTCGCACCGGCCGTTGGGAGCTCATCGGTCAGTACCAATTGCCGGTGAAGGAAAAGGTGATGGCCTGGTTCAGCTACAACAGTCACCTGCAGGATAGCTGGTACGGAACTGAGTACTACCGCGCCGAGCAGCGCATCCTTTTCGGTCAGGTGTTCTGGAGTGGCCGGGTGGGTGGGCGTCATCGCTTGTTGGGTGGAGCGGCCTACCGACACATCTTGTACAACGACAACACCACGGCCACCCAGGTGGGCGAAGCGCCTGTGATCCGCGACATGCCACAGCGCAGCCCCTTGCCGGGCCTCTTCGCGCAGGATGAAGTGGCGCTGAGCGATGCGCATACGCTGCTGCTTGGCTACCGGCTGGACCACGACCGCACCCACGGCCCGGTGCATTCGCCGCGCATCGCCTACAAATGGTCACCCAGCGGCCGATGGACGGTGCGTGGTAGCTTCGGTACGGGCTACCGTGTGGTCAACCTCTTCACCGAGGACCATGCTGCATTGACAGGTGCGCGGCGCGTGGTGATCGCGGAGGAGTTGCGGCCGGAGGAGAGCATCAGCGGTCTGCTGAACGTGGTGCGGCGTTGGAGCGGGGAGAGGCACTCGCTGAACCTGGACGGCACCGTCTTCCACACGCGCTTCAGCAACCGGATCCTGCCCGACTACGACACCGATCCCGACCTGATCATCTACGCCAACCTCGATGGTCGCGCGGTGACACAGGGCGCCAGCCTAAACATCGATGCGCGTTGGGGCCCGGCCTGGAAGCTCTACGCCGGTGTCACATGGATGGACGTGTACTTCGAGTACCGTGCCTCGGATGGACGGCTGGAGCGGCAGGCCCAGTTCTTCGCGCCGGAATGGTCGGGCACGGTTACGCTGGGGCACCAGTGGCGGCGGTGGAGCACCGACCTCTCGGGCCAATGGAACGGTCCGATGCGGGCGGTGGTGCTTCCGAACGACTTCCGACCGGAGTACACACCGGGTTATGCCTTGTTGAACCTCCAGGTGCGCCACACCTTCAACGACCGCTGGGAAGTGTATGGCGGCGTGCGCAACCTGCTGGACTTCGTGCCCACCGATGCCTTGCTGCGGCCTTTCGATCCCTTTGACGCTTCGGCGGACGATCCCGTGACCAACCCCAACGGCTACACCTTCGATACGGGGTATGCCTTCGCGCCCTTGATCGGTCGGCGCGGTTTTCTGGGGGTGCGGTGGACCTTGCGGTGATCCTGCACACGCGGTGATGCCGGTACCTTCGCCCCGATGTACAGCCTCCTCCGTCCACTGCTCTTCTCCATGCCCCCTGAGCGGGCGCACCACTTCACCTTCGGTCTGCTGGAGTTGGCGGCCAAACTACCGGGAGCGCTTGCGTTGGCCGGTGGCGCCCCCCCCCCTGCAAAGGCAGCGGTGGAGGTGATGGGCCTTCGCTTCCCTTCTCCCGTGGGCCTCGCTGCCGGCATGGACAAGGACGCGAAGCATATGGATGCGATGTCCGCCTTGGGCTTCGGCTTCATCGAGGTGGGTACGCTCACGCCCAAGCCCCAACCCGGTAACGAGCAGCCGCGCCTTTTCCGCCTGCCCCAGGACCGCGCGCTGATCAACCGCATGGGCTTCAATAATGGCGGTGTGGTGGAGGCCGTCGAGCGATTGCGCAAGCGGAAGGCCGGCATCATCGTAGGCGGCAACATCGGCAAGAACAAGAGCACGCCGAACGAGCAGGCCGTTAACGACTACGTCACGTGCTTCGAGGCGTTGCACCCGGTGGTGGACTACTTCGTGGTGAACGTGAGCAGTCCGAACACGCCAGGGTTAAGGGAGTTGCAGGAGAAGGGGCCGTTGCTGGAGATCTTGGGGAGGTTGAAGGAGATGAGCGATCACATGATCAGAAGGTCAGATGATCGGAGGATCAGCCCGAAGCCCATCTTGCTGAAGATCGCGCCCGACCTCACCGATGCGCAGCTGGATGATGTATGTGCCGTAGTGAAGGAAAGCGGTATCGCAGGGGTCATCGCCACCAACACCACCATATCGCGCAACACACTGACCACGCCGAAAGCTGATGTCGAGGCGATGGGGGCGGGGGGCGTCAGCGGTGCGCCGGTCCGGAAGCGCAGTACTGAAGTTGTCCGCTACCTGCGACAACGGTTGCCGCGTCCCTTGGTCATCATCGGCGTAGGAGGCATCGACAGTGCCGAAGCAGCCTTGGAGAAGTTGAATGCCGGTGCCGATCTGGTGCAGGTGTACACCGGACTTATCTATGAAGGTCCTTCACTTGTCAAGCGCATCAATCAAGCCTTCGCTTCGCGAAAGGCATGAGCATTCAAACCACGGATGCACACAGATGTACACGGATACCTGAAACCATGACCCAGGGGATGAATAGCAGCAACCTGTTGTTTGCTCAGGACACAGAGGAGATACTCGGGGCGGCTATGGAAGTCCTGAACGTCATGGGGCACGGACTGCTTGAAAAACCCTACTAGAACGCCCTTTGCGTGGAATTCCGGCTGCGCGGTGTCCCATTCGAGCAACAACCCCAGTTCGATGTGCTGTACAAGGGTGTTCAGGTCGGGTTCTATGTACCAGACCTCATTGTGCGCAACAGGATCATTGTGGACACCAAGACCATCGACCGCATTGGTGATCAGGAGAAAGGACAGATGCTGAACTACCTTGGCCTGACAGGACTACGAGTGGGTCTGATCATCAACTTCAAACACGCCAAGCTTACATGGCAACGTGTGGTGCTCTGAGCATCATGAGCATTCATCCGTGTGCATCCGTGGTTTGCGCATTTCCCATGCTCATGCAGGGTAGGCATTCATCCGTGTGCATCTGTGTGCATCCGTGGTTTGCGCATTTCAACGAATATCCGGGATCGACATGACCGACATCAAGCTCATCGAATGTCCCCGTGATGCCATGCAAGGCATCGGGCCCTTCATCCCCACCGATCTGAAGGTGGAGTACTTGAACGCCCTGCTGCGCGTGGGCTTCGACACCATCGACATCGGCAGCTTCGTCAGCCCCAAGGCCATTCCGCAGCTCGCGGACACGGCTGATGTTCTGTCACGCATCGATCGCAGTGGAAGCACGAGCAAGTTGCTGATCATTGTTGCCAACGAACGCGGTGCTGAACAGGCCGTGGAGCAGGAAAGCGTCACCTACCTGGGTTATCCGTTCAGCATCAGCGAGACCTTCCAGCGGCGCAACACCAACACCAGCATCGAAGGCTCCTGGGGGCGGATCGCACGCATCGCTGAGCTTACCCGGGCGGCCAACAAGGAACTGGTCGTCTACATCAGCATGGCCTTCGGTAATCCGTACGGTGATCCGTGGAACGCGGAGGTGGCACTGCATTGGACCGAGCGGCTGGTGCGGGAATTGGGTGTGCGCATCATTGCCCTCAGCGACACGGTGGGTGTGGCCAGGCCCGAGGACATTACCAGCATGTTCAACGCGCTGGTGCCTGCGCTGCCCGCGGTGGAGTTCGGTGCGCACCTGCACTGCAGCCCCGAGAACTGGAAGGCCAAGACCCAGGCTGCGTGGGATGGCGGCTGTCGCAGGTTCGATGGCGCGATCAAAGGGTACGGCGGTTGTCCGATGGCCGAGGACGAACTGGTGGGCAACCTCCAGATGGAGCTCTTCGTGCACCATATGGAGGAGCGCGGGTTGCGCACTGGCCTTGACCTGGCGCAATTGGAGCGCTGCGTGGAGCTGGCCGGGCGGGTGTTCCCGGGGTAGGGGGCATCAGCGCACCGCCCCGCAGGCCTGTTGCCCGATCACTTGGTAGGGCCGAACAGCATCCGGCCGAACGCCTGCCAGTCCCAGACATCGTGGAACCAGCAGTCCCCAAAGCTGTATACCAGCTTGAGGTTGTAGGCGGCGAGGAAGCAGAACACGGTGATGGGCATCCACCGTCCAACGCGGCGCAACACCACGTCCGTCAAGGCCGTCAGTGGAACGGCGAACAGCGCGATGTACTCCACCATGATGCGCCCACCGAAACCACACCCGAAGTGCCATACCCACCACGAGGCGCCGATGTAGCTTGTAGCCACCATGGCGAGCATGGCAGCGATGGATGTGGACCTATACCGGGTGCGCCACAGCCATCCCATGCTGATGGGCACCAGCAGGTAGAATGGGGTGTTCAGGAACAGGCCATTGTTGGGCGCGAACCAGAATTCCAGCAGGTGAGGGGATGCCCAGTTCGTGAAACCCTCATTCACATATGGCCAGGTGATGGCACTGCCAAAGGCGTACTGCCAATAGAGGA
>JBIJDX010000025.1:0-19673 GCA_044343855.1 Flavobacteriales bacterium
TCGTTGCGTTTGATGGTGAGGGTGTTCTTTGCCATCTCCTCCTTGCCGATCACGAGGGGGATGAGGGCTTCGGGGTAGGTGACGATGACCAGCGGCGCTGACCGTCCGGGCGAGGACATCAGCGCCTCCAGGACCTCCGTGCGCGTCACCCGCTCGCCGTCATGGTGCCCTTCGGGGTCGTAGGCCGATCGCGAGGGTGCGGGGTAGAAGAACAGCTGGGGTGTCGCACTGTGGTCGACCCGGTGGGTCGACGCAACCGGTGCGCCACTGGAACGTGGTGCAGTACCGCCGACCAGCGCTTCCAGATCGTTGATGAAATACGCGGCCTCTTCGCGGTCGGTGAGCACGAACACGTGCACGCCACCGCGCTGGTCGATCACGGCGTTGGCGATGAACGCTTGCGACGAACCGATGGTGCCGGCGATCCGCACGCGGGCGGCCTTTTCACGCAGGCCATCGGCCACGCGGGCGACGCGCGCATCGAAGCGGTAGAGGGAAAGGAGGTCGGGGAGGGAGGCGATGGACATGGACGGTGAAAAGCCCGAAACCCGGTGCCGCATGGTGCGGGCATCGGGTTCGGGAGCGGGGCAAAGGTAGCGCGGTGTTGCGTGAGGGACAGTAGCGGCAGCGCCCGCGCAGTGCGGGCCTTGCGCGGGTGAGCAACGAGGAGACACCGACGGCAGGAGGTGGCCCCAGAGTGCCACCCGCGCGGCACGGACCAGCGGGCCTAAAGCGGATGGCCCGACCCGGGCGGTAGGACGGTGGGCAGGGAGAGGGGCACGCCCGAAGAGTGGGTCACGCCTTCATCGCCGCCTCCACCATGTTCCTGCTGCCGATGTACAACGGGCAGCGCTGGTGCAGCTCGGTGGGCTTCAGGTCCAGGATGCGGGTGGTGCCATCGGTGGCCATGCCACCGGCCTGTTCCACGAGGAATGCCAGGGGATTGGCCTCGTACAGCAGGCGCAGCTTGCCCTTGGGTGCCTTGGTGGTGCCGGGGTAGAGGTAGATGCCGCCCTTGAGCAGGTTGCGGTGGAAGTCGGCCACCAGGCTGCCGATGTAACGCGCGCTCATCTTCTTCTGCTTGCAGGCGTCGATGTAGTTGCGCACGCCATCGCTGAACTCGTACCAGTTGCCCTCGTTGATGGAGTAGATCTTTCCATCGGCGGGTGTCTTCATGTCCGGGTAGCTGAGGCAGAAGGTGCCGATGCTGGGGTCGAGCGTGAAGCCGTTGACGCCGTGGCCGGTGCTGTACACCAGCATGGTGCTGCTGCCGTAAACGATGTAGCCTGCCGCCACCTGTGCGCTGCCAGGCTGCAGGAAGTCCTCCAGCGTGGCCTTGGGTCCGGTGCTGATGCGCTTATAGATGCTGAAGATGGTGCCGATGCTCACGTTCACGTCGATGTTGCTGCTGCCATCGAGCGGGTCCATGGTCACCACGTACTTGCCGCCGTTGTCGAAGTGCACGATGTCGTCGTTCTCCTCGCTGGCCACGGCGCACACCGCACCCTGGGTCTTCATCATGCGGATGAAGAGGTTGTTGGCATAGACATCGAGCTTCTGCTGGGCCTCGCCCTGCACGTTCTCGGTACCTTCCGCGCCGAGGATGTCGGCCATCAGCCCGGCCTTGTTCACTTCGCGGTTCACGATCTTGGCGGCGAGGCGGAAGGCGGTGAGCAGGCTGCTCAGGTCGCCCGATGCGCCGGGGAACTCGGCCTGGCGTTCAACGATGAACTCGGAGAGGGTCTTGATCTCGGACATACCGCAAAGATGCGGCACCGCTTTCTTTGTGCCCATGAACGTTGTCATCCGAAGGGCGGAGGCCCGCGATGTGCCGCAGATGCTCGCCCTGGTACGGGAGCTGGCCACCTTCGAGAAGGAGCCGGAGGCCGTGACCGTGACGGAGGAGCAGATGCGCGATGCCGGGTTCGGGGAGAAGCCCGTATGGTGGGGCTGGGTGGCGGAGGAGGAGTGGAGTCGGGATTCCAATGGGTCCACTGAGTCCGCTGAGCCGGGAGTCCCTTCGGTTCTTCTGGGTATGGCGGTATGCTATGAGCGCTACTCCACCTGGCGCGGCCGGGTGGGCTACCTGGAGGACATCGTGGTGACGGAAGCCGCGCGCGGGCAGCGGGTCGGGGAGAAGCTGTTCCGCGCCTGTGTGCAGGTCGCTCTGGACCGCGGCTACCACCACCTCACCTGGCAGGTGCTGGATTGGAACAAGGATGCCATGCGCTTTTATGAACGGATGGGCGCCGAGTTCGACCCGCAATGGGTTAACGGTAGGATGACGCGGGAGGACATCGGGCGATTGGTGGGGAACGGGTGATGAGCTGGAAATCCGGTAATTCTGCTTGAGCTGTAAGTTCGCTGAGTGGGGAGTCTGCTTTTTCTGGATGAGTCCTAAGTCCACTGAGCCTAAATGAGCCGGGAGTGAGTTGGACATGAGGCAGTTTCAGTGGTAGGTTCGCTGAAACCATCAAACGCAATGACCATGGGTAAGGTGCAAGACCTCTTCGCATACCAGAAAGGCTTCAAGCTCTCGATGGCCATCTTCCACCGGACCAAGAAGTTCCCGAAGGAGGAGCAGTATAGCATGACGGACCAGATCCGCCGGAGCTCGAGGTCGGTTGTCACCAATTTGGCCGAAGCTTACCGGCGTCGTCGTTCGCAGAAGTACTTCGAAGCGAAGTTGAACGATTGTGAGACCGAGTTGTGCGAGACCCAAGTATGGCTGGACTTTGCCTTGGCTTGCGAGTACATCCAACAGCACGAGTATGAAAAGCTTTATGCCCTTGCCGAAGAGGTCGGCAGTTTGCTCAACTTCATGGCGAACAACCCGAAGAAGTTTCTTTAGCAGCGTGCTCAACAGGCTGCGTCCGGACTTGAGGACTCAAGCGACTACCGACTCACGACGCATTCAACCATGAAAGTCTTCAAGTTCGGTGGTGCCAGCGTGAAGGATGCGGCCGGCGTGCGCAATGTGGCCCGTGTGTTGAAGCATTTCCCCGGCGAGGACATCCTCATCGTGGTGAGTGCCATGGACAAGACCACGAACGCCTTGGAGCGCGTGGTATGGGACTGGCGTGATGGCAGGGATGTGCGCGAACAGTTGGATGTGCTGCGTGAACAGCACCTTGCCGTGCTGCGCGAGGTGGTACCCGGATTCGATGAAGCGGAGGTGTGGCTGCTGGAGTGTTTCGAGGAGTTGGAGGAGCTGCTCGGCGGAACACCCACCGGGAATGCCGATCAGGACTACGATCAGGTCGTGAGCTATGGTGAGCGCTGGAGCACGCAGATCGTCAGCGCGTTCCTCAGCATCGAGTTGGGGACCTGCTCGTGGATGGATGCACGGGACCTGGTGCGCACGGATGCGCTGCATCGCTCCGCACGGGTGGATTGGGAGGCAAGTGCTACGCTGGTGAAGGAGCAGTTCGGCAGCGGCGAAGGGCAGGAGGCGGTGCACTATCCGGTGGTCACCCAGGGCTTCATCGGTTCCACGGCCGCAGGCTTCACCACCACGCTGGGCCGTGAAGGTTCGGACTTCTCGGCGGCCATCTTCGCCTACCTGCTCGATGCGGAGAGCGTCACCATCTGGAAGGATGTGCCCGGTATGTTCAACGCCGACCCCAAGCGCTTCCCGGATACCAAATTGCTCGGTCACATCAGTTACCGGGAAGCCATCGAGCTTAGCTACTTCGGTGCCAGCGTGATCCATCCACGCACGCTGCAACCCTTGCAGCAGAAGCACATCCCGCTGTACGTGCGCTCCTTCATGGACCTGGCTGCGCCGGGCAGCATCATCAACGACGTGAGCGAGAGCGACTCACTGGTGCCATCGTTCATCGTGAAAGCGAAGCAGCTGCTCATCAGCATCACACCCCGCGACCTGACCTTCATCGTGGAGGAGAACCTCGGCAGCATCTTCCGGCTCTTTGCGCAGCACAACGTGCGCATCGACCTGATGCAGAACAGTGCCCTGGCCTTCAGTGTGGTGGTGGACGACACGCCGCGCGGCCGCCAGCTGATCGGGGAGCTGCGCAAGGTCTATGAAGTGCGCTACAACGAGGGCTGTGAACTGGTCACGGTGCGGCACTACGACGAGGCCACTTTGGAACGGCTCACTGCTGGGCGGGAAGTGCTGCTGGAGCAGCGAAGCCGAACCACCGCGCGGTTCGTACTGAAATAGCATCATGGGTGCGACACATGGTGCCCAACGATCCCGCGACGTTCAACGGGCAGCCTGATCGTTGGTTCGCAAGGAGCCGGTGATCAGCGGGATGCGAGCATGCCGATCACCCTGTCCGGGTAGTCGCTGATGATGCCGTCCACACCGAGTTCTATCATCCGCTGGATGTCATCGGGCTCGTTCACCGTCCATACAACAAGCTCCACCTCCGCAAGGCGCAGGTACTTCAGGAGTTCTTCGTCTGCCAGCGTGTATCGGGGACTGTAGATGGTGGGCCTGAACGATAGCCGGTCAAGATTGGCCTGCGGCCCATCCGTGTTCTCCACGAGGAGCGCAACGGGGTGATCGGCGCGTTCGGCATGCACGGCCTCCAGAATTGCAGGGTCGAAGGACTGTATCAGGCATCGCTCACCGATACCGAGCGAATCGATGGTGGAGAGCACGTGGCGCACGTAATTCCGCGGTTCGGGTTGGTACAGCCCGTACCACGCCGGGTCGCTCTTGATCTCGATGTTGTAGGATGGGTTGGGCGAACCGCTCAGCAGAGCGTGCTCATCCACCGCCTCCACCACCTCGCGCAGGGTCGGTTTCACGGTGCGCCTTGGTTCCTGATCGGGGAAGCGGTCCTGCCTCAAGCTGCCGCAATCGCACCGCTGGATCTCCTCCACTGTCATGTGGTGGATGTTCAGCGCTCTTCCAAGCTCCTCCGTGAGCGGATCGCCGTCAGGTCCCAGGCAGATCGCGGGGTTCATCCATGGCTCATGCGATACGATCACCTGTCCATCACCGCTGAGCACCACATCGAGTTCAAGGTGATCGCAGCCGAGTTCGGCGGCTTTCCGGAGTCCCTCGATGCTGTTCTCCGGCAGCAGGCCACGACACCCCCTGTGGCCATGCACTTCGGGTTGCGTGTTGCGCAGGGGGGGGGAGCAGGCGGATGTCAGGGCCATGATGAAAAGCGCAGGGAGGATCCGGGTCAACATGGAAAGGCGTCGATGATCTTGTCGGCGAGAATGCGGGCCATTTTGACGCTGCCCTCATGGGTGACTCCGGCGATATGGGGTGTAAGTATCACGCGTTCGCTGGCGAGCAGGCGTCGCTGGGTGGCGGGTTCGATGGTGGGGTCCAGGGAGGACAGGTCCGGACGTTCGTATTCCAGTACGTCCAATGCAGCCCCCGTCACCCGGCCGTCGTCGATCGCATCCAGCAGGGCTGCGGTATCCAGCACAGCCCCGCGGGAGGAGTTCAGGAACCATACGGGCTTTGCAAGGGCATTGAAGAATGCGGCATTGGCATACCGTCTGGTCTCCACGTTCAGGGGCAGGTGCAGGCTTATCACGTCGCTCTCCTCCTGGATGCGCCGCAGGGCTGCCGGTTCCACTGCGTGGGGGAATGCGTTGCGGTATTTGTCATGGGCCAGGATGTGCACACCGAAGCCGGCAAGCTTCTCTGCAAAGGCACTTCCCATCTGGCCGAACCCGATGATGCCAACGGTGCGACCGAAGAGATCCGTACCCCGATTGCCCTCGCGGTCCCAAAGCCCTGCGTGTACCTGGGAGTTCGCACGATGGGTATGCTTGAGCAGGGTCAGCAGGTGTCCCACACACCACTCGCCCACTCCGTCGCGATTGCCCTCGGGGCTGTTCATCAGCTGTATGCCGGCGGCTTCGCAATACGATCGGTCTATGTTCTCCATGCCGGATCCCACCCGTGCCACGAAGCACAACGACATGGCCTGACGTAGTAGCTCGCCGCTGAGCAGGCGGCTCCGCACCACGATGCCCTGCACATCATGCAGGGCCTGCCCAAGGGCATGATCATCCAGGTGATGCATCGCCGTGACCCGGTGCCCGGCGAGCACCAGCCTTTCGGCCAGCAGGGGATGGACGGCATCCACCACGGCGATGTGCATGCTCATGGGAAGAGGCCGTACATCAGGTGCCCCAGCGTGAAGTAGATGAGGAGTCCCACGATATCGTTCAATGTGGTGACGAAGGGACCTGTTGCCAGGGCGGGATCCACTTTCGCGCGGTCGAGCAGCAGGGGTGTTACCGTCCCGAACATGGCCGCCGTCACGATCACACTGAAAAGGGCGATGCTCACCGTGAAGGTGAGGGCCTGCGACTGTTCAAGGGCAAGGTTGATGCCGAAGATCAGCACTCCGCAGACCAGGGCGGTGAAGAGCGCAACGCGCAACTCCTTCCACAGGCGGCCCGCAAGGTTCACTCCGTCAAGGGTGCCTGCGGCGAGTCCCTGCACCACGATGGCGCTGGATTGCACCCCGACATTGCCCGCCGTTGCAGCGATCAGGGGCATGAAGAAGGCCATGGCGGGCTCTATCCTCAGCTGACCCTCGTATTGCGCGATGATGCGTGAGCTCAGGATGCCGCCGGCCAGCCCGATGAGCAGCCAGGGCAGACGGGCGCGCACCTGCACGAGGGGCGTATCGGTGGCGTCCACGTCCTCGCTGATACCGCTGGCCAGCTGGTAGTCCTCGGTGGCCTCGTCGCTCATCACGTCCATGACGTCGTCGAAGGTGATGCGACCGACCAGCCGCTGGTCCTTGTCCACAACGGGCAGCACCACCACGTCGTATTTCTTCATCAGGTTCACCACCTCCTCGGCATCGGTATCCACCTGCACGCGCACCACATCCGTTTCGCAGATATGCTTGATCAGGGTCCGCGTGCTTTCAGCTGAGAACAGAAGATCCTTCAGTGGAAGGATGCCGCCCAGGCGGTCGTCCTTGTCCACGACATACACGGTGTACACGTGCTCCACTTCCCGGGCCTGCTGTCGCATTTCCACGATCGCGCGTGCAACGGAAGCATCGGCACGCACACTTACGAGCTCCTTGGCCATGAGGGCACCGGCGGTGCCTTCCTCATAGGTCAGCAGTTCCTGGAGGTCCTCACGCTGTTCCTGGTCATCCAACAGGGCGATCACCTCGCGCTGTTTCTGCTCGGACAGTTCGGATACCACGTCCGCAGCATCGTCCGAGTCGATGTGCTCGAGCACATCCTCCGCGATCTCACGGCTGGTGAGTGAGTTCAGCAACTCCTCCCGGGTGTCCTCGGCAAGTTCGAGGAGGACCTCGGCGGCCTCCTCAGGTTCCAGCAGGCGGTACACGTACACGGCGGAGTCTATCTCCAGCCGGTCGATGATGGTGCCGATATCAGCGGGGTGGAGTTCGCTCAGGAGCGCCTGCACAGCGCTGTCACGACCCTCCGCCACATCGTGCCGGATGGTGTCCAGGATCGGCTTTGTGAGCTCGAAGGACATTGTCGCTCGTGCATAGGATGACCCCGTTGTGGGAACGTTGGCAAAGGTAGGCAACAGGCACGCGCCGGTGGCCGTGTGATGGCCTCAGTATCCTGCGATGGCGCAGGTGAGGGCGATGAAGTCCGCCACACCGAGCTGTTCAGCGCGTTTTCCGGCAAACTCAGCAGGTGGCGGGGCCTTCAGTTCGGGCAGATGTTTCAGCGCGTTGCCCAGGGTCTTGCGGCGCTGGTTGAAGGCGGTCCTCACAACCCGGAAGAACAGCGCTTCGTCACAGGGCAGCGAGGCCGTGGCATTGCGGCGCAAGCGTATCACTGAACTGCGCACCTTGGGCGGAGGGATGAAGCTGCCCGGTTCCACATGGAACAGCAGGTCCACTTCGTAGAAGGCCTGGGTGAGCACGCTGGTGATGCCATAGGTCTTGCTGCCATGGGTGGCACGGATGCGGTCGGCCACCTCCTTCTGGAACATGCCCACCATCTCGGTACATCGGTCCCGATGCTCAAGCACCTTGAACACGATCTGGGTGCTGATGTTGTAAGGGAAGTTGCCGATCACCGCGAAGGGAGCGGAGGTGACCGCCGCAGGATCCATGCGCAGGAAGTCCTCACAGCGCACGTCGAGGGTTGGGTGATGGGTCCTGAGGTGGGCCACTGATTCGGTATCCACCTCGTAGCATGTGATGGGCCACCGCTGCAGGGCGATCAGGTGCCTCGTCAGCGCGCCCGTTCCCGGGCCCACCTCCAGCACGTGACCGGGGTCCCCGTGCCCGGTGAGGCTCTCCGCGATGCGTTGCGCAATGCCCTCCTCCTTCAGGAAGTGCTGGCCGAGGTGCTTCTTGGGCCGGACGCTGCTCATCGCTGGTGGACCACCTCGAGCAGGGTGCGGAAGGCCACGAAGCGACCACCGAAACGTGCATGTGCATCCCCCTGCAGGCGTGCCGCATGTTCATCGCGGTACCGTTCGTAATGCGCCATGTCGGGGGCGGTGTACTGCACGGCATAGGTGAGCCCGCCCTCGTCAGCGGCGAGCACGCGGTGCAGCCGGCTCTCAACGAACTGGCCCGTGGACATCACGTCGGGCATGTGCACCTCCTTCATCCAGGCGAGCCATTCCTCGTGCGCGTCCATGTCGATGTTCACGGTGACGTTGTAGACGATCATGGCTTCGGAGCGTCGGGTCGCAGTTCTTCAGGCAGGTCGGACCCATCCCCGCGCAGCGCCCTGAAGCGGGTGCGGGCTTCGGGCACGAAGATGCTTGCGGTATGCTCGAAGAGCAGCTTCTCGTAGCATTTCATGGCCTTGGCGGGGTCCTTCAGGTCGATCTCGTAGAGCTTGCCGAGTTCAAGCAGGGCGTTGTCCACGAGGATCTCCAGCGGGTACTGTTCAACGAGTCGCTCCAAGTGCGATGCGGCTTCCTGGGGGGCCTTGCGCACGCGGGCGATGCGGAAGCGTTCGAAAAGCACGTCGTCGCCCAGGCTGTGCATGGGATGGGCCCTGTCAAGGCTGTCGAGCACTGCGAGTGCCTCGGCGTAGCGGTGCTGCCTGCGCAGCAGTTCAGCCTCGGCGAAGAGGCTTAGCGGCGTGGCGTTGCTGTCCAGACCCAGGTTGTCGCTGATGCGCAGGCTGAGTTCCATGGCATCGTTGGCGATGAGTTTGCTCGTGCTCGACTTGAGCACGTCGAGCTGTGCCTGCGCCCACAGGAAGTCACCGGTGTAGAACGAGACCTTGGCATTGCGCAGGCGGGCCTCGTGGCCGAGCAGGTCGTACTTCTGGTCCAGGTCCACTTGCGAATAGAGCAGCGAAGCCTCCCAGATATCCCCATGGATGAGGTGCACGTCACCGAGGTCGAGCTTCAGTTTCGCCCGGTACCGGGCGTCCAGCATGGGCAGCCGGATGGCCTCCTCCAGCAGGGCGATGGCGCCCGGACCGTCGTTGAGGTAGTAAGCTTTCAGGTGGGCGCGGTCGCGCAGCAGGTCAAGTGTGCCGATCGGGTCGGACAATTCCTGCACCGTCGTGGACATGCGTTGGTCCAGTTCCTGCAGCTCGGCGACCGGAGGTTCCGCCTGTTCGGTGAGTTGCCTGTAGCGTGCGCGCACCGCCCCCATCCGCGCCTGCACGTAAAGTCCGTCGTTCCGGCCCAATGAGACCACCTGGTCATAGCACTTGAACGCAGTATGGTGGTCCCCGTTCGCCTCGGCGATCCCTGCCAGTTCGATCAGCCTGTGACCGCCCTCGTCCAGACGCTTGTCCAGGGCCCTGCATTGGATGAAGGCCGCGTTGAGGTCCTTCTGTTGGATGTACATCCAGATGAGCAGTTCGGGGAAAACGGTGCGGTCCGGTTCCCGCTGGATGCGGCGCAGCAGTTCGGTGCGCAGGGCATCACTGCGCTGGTCCTGGAGCTCGAAGTCCACATGGCGTGCCAGCGCGTTCTGTACGGATGCCAGGTAGGCCTCGTTGGACGCAAGCAGGTCCATGTAGGACCCCATCATCGCCGGAAGGTCTCCGCGCAGGGCATGTACACCGGCTATCTCAAAATGGTAATTGACGCCTTCCGGTGCGTTGCGTTGACCGCGTTGATACGCCGCAAGGGCAAGGTCCGGCTTGTTGGCTTCCAGGAAGGCGTTGGCCGTGCTGCGGACGCTGTTCTGGTCCTCCTGCATGCCCTTCAGGGCCTTGTCGTATTCCTTTTGCGCCTTTTCCGGCTCGCCCCCTGCCTCCAGCACGCGTCCCAGGTCGATCATGAACCGGGCCTCGCCATTGCGTCGCCGCAATTGTTCCTTCACCAACTTTTCCGCGCTTTGCAGGTCGTTGAGTCCCATGTGACACTTGAGCAACTGCCCGTAGTAGTGGTCGTTCGGTTGTTTGCGATGGAGCTTGTCGTAGTAAAGGGCTGCACGCTCCAGGTCTCCCTGCTGGAAGTACTGCGCAGCCAGTTGCTCATCCGTTCCCGGCTGTGCCTGGATGGGTCCGGCGCCGGCGAAGGCCAGCAGGAGCAGGAGGAGCAGGTGTTTCATGGCTGCAGGCCCGCATGGGCGAGAACGTGTTCCACGCTGTCACATTGCTCCCACACCCCCTGGGCCATGCGGTAGTTTTCGATGGCGGTCAGCAATTGCCGGTGGTCGTATGCCTGAGCCTGCCGCTCAAGGTCGATGCAGGCCGCCGCGTCGGGCAATGGGATGCGTGCGGTTGCGAGGTCCTCCCTGAGCACGACAAGCCGCTGGTCCCGTTGCTCGATGCGTTGCAGGAGCGCGACCTGGTCGTTGCCCATGCGGGCCGCTTCGCGCAGGCCCAGGTAGATGGGTGCCAGCAACCGGGCCTCAGCAGGGCGCAGGGTGTCGGCGAACCGTGCTCGGATGGCCGGTCCATGAACGCCGTGCAGGGAGTCGAGCCGCCGGTATCGCTGATGATCGAGCTCGCGGAGGGTTAGCATGGCTGCCCTGTTGGCCATGATGAGGCTGTCTATGGTCGCAACCTGCCCGGGCGACGCCGGTCGGCTGCAGGCGGCGCTCAACAGCAGGGTAGCCAGCCAGGGAAGGACCATGGGCAGCGAAGGCTTCATCGGCGGATCATGTCCATGCCCATGTAGGGCTGCAGCGCTTTGGGTATGCGGATGCCTTCGGGGGTCTGGTTGTTCTCAAGGAGCGCAGCAACAATGCGGGCGAGGGCCAGGGCACTGCCGTTGAGGGTGTGCGCAAGTCGGGGTTTCCTGTCGTCCGCACGGTAACGCAGCTTCAGGCGGTTGCTTTGGAAGGTCTCGAAGTTGCTTATGCTGCTCACCTCGAGCCAGCGCTGCTGCGCCGCGCTGTACACCTCCATGTCATAGGTCATGGCGCTGGCGAAGCCCATGTCGCCGCCGCAGAGCAGCAGCTGTCTGTAGGGCAGTTCCAATTCGCGCAGCAGGCCCTTCACGTGTTCCACCATCTCCTCCAGCGCGGCGTAGCTGTTCTCGGGCAGTTCCACACGAACGATCTCCACCTTGTCGAACTGGTGCACGCGGTTGAGGCCGCGCACATGGGCCCCATAACTGCCGGCCTCCCGTCGGAAGCAGGGGGTGTATCCCACCAGTTTCACGGGCAGCCTGTCGGCCTCCACGATCTCGTCCCGGTAGAGGTTCGTGATGGGCACTTCGGCCGTGGGGATCAGGTACAGGTCATCCACCGTGGCGTGGTACATCTGGCCCTCCTTGTCGGGCAGCTGGCCGGTGGCGAACGCGCTGGCGCTGTTCACCAGGTGGGGAGGGATGATCTCCCGGTAGCCGGCCGCAGTGGCACGGTCAAGGAAGAAGGAGATGAGGGAGCGTTGCAATTTGGCGCCTGGTCCGCTGTAGACCGGAAAACCCGCGCCGGTGACCTTCACGCCCAGGTCCATGTGGAGGAATCCGTAATCCTCGCCGAGCTCCCAGTGGGGCTTGGCCTCAGGCCCCAGCACCGGCATCGCTCCTTCCTGCATCACCACTGTATTCTCCTCGGGGGTACGACCAATGGGAACTCTGGCGCTGGGCGCATTGGGGATGGTGCAGAGGTGGTCGTGGAGCTGTGCCTCGAGCTGGTCGAGCCGCTCGCGGAGCGTCTGGGAGCTGGTCTTGAGATCGGTTGTGCGGGACTTGGAGCGTTCGGCCTCCTCCCTGCGGCCCGCCTTCATCAGCTCACCGATGGTCCTGCTGAGGCCGTTGAGCTCCGAGAGCTGGTTGTCCAGTTCGGTCTGTGTGGTGCGGCGCTGTTCATCCAGTTCGAGCGCACGGTCGAGCAGGACGGCGGCATCGATGTTGCGTTTCGCGAGGCGCTCTTGGGCTTCCGCGCGGTTCGCTCTCAGGAAGGGCAGTTCGAGCATTGTGGAAGGAAGGGTGTCGGGCGTGTAAAGGTAGGGGTATGGAACGGCAAAGCCCCCGAGGGACGGGGGCTTCCGATGACGAAAAGGGGGGCGATTCAGTGCTCGGCGGGCACCACGCTCACGAAGCTGCGCTCGCCACGCTTCTTCTCGAACTTCACCACGCCGCTGGTCAACGCGAAGAGCGTGTGGTCCACACCGATGCCCACGTTCTTACCGGGGTGGTGGCGCGTGCCACGCTGGCGAACGATGATGTTGCCGGCGATGGCGGTCTGACCACCGAAGATCTTGATTCCAAGCCGCTTCGAGTGCGATTCGCGGCCGTTCTGGGTACTGCCTTCACCTTTCTTGTGTGCCATGGCTATGGGGGTCTTGGGGGGAGGGGAGCATTACTCCCCGCGAAGCCGTAGTGTTATTTTTCGTCCTTCTTGGGGGCGGCCTTCTTTGCGGCAGCCTTCTTCGGCGCGGCTTTCTTTGCCGGCGCCGCCTTCGTGGCAGCCGCCTTCTTCACAGGGGTACCTGTGCTCACTTTGCCCTTGGCCTTGGGCTCAGCGGCTTTCACCTCCTTCTTTGCCGGGGCGGAGCTCTTGCTGGCGTCGAATTTTTCGCCTTTACCGAGGATGGCCTCCACCCACAGCTCGGTGAGGTATTGACGGTGGCCGTTCATCTTCTGGTAGCCTTTCCGACGCTTTTTCTTGAATACCAGGACCTTGTCGCCCTTGCCGTGGCTGAGCACCTTCACCGCGATGCGGGCACCTTCCACCTTGGGGGTGCCAACGCTGACGGTCTTTCCGTCGCTGATGAGCAGCACATTGTCCAGCTCCACGTGCTTGCCTTCCTCTGCTTCGAGGCGGTGCACTTTCAGCTTCTGGGCCTGCTTCACTTTGAATTGCTGGCCGGCGATGTCAACGATGGCGTACATGATCTCTCCAGGAAATGGGCTGCAAATGTAATGGATCGGTGGCAACTGACAAAGAGGAGTGGAAAAGAGCGTGATTGGCGAATGGGGAGTGATGCGCAGCGAATGGCTGAGCGAAGAGTCGGGGGAGCAGCGGTCGGGATTCTTAGGCGCTGATAATGATAGGGTTGATTGGCTTGGCCCAAGTCAGGGGCAAGGCCATGGTGTCGGTAAAGCACTTCATGGGTAAGCGAGTGATGCGTGGCGATCGGGCAAGTGACGCGTGGTTGGCATCGTGGGTCGAACGGCGGATCAGGAAGACCTTACAAACGCGATCGCGAGCAGCGGTGGCCCACTCGCCACTCGCTACTCGCGACGCGGAACTTTTACAATTACAGCTTGAAGGCCTTTTCCACAGCAGCCAAGGCGTTCAACTCCTCCCAGGGGAACAGCTTCACCTTCACCGTGGCTTTCTGGCCTGCGTTGCAGAAGCTCTTGGTCACCTCCCTGCACTCCCGTCCCATGTGGCCGTAGGCGGCGGTTTCACCGTAAATGGGGGTGCGGAGCTTGAAGCGCTGCTCGATGAAGTAGGGGCGCATGTCGAACTCCTTCATGCCACCGATCACCTTGGCGATCTGGCCATCGCTCATCTTCACCTTGGCGGTGCCGTAGGTATTCACGTAGAAGCCCACAGGCCTGGCCACACCGATGGCGTAGGCCACCTGCACCAGGCACTCATCGCACACGCCGGCCGCCACCAGGTGCTTGGCCACGTGGCGCGCCGCATAGGCTGCACTGCGGTCCACCTTGCTGGGGTCCTTGCCGCTGAAGGCACCGCCGCCGTGTGCACCCTTTCCACCGTAGGTGTCCACGATGATCTTGCGGCCGGTGAGGCCGGTGTCGCCATGCGGACCGCCGATCACGAACTTGCCGGTGGGGTTGATGTGGTAGGCGATGTCCTTGCCGAATAGGGCCTGCACCCGCTTGGGCAGTTTCTTCATCACGCGGGGGATCAGCACATTGACCACGTCCTTCTTGATGCGTGCGAGCATGGCCTCCTCCGCGGCTTTGGCCGCAGCCTTGGAGCTGTCCTTTGGCAGAACGAATTCATCGTGCTGGGTGCTCACCACAATGGCGTCGATGCGCTTGGGGGTGTGATCGTCGTTGTACTCGATGGTCACCTGGCTCTTGGCATCGGGGCGCAGGTAGGGCATCCTGCTGTTCTTCTCACGTCGGATGGCGGCGAGTTCGCGGAGCAGCAGGTGGCTGAGCTCGAGCGGCAGCGGCATGTAGTTGTCCGTGTCGCGGCAGGCATAGCCGAACATCATGCCCTGGTCGCCCGCTCCCTGTTCTTCGGGCTTCTTCCGTTCCACGCCCTGGTTGATGTCGGGGCTTTGCTCGTGGATGGCACTGAGCACGCCGCAGCTGTGCGCCTCGAACATGTACTCGCTCCTGGTGTAGCCGATCCTCTCGATCACATCACGGGCGATCTGTTGCACGTCAAGGTACGCCTTGCTCTTCACTTCGCCGGCAAGCACCACCTGCCCGGTGGTGACGAGCGTTTCGCAGGCCACCTTGCTCTGCGGGTCGAAGGCCAGGAAGTGGTCGATGAGGGCGTCGCTGATCTGGTCGGCCACCTTGTCGGGGTGACCTTCGCTGACGGATTCGGAGGTGAAGAGATAGGGCATCGTAATGCGTGTTGGCAGGGTGCAAAGGAAATCTTTCCCAGCCAAGTGAGCGACACCCGTCGCATGCGACGGCCTCAGCGGCCGGTCAATTCCTTGAACACATCCTCCAGGCCGCGCTCGCTCCGCTGCATTCCCAGCACCTGCAATCCCTGCTCCACGGCGAACCGGAAGACCGCCGGCCTGATGTCATTCACCTGTTCATGGGCAACGACCCACCGCCTTTCATCCAACCGCTTCACATGCACCACGCCTTCCACACGGCCCAGCAGGTCGGAAGCAACGGCGCGATCGAACTCCACCTCGAGCATGGCGCGGTCCCTGTTGCGGGCGCGCAGACTGACGGCCTTGTCATCCGCCACGATGCGGCCTTGGTCGATGATGATGACGCGGTCGCAGATGGCCTCCACCTCCTGCATGATGTGCGTGCTCAACAGGACCGTCCTGGAACTGCCGAAGCTTCGGATCAGTTCGCGCACCTCCACAAGCTGGTTGGGGTCCAGACCACTGGTGGGTTCGTCCAGGATCAATACCTGTGGTTCGTGGATCATGGCCTGCGCAAGGCCCACCCGCTGCCGGTAACCCTTGCTCAATTGGCCGATGCGCTTGTGCTGCTCACGCCCCAATCCCACGCGTTCGATCATGGCCTTCACGCGATCGGCACTGTTCCGAAGGCCGTGGATGCCGGCCATGAGGCCCAGGTACTCCTTCACGTAAAGCTCCAGGTAGAGCGGATTGTGCTCGGGCAGGTAGCCCACCTGTCTGCGCACAGCGAGACTGTCACGCCCGGTGTCGTGGCCGCAGACCTCCGCCCTGCCCGAGCTGGGTGGCAGGTAGCAGGTCAGTATCCTCATCATGGTGCTCTTCCCCGCCCCGTTGGGTCCCAGGAACCCCACCACCTCGCCGCTTCCCACGCTGAAGGACACCTCGTCCAGCGCCTTCTGGCTTCCGTACAGCTTGGTGACCCGCTCGACGTGGATGGACATGGTGTGTGATGACTTCAGCCCACGAAGGTAGAACGCCGTTCCACTAACGACCTTTGTGCAGCGGCCGCAACGCCGCCGACCAACCAACATGCAGAAGGGCATCGTGATGCGAAGCACCGGCAGTCGCTACCTCGTGCGGGGCGATGATGGCAGCCTGCATCACTGTGTTGCCCGCGGAAACCTTCGCATCAAGGGTTGGAAAAGCACCAATCCCGTGGCTGTCGGTGATCGCGTGGACATCGAGCCGCAGCGGTCCGGGGAGGAGGTGGGTTCCATCGTGGGCCTTGATGACCGGCGCAACTACATCGTGCGACGCAGCGTGAACCTCAGCCACCACAAGCACGTCATCGCCGCCAACGTGGACCAGGCACTGCTTCTGGTGACGGTGGCAAGGCCGCGCACCTCCTTCGGGTTCATCGACCGGTTCCTGGTGACCGCCGAGACCTACCAGATCCCGGTGGTCATGGTGTTCAACAAGGTCGATGACCTCGGCGATGAGGACATGGACCTCATGGCCGAATACCAGGACACCTACGAGGCCGCAGGCTATCGCACCGTGCTATGTTCCGCGTTGAAGGGCGTGGGGGTGGAGGAGGTCAAGGCCCTGTTGCAGGGCCGTGTGACGCTCGTATCCGGCCACAGCGGGGTGGGCAAGAGCACGCTGATCAATGCCATCGACCCCGCGCTGGACCTGTGGACCCTCGAGGTCAGTGAGGCCAGCGGCAAGGGACAGCACACCACCACCCATGCCGAGATGTTCGAGCTGGACCTCGGGGGGGGGGCTCCGGGCTTCATCATCGATACGCCCGGCATCAAGGGTTTCGGCCTTGTGGACCTGGATGAGGGGCACATCGGCGATCAATTCCCGGAGATGTTCCGGCTGAAGGGGGCCTGCCGCTTCAACGACTGCCTGCACAAGGGCGAACCCGGCTGTGCGGTGCGCGCCGCTGTTGAGTCCGGTCAGCTGGCCGCAAGCAGGTACGGCAGCTACCTCGATATGTTGGAAGGTATTGATGATGATGGCCCCTACCGCACCGATGACCATTGACCACCGATCATGAAGAGTACGGCACTTCCATTCGCGCTCCTTTTCCTGGCTGCCTGTCGCGGCGTGCAGCCCGCACCATCCCCTGTCGTCGCCGAACCCGCTGCACCATCAGCCAGCGCCATGGAGCGGCTTTCCCACCAGGGCAGCGATGCGGTCCTCTGGCAGCATGCTTCGGCCGAATACTACCGGATCGCCCAGCAGACCTATGAGCTGGCGCGCCTGAAACTGGCCGGGAACCTTGGGTCGACCGATCCGCGCCCCCGCGCCGTGATCGTGGACATCGATGAGACAGTGCTTGACAACAGCCCCTACCAGGTCACCGCCATCCGCGATGGTCGCACCTATGAGCAGGCGACGTGGAAGGAATGGACGGACAGGGCTGCCGCACTTCCGACCCCGGGTGCGTTGCCCTTCCTGCGTCATGCGATGGAGCAGGGCTGCGAGGTGTTCTACATCACCAACCGGGACATCCGTGAACAGGCGTCCACCCTCAAGAACCTGCAGACCATGGGATTCCCGTTCGCCGATGAGACCCACCTGTTGCTGATGGACGGCAGCAGCGACAAGACCGGGCGGAGGGCCCGGGTCGCCGATACACACCGCATCGTGCTTCTCGTGGGCGACCAGCTGCGCGACTTTGACGAGCGCTTCAAGGACCGCAGCACCGGCCACGGCCGCCCCATGGTGGATGCCATGTCCGATACGCTGTCGCGCTATTTCATCCTGCTGCCGAACCCCATGTACGGCACCTACCGGGATGCGGTGCAGGGCCGGGGAACCGATGAGGAGCGCCTGGAACGCATGCATGATTGGATGCGCCACAACTCCTACTGAAATGCGGGCCCTGGTCCAACGGGTCACAAGCGCACGGGTCACCGTTGATGGGCGGGTGTGCGGGCACATTGGCACGGGACTGCTCGTGCTGCTCGGGATCGGTTCAGGTGACACACCGGAGGACCTTGAGTGGCTGTGCGGCAAGGTCGCGCGCCTGCGCATCTTTCCTGATGCGGAGGGGGTGATGAACCGCGATGTGTGCGAGGCCGACGGGGATGTTCTCCTGGTGAGCCAGTTCACCCTGTATGCAAGTACGGTGAAGGGCAATCGCCCCAGCTACGTTCGTGCTGCCCGTCCCGGGGAGGCCCAGCCGCTCTACCTCCGCGCGCGTACCCTGCTCGAAGCACTCCTTGGCAGGCCGGTGGCCACTGGTGAGTTCGGGGCCCACATGCAGGTGCACCTGGTGAACGACGGGCCGGTCACCATCATGATCGACAGCCGTTCGAGGGAATAGCGCTCCTATTGTTTCACGAACCGCGCATTCCCCAACACCTCGCCGGTGGGGGCCAGCAGTTCGAGCAGGTAGCTCCCGCCATCCAGACCGGTCAGGGGCAGGTCCAGTGCATTGGACCCCGCCAGACCCGCAACGGTCGCGTGTGCCACCCGCCTTCCGCTCATGTCGCGGATACGCCAAGCCACTGGGCTTGCATGCAACAGGTTGAACCGCGCGCTGATGCGGTCATCGGCAGGGTTGGGCACCAGGTCCATCAAGGTTGCCGCTCGATCCATGCGGGCCGATACCTGGTGGGAGGTGGACCTGCCGCCGTCCACATCGATGGTGCGCAGGCGGTAGTAGTTGACACCCGCCAGCGGGGAGGCATCCACGAAGCGATAGTCGATCGCCTGGATGGAATTGCCTGCAGCGGTGGTTCGACCGATGGTCACGAAGTGAACGCCATCCGACGAGCGCTCCACGTCATGCGCCACGGTGCCGGATTCAGCGGTGGTGATCCAGTCTACCAGCACCTTGTCGCCCTGCGGGGTGGCGCTCAGGGCAAGCAGTTCCATGGGCAGCACGGTGCAATCCAGGGATGCGCCTCCCTGCAGGTTCCAAGCCAGGCTGAAGGAGAGACCGCTCAGCGAGAAGTTGCTGATGTACATGAGGTACACCTGCCCCTGCACCACGTCGATGTACCGCACCCACTTGTCACCAGAGGGGTCCTCCGTCACGTCATTGGCAGCGAAATTCATTCCCGTTTCGCCCGCTGGTGCGGCAAAGGAGCAGCGCAGGGGGGTGCTCAGGGGCGGACAGATCGTGCCCGGGGTGCTTCCCGGCGGGAAGGGTCCCCAAAGGGCGAAATCGTAGTCGTCCGTAGGGTCCGTGGGGTTCAGGTTGAACCCGATCTGGCCGCTTTCGGCGATGGTGAAGTTGTACCAGGTGCCCTGCCGCTCCAAGGCGCCGAGACAGCCGGCGGTAAAGAGCGTAAGGTCTGCAACGGAGCCGGTGTTGTTGGTGTTGTTGTTGAAGCTCTGTCCGCTGCAGATGGTGATGGACCCCACGCAATCCTCCGGGGGGGCCGGGGGCGGCTGGCAGGTGACCGTGTTCGACCATGCGATGCCCGCTGCAGGTGGCGTTCCCGAGGCGAAGAGCAGGCCATTGTTCTGCGTGATGGTGTAGGAGTTCTCACCCTGGAAGCCACCCGATGCATTGTATTGGATCACCACCACATTACCCACCCCCACCGGAATGTACACGGTATTGGTGGAGCCCGCGACGGTGTACCAGGTGAACGCCCCCCCGTTGACGCTGACACCGACACCCGAAGTGCCCCATCCATCACCGAAGCTGTCGTTGAGCGTAAGTGTGTAGAGGCAGCCCCCCGGCGGAGGCACGGGCGGGGCACTGATGGAGAAGGTGCCCGGACAGGGGCTGGGGGGGGCGGGCCACGTATCGAACATCACCCAGTACTGGACCCCTGCCGTCATGTTCA
>JBIJDX010000164.1:0-6936 GCA_044343855.1 Flavobacteriales bacterium
CGTTGTTGTCCGCCGTGGCGCTGATCACAGCCTGACCATTGGCATCAAGGCAGACGTTGGCAGACGTGGCCGTCAGCGTGCCCGCATCAGCGTCGCACACCGGGGTGCAGTCCTCCACGGATACTGCAGCACCTGCCACATCGAGGCTCGCGCAGATCGCGCCACCACCCTGGATCAGCAGGCCGTTCACATCGAAGCCCGTGGTGATACCGAGCTGCACGATGCCCAGGTCAAGCGTCTGGGGGTCGTACACCAAGGTGTGGATCGTGTAGTTGTCGGCAGCACCCACCGTGAAGGAGGGAGCAGCACCCGCATCCACGATCACCAGACCGGCACCGCGGGTGAGCACGTACACCACTTCGTAACCGGCAGGCACCGTGGCGTTGTTGTCCGCCGTGGCGCTGATCACAGCCTGACCATTGGCATCAAGGCAGACGTTGGAGGAGGTGGCCGTCAGCGTGCCCGCATCAGCGTCGCACACCGGGGTGCAGTCCTCCACGAGGAAGGATGCTCCCGTCACATCCAGACTTGCACACACCGTACCACCACCCTGGATCATCTGCGCCACGAGCTCGCCGACCTCGGTGATCCCGAACGCCGTGTTGCTCAGGTCCAGAGTCTGGTCATAGACCATGGTATGGATGGTGTAGTTGCCAGGGCTTGTCACCACGAACGAGGGGGTTGCATTGGCGCTGATGATGATCTGGCCGGCCCCCTCGGAGAGCAGGTACAAGGTGGAGTAGCCCGCCGGTACCGTGCTGTTGCCATCAGCAGCGGCTACAAGCGACGCATTCCCATTGGTGAGGCAGAGCGTTCCGCCGCCTGTCAATGAACCTGCATCGGCAAGACACTGGACAAGGCAGTCGGAGTTGACCTCCACCGTGATGGAGGACGTGTTGGTTGCCGGTGCGACGGCGGCACCCTGTTGGGCGCTCACCGTGTATGTGATGGTGTGGATCCCTTCCCCTGCAAGAGCCGGGTCGAACTGGTCACCTACAACGCCGGGGCCACTGAAGGTGCCGCCCTGTGTACCGGTGGGTACGAGCTGGAACACGGGGTCCACCACGCATACCTCGGGATCGGGTCCGGTAAATCCAGCATCGGGAAGCACCACCAGTTCACGTTGGTAACTGAAGGGATTGTTGTTCTGGGGAAGCCCGAATCCGCCGCAGGTGGTGGAGAACGGATACGCGGTCACGTTGGCGAGAACGTTCACCGATACCGAGAAGACGCCCGCTTGTGTCGGCGTCCCGTTGATCAGGATGCAACCGGATGCAGGAGAGGCATAACTGGCCTGGTTGGCTGCACCGGAAAGGCCGGCCGGGAGGTTGGTGAAGGTGAATCCGGACAGCTGGGTGATACGCACCGAAACGCCGGTGAGATCGGGATCGAAGAGCGTAGCCGGGAGACAGGAATTGGTGACGTAAAAGGAGATCACGTCCTGGTATGGCTGCGATACCGCTCCCACAACGGCGGGCGCCGGACAAAGGCCACCCTCGGGGGGCAGTTGATCGATGCATTGCACGGGTGTGCATTGGGCAATGGCCGCCCCGGCGAACGCCGGAACCAGAATGGCAAGAGCAACTGAACGCAGGTATTCCATGGTACTTGAAGAATGGATGAACGACACAGGGAACGAACAAGGACCCCATCCTGTTCGCGGCAGGGCCAAGGTAGCAACCCGGCCGATCCCCGATATGCTTCAAGCACACGCGGACCTTCAGCGCAACTGGACACCCTTCAGCAACAAGCGCTGCCAGGCCATGTTGGAACGCAGGTAATCCTTGATGGCCGAGTGTGTGGGCACCAGTTTCCACCCCTTCTCCTCCACGAGAGAGAGCACCTTCACCATGATGACATCGCGCACACCGCGCTGCTCGAGCTCCCTGGGCACATCGATGCCGGTGAGGAAAATGCGGTCCCCATCCCGGTCATACTCCACCCGGGCACGCTGGCCATCCACCCGCAGCACGAACTGGCGCGCATCGGGTTCGTCCTGAAGCGCAAGGGAGGAGGGATCTGTGCGGGAGTCCTTTTTGGCCATGGATGTGCAAAGGTATCGATCCTGAATGCTGCGCACCATGCCATCGAAACCAGCACGGCACGATCTATCTTGCATGGACTTTGCACCGTCTAAGCAACCTGATCCCGCTGCCGGCACTCCTGCTGGCAGGGCGGCTTGCCGCCCAGTGCGACACCTGCACTCCGGACGGCAGCTGCCGTGTGGACCCACCCTTCCCCACCGTTTGCCCCGCGGTGGCGCCCCAGGGGCAGGTGGGGGTGCCCTACGACCAACAGCTCACCTTCTGGATACCCCCCACCTTCACCGACCCGAACACAGGGTTCTCGGTGAATGTGCAGGAGGTCAGGGTGACCAGCGTGACCGGGGTGCCTCTGGGACTGAGCTACCAGACGGATGCGCCGGACCAGGTGTACCATCCGCAGGAAACCCCGCACGGGTGCGTGCGCATCTGCGGCACACCGCTTTTCGCAGGCACCTTCACCGCCACGGTGAGCGTGGATGCGGATGTGCTGCTCGGCAGCATCGCGCTCACGGTGCCCCAAAGCCTCGGGTTCAGCCTCACCGTGGTGCCCGGCACCGGTGGCAACAGTGGCTTCAGCTTCAGCCCCCCGGCGGGATGTGCGCCCCTCACGGTGGACCTGCAGGCCCTTCTCTCGGGAGCCGGGCTCGTACCCTCCTATTCCTGGAGCTTCCCGGGCGGCACGGCCAGCGGACCCGGCCTGCAACTGGAGCTTGGCACTCCCGGCACCGCGGTGGTGGACCTCCGTACCGAATTGCGTGCCCTGCGGTTGGAACAGCTCATCGTCAACAGCGTGAACACCAACTGGTGTGGCGATATCGAGGAGCCCCAGCTGCTGGGACAATGCATCGGTGCCCCGGATCTCTTCTTCACGTGGCGCGATGCGGCCGGAGCAACCTTCACCTCACCCGTGGACAATGACGCCACGAGCACCACATGGACCGACCTGGACCTGATCCTCAGTGCCCCTCCCTACCAACTCACGCTCATCGACAAGGACCCCTTCTTCGATGGCGATGACACCTTGGGGGTCCTGACCTTCACGGGCGATGCGGCAGGCACCATCCCCTTCGCCCAGGGGGCCACACAGGGCTCGCTGGAGGTGGCGCTCGTGACCGTGCAGGCCTTCGACCACCAGGACAGCATCATGGTGCTGCCACCCTTCCAGCCGACGCTGGTACTGAGCACCGGGGGCGACAGCCTGTGTGTTGACGTGGCCGACCCGCTGAGCGTGGCGTGGACGTACAACGGCACCCCGTTCGGGGAGGCCGGCCGCTGCGTACCCGCGATCGATGGCACCTGGAGCGCCACCGTGGTGAATGCGCAGGGGTGCATGGCAACCGTTGGTGGCGAACTGCCCGGCGTGGGTATCGGCACACTTCAACAGCCACGGCCGCACATGCAGCCCAACCCGGCCTCGGGATCGGTGACCCTGGTATGGAACGAGGCTCCCGGAGCCGATGCGGTGCTCGTGGGCATGGACCTGCGTGGCCGTGTGTGGATGCGACGCCCCCTTGCAGGCCTGCGGAACGGCGAACCCGTGCATGTCGACCTGGGGGGTGTGGCACCGGGCTGCCATGTGCTCCAGCTGGTGGGAACCGGCGGGTCGGTGAGCTGGCCGCTGGTGGTGGCTCCTTAGGTTCGCGGTCTTCTCCTATCTTTCCCACGGTCATCACTTCCGGCCGACCCGACACATGACACGCACACTACGCACAAGCCTGCTGCTGCCCGCCTTGCTTCTGTTCCACTGCCTGCATGCCCAATGCCCCGGCTGTGTTCCGGACCTGACATGCGTGTCGGATCCCGCCTTCCCCACGCTCTGCCCCAGCGCGCCGCCTGATGCCACGGCCGGGGTGGCCTACCAGGCCGACCTCACCTTCTGGCTGCCACCCACCTTCACCGACCCCGGCACCGGGTTCACCGTCAACTTCCAGCAAATGACCGTCACCGGGGTCCAGGGCCTGCCGTTCGGCCTGAGCTTCCAGACCAACGCGCCGGGAAGCGTTTACTACCCGCAGGAGAACGCCTACGGATGCGCGCGTGTGTGCGGAACCCCGCTCACCCCGGGCACCTTCGCCGTGGACATCGCCGTGCTCGCCTCGGTCAACTTCAACGGTTTCAACATCGATGTGCCGCAAACCTTCAGCCTGTTGCTCAACGTACTTCCCGGCAGCGGCGGCAACACCAGCTTCACCTATGGCCCCACCGCGGGCTGTGGCAGTGTCACGGCCAGCTTCGAGGCCCTCATCAACGGCAGCCCGCAGATCACCGCCTACCTGTGGGACCTCGGCAACGGCAGCACCAGCACCGCCGCAATTCCACCTCCGCAGACCTACAGCACCCCGGGCATCCACGTCATCAGCCTGCAGACCACCATCAGCGCGCCCGTGCTGGACACCCTCATCCTCACCGGCGTGAACGACAACTGGTGCGGCGATGTGGAGGAACCCGATGTTCCGTTCGTGGGCTGCACGGGAACGCCTGACCCCTACTTCGTGCTCACCGATGGTGGAGGCAACACCTACACCAGCAGCACCGTGGACAACAGCACCACCGCCACCTGGACCGGACTGGGGCTGGTGCTCGACACGCCACCCTATTCCATCAGCTTCTACGACGAGGATGCCGTGAGCCAGAACGACCTGCTTGGCACCTTCAACCTGCCCACAGGAAGCCTCGGCACCACCTTCTTCAATGTGGCCGGTGGCACCACGGGCAACGTACGCATCGGCCTGCAGGTGCAGCAAAGCTTCAGCGATACCGACACGGTCACCGTGTTCGCCGTACCCGAGCTGAGCCTGCAGCAGGACGAGGGGAACGGCACCCTGTGCGCCACGCCCAACGACCTGGTCAACTACGTATGGTTCCACGATGGGGACACCGTGCCGAACGCGGACGGCCCCTGCCTGCTGCCCGACAGCGCCGGCCTGTGGTGGGTGGAGGCCATCAGCGCCCAAGGCTGCAGCGCCACCAGCGACACCGCCGTGGTATGCCCCACCGTCACCATTGAACGCGATGGCCTCACCCTGTTCGTGCCCAACGTGTTCACCTCGTACGCCTGGAGCACCAATGGCCAGCCCATCGGAGGCGACCAGCCCTTCCTCATCGCACCTGCGGATGGCACGTACACCCTCACGGTGACGGACGCCAACGGCTGCGAGGTGACCGTGATCTACGTGCTGAGCACGGTGGGTGTGGCGGAACAGGCCGGTGTGCGCTCCCTGCCCGTATTCCCCAACCCCAGCGACGGACGCTTCACGATCACGCTGCCGGCCGGTATCGGTCAGGCCCTGGCCCGCCTGGTGGATGCAAGCGGACGGCTGGTGCAGCGCTTCGCCATGGCCGGCGGTGTCGACCAGCACACCCTGTCGGCATCCGTGACGCCGGGGAGCTACCTGCTGCTCGTGGAAGCACAGGATGGACAACGGTGGCAGGCGAGGGTGGTGGTGGAGTGAGCCTGCACTGGCAAAAGGGCCGCGCATTGCCGTAGCTTTGTTCTGCAACGCCACCGGGGCGCATGCCTTGGAGGATACGTGTAGGTATGCAGAACGACTACGACCTGCTCATCGCCAAGCTCGATGGCTTCATCCGCAAATACTATGCGGACCAGGCCATCAGGGGTGCCCTCTACAGCGTGGGGCTGGTGGTGGTGGTGTTCCTGGGCGCCGCCCTGCTTGAGCACCTGGGTCACTTCGGAACCACCACGCGCACCGCGCTCTTCTGGGGAACGGTGGCCACCATGGCGGTGATCCTGGGCCGCTTCGTGGCACTGCCACTGCTCAAACGCCAGCGCCTTGGCCCGGTGATCGACCATGCCGAAGCGGCCCGTATCGTGGGCACCCACTTCGGGCAGGTGCAGGACAAGCTGCTGAACACACTCCAGCTGCGCTCCATGGCCGGTCAACAGCCCGAGCAGCGCGCCCTGATCGAGGCGGCCATCGCCCAGCGCAGCCGCGAACTGGCTCCGGTGCCCTTCGCACAGGCCATCGACCTGCGACGCAACACCCGCCACCTGCGCTATGCCCTGCCGCCGCTGGCCGTGCTGCTGATCCTGCTCTTCGCCGCACCCAGCCTCATCACCGGCCCCACCAGGCGCCTGCTGGAACACCGCAGCGAGTTCCTGCCCGAAGCCCCCTTCCGCTTCGTGCTGCTCAATGACAGCCTCACCGTCCCCGAACAGCAGGACTTCGAAGTGCTGCTGGGGATCGAGGGCACGGCCATCCCCCAACAAGTGGACGTGGAGGTGGATGGGCAGCGCATCCCCTTGGTGCGGGTGGACGGGCAGCGCTTCAGCCATCGCTTCCGCAACGTGCGCCGGGGCACGGATTTCGCCTTCGTGGCCGAGGGCTTCCGCAGTCCCACCTACACCCTGCTCACGGTGGCGGACCCCTTGCTGCTGGACCTGAAGCTGCTGCTGGAGCCGCCGGCCTACCTGGGCCTGCCGGCCACCACCGTGGAGAACAGCGGCGACCTGAGCGTGCCCGCCGGCACCCGCGTCACCTGGACCCTGCGCGCCCGCAGCGCCGACCGGCTGGACCTGGCCTTCGACGACAGCACCTACACCCTGCGCCCCACCGCGGCCGATGCAGGCACCAGCACCTTCCGCGCCGACCGCCGCCTGCTGCGCAGCCACAGCTACCGCATGGCCCCCTTTGCCGGGGCACGCGCCGCCAGCAACAGCCTGCAGTACCGCCTGGAGGTCATCCCCGACCTGCACCCCACCATCCAGGTGGAGACCCGCAGCGACAGCACCGCCCTCAAACGCCTCTTCTACCGTGGTGAGGTGGGCGATGACCACGGCTTCAAACGCCTGCTCTTCCACTACCGCTTCGCCAGCGGCGGCGACAGCGTGCCTCCCGAGCGCCGCAGCGGCAGCTCCGAACTGCCCATCGAT
>JBIJDX010000165.1:0-6908 GCA_044343855.1 Flavobacteriales bacterium
AGCACATCCTCCAGCAGGTCCACGCGGCTGTGCGGATTGATGGCCACACCCGCCTTCATGCCCGCTGCCTTGATGGCCTGAACGGTGCGATGAAGGTGCGGACTCGCCTCCAGATGCACGCTCAGCAGGTCGGCGCCCGCGTCGCGAAAGGCCGTGATGTACTGCTCGGGCCGCACGATCATCAGGTGCACGTCGAACGGTTTGCTGGCGTGCCTGCGCAATGCCTTGATGACCGGCATGCCAAAGGTGATGTTGGGCACGAACACACCGTCCATCACATCGAGGTGGTGCCAGGCCGCATCGCTGTTCTCGATAAGTTCCACGGCCTGTTGGAGGTGGGCGAAGTCGGCGGAAAGCAGGGAGGGTGCGAGCAGGTGCGCCATGATGCCACGAAGGTACACCGCCCCCGGAATGGGCATCGGCCGATCGCTTCACGCACCTGGTGCGATCAGCGGTCGGCCGATGTGGTGAGGGTTCCTGTTATCCGAGGTAGGCGCGCAGCACGCCGTTGCGGCTGGTGTGCTTCATCCTGCGGATGGCCTTCTCCTTGATCTGGCGGACCCGCTCACGCGTCAGGTCGAACTTCTGGCCGATCTCCTCCAGCGTGTGCGGCTGGTTGCCGCCGAGGCCGAAATAGAGTCGGATGACGTCCGCCTCCCGACCGGCCAACGCGGCCAGCGAGTGTTCGATCTCCGAACGCAGGCTGTCGGTCATCAGGCTTTCAAGCGGTGTGGGGATGTCCTCGTTGGCCATCACGTCCATCATGGTGCCGCTGTCACCATCGTCGCGCAGGGGGGCATCCATGCTCAGGTGCTTGCCGGTGTTGTTCAGGCTGGATTTCACCTCCTCCAGTGTCATTTCCAGCAATTCCGCAAGTTCATTGGCGGTGGGCGGGCGCTCATGCTCCTGCTCCAGCTTGGCGAAGGCCTTGTTGATCTTGTTGATCGAGCCGATCTTGTTCAACGGCAGCCGCACGATGCGTGCCTGTTCGGCAAGGGCCTGCAGGATCTGCTGGCGGATCCACCAGACGGCGTAGCTGATGAACTTGAAGCCGCGCGTCTCGTCAAAGCGACCGGCGGCCTTGATCAGTCCCAGGTTGCCCTCGCTGATCAGGTCGGGAAGGCTCAGCCCCTGTCCCTGGTACTGCTTGGCAACGCTCACCACGAAGCGCAGGTTGGCCTTGGCAAGCTGCTCCAGCGCGATCGTATCGCCCTGTTTGATGCGTCGTGCCAGCTCAACCTCCTCCTGGGCGTTTATCAGCTTCACCTTGCCGATCTCCTGCAGGTACTTGTCCAGGGAAGGTGTGTCCCGGTTGGTGACCTGCTTGCTGATCTTCAGCTGCCTCATACGTGCCATGCTCTCGCTGTGTAAGTGGATCGTTCCCTTTCAACGGGATGTGCGACGGAAAGGTTCCGCTGCACCGAGAATGCATATGCACCAGGGCCATAACGACGGAAGCCGCCCCCTGCGGGACGGCCTCCGTGCTGTGCGTTGTCCGCTTAGTTCTCGCCGGGGCCACCATCGCCACCGAAGTCGCGGCGTGGACGATCATCGCGGCGAGGACGATCGTCGCGGCGGGGGCGGTCATCACGGCGTGGACGGTCACCGCGGTCGCGGCGTTCGCCCTCCATTGCGGGCTCGCGCTCCACGTAGCCCTCGGGCTTGGGCAGCAGCACGCGGCGGCTCAGCTTCAGCTTGCCGCTGCGGGGGTCCTTGCCGGTCACCTGGAACTCGATCACGTCGCCCTCCTTCAGCACGTCCTCCACGCGCTCAATGCGGCGCCACTCCAGCTCGCTTACATGGAGCAGGCCATCCGTTCCGGGCAGCACTTCCACGAAGGCGCCGTAGGGCATGATGGTCTTCACCTTGCCCTTGTAGGTGGCACCCACTTCCGCCTGGGGCGGGTTGGCGATGGCGTTCACACGGGCGAGGGCCGCGTCGATGCTGGCCTTGTTCTCGCTCATGATCTCCACATGGCCCACGCCGTCCACCTCGTCGATGCTGATGTGTGCACCGGTCTCGGCCTGGATCTCCTGGATCACGCGACCACCGGGGCCGATCACGGCGCCGATGCTCTCCTTGGGTATCGTGATGGTGATGATGCGGGGGGCGTGGTCCTTGTAGTCGGCACGCGGTGCATCCAGCGTCTTGAGCATTTCGCCGAGGATGTGCAGGCGACCTTGACGGGCCTGCTCCAGGGCCTGGGCGAGCACTTCATACGGCAGGCCGTCCACCTTCATGTCCATCTGGGTGGCGGTGATGCCCTTGGCGGTGCCGCAGATCTTGAAGTCCATGTCGCCCAGGAAGTCCTCGTCACCGAGGATGTCGCTGAGGATGGCGTGGCGCTTGCCGTCGCTGATCATGCCCATGGCGATGCCGCTCACCGGGGCCTTGATCTTCACGCCCGCGTCCATCAGGGCCAGGGTGCCGCTGCACACGGTGGCCATGGAGCTGCTGCCGTTGCTCTCCAGGATGTCGCAGTTCAGGCGGATGGTGTAGGGGTTGCTCTCCACACCGGGTACCACGGGCTTCAGCGCGCGCAGGGCCAGGTTGCCGTGGCCCACTTCACGACGGCCGGGGCCGCGGATGGGCTTCACCTCACCGGTGCTGAAGCTGGGGAAGTTGTAGTGGAGCATGAAGCGCTCGCTGCCCTTCTTGGTGGCCAGGTCGATCGTCTGCTCGTCCATGCTGCTGCCCAGGGTCACCATGTTGATGGCCTGGGTCTCGCCGCGGGTGAAGATGGCGCTGCCGTGGGTGCCGGGCAGCACGTCCACCTCGCTCCAGATGGGGCGGATCTCGTCGGTGCGACGGCCGTCCAGGCGCTTGCCGTGGGTGAGGCACACTTCGCGCACGGCCTTCTTCTGGGTCTTCTTGAAGAAGCGGGCCAGCATGGCCTTGTCGGTCTTCTCTTCGTCGCTCAAGGTGGCCATGCAGGCCTCCTTCACAGCGGCGAAGTTGGCACCGCGCTCCTCCTTGCTGCTGGCGCTCATGGCCAGATCGTAGTACTTCTGGTAGCAGAAGTCGTGGATCTTCTGGCCGATGGCCGCATCGTTGTTCTCGTGGTCGTAGGTGCGCTTCACCTGGCTCCTGGGCACCATGGCGCTCAGTTCGTCCAGGGCGATGCACTGCTTCTGGATGGCCTCATGGGCGATCTTGATCGCCTCGATCATATCGGCCTCCTGCACTTCCTGCATCTCACCCTCCACCATGAGGATGTCGCTCCTGGTGCCGGCCACGATCAGGTCGAGGTCGCAGCCTTCGGTCTCGGCGAAGGTGGGGTTCAGCAGGTACTTGCCGTTCACCCGGGCGATGCGCACTTCGCTCACCGGTCCGCCGAAGGGGATGTCGCTCACGGCCAGTGCGGCGGCAGCGGCCAGGCAGGCGATGGCGTCGCTCTGGTTCTGCTTGTCCGAGCTCATCAGGCTCACCACCACCTGGGTGTCGCCGTGGAAATCATCGGGGAACAGGGGGCGCAGGGCGCGGTCGATCAGGCGGCTGGTCAGCACCTCGTGGTCGCTGGGACGGGCCTCGCGCTTGAAGAATCCACCTGGGAAGCGACCGGCGGCGCTGAATTTCTCACGGTATTCCACCTGCAGGGGCAGGAAGTCGATGCCCTCGCGGGCTTCTTTGGTGGCCACTACGGTGGCCAGCAGGATGGTGTCGCCCAGGCGCACGGTCACCGCGCCATCGGCTTGTTTGGCCAGCACCCCGGTCTCGATGGTGATGACCTTGCCACCGCCCATGTCGATGGTCTTCTGAATTCCTTGTGGTCTCATGTTCCTCTTGTTGTTTTCCGCTTGTTTCCTCTTGTCAGCCTGTGTACCGGCACGTTGGCCGTATGTTAAAGGAAAGGGGCGACCGTGCCTCACGATCGCCCCTCATCGTTCAGGAAGTTGGAACCCGTCCGGCCCGGAGGCCTGGGGGCGCCGGGTTACTTGCGCAGACCCAGCTTGGCAATGATCGCACGGTAGCGCTCAATGTCGTACATCTTCAGGTAGTTCAACAGCTGCTTGCGCTTGCCTACCATGGTCATCAGCGCCTTTTCGGTGCCGTGGTCCTTCTTGTTGGCCTTCAGGTGACCCGTCAGGTGGTTGATGCGCTCCGTGAACAGGGCGATCTGGCTTTCAGCGCCGCCGGTGTTCTTGTCGGAACCGCCGTGCTGCGTGAAGATCGCCTTTTTGGCTTCGCTCGTCAGGTACATGGTCGTTCGTAACAGGCCGCAAAGATAGGGAACTTTCCGATCCGGTCTGCGATCGGTCCGTTGGTATGATGTGGGTCGCTGATGATCAGCCCCTTAGGAGCGAAAAGGTCTTCGCCAGGAAGGGCTTCAGGTCCTTGCGGTGCACGATCTTGTCAAGGAAGCCGTGCTCAAGCACGAACTCGCTTGTCTGGAAGCCTTCAGGCAGATCACGACCGATGGTCTCACGCACCACGCGCGGACCTGCGAAAGCGACCAGGGCCTTGGGTTCTGCGATGTTGAGGTCGCCAAGCATGGCAAAGCTGGCGGTGACCCCCCCTGTGGTGGGGTCGGTGACCACACTGATGTACGGGAGCTTCTTCTTTGCCAGCTGGGTGAGCTTGGCGCTGGTCTTTGCCATCTGCATCAGGCTGAAACCGGCCTCCATCATGCGCGCACCACCGCTTTTGCTGATGATGATGAGCGGGCATTTGCGTTTCAGGGCCTGGTCGGCGGCCAGGGCGATCTTCTCGCCCACCACACTGCCCATGCTGCCGCCGATGAACCGGAAATCCATGCACGCGATCACCACCGTGTGCTTATCCAGCTTTCCTTCCGCCGCCCGCAGGGCATCGTTCAGTCCGGTTTCCTTGCGTGTCTTGGTGAGGCGGTCGGAGTACTTCTTGGTATCCTCGAATTGCAGGGGGTCGCCCGCGATCAGGTCGGCGGCGATCTCCGTGTACTTCTGGTCATCGAACAGCAGGGCGAAATACTCCGCGCTGCCGATCTTCTCGTGGTGCTCGCACTTGCTGCAGACCCACAGGTTGTCCTCGTGGTCCTCTGCTGTCATCACCTCCTTGCACTCGGGACACTTGTACCAGAGGCCCTCCGGGGTCTCCTTCTTCTCCTCCGTACTGGTGGTGATCCCTTCCTTGACGCGTGTGAACCAACCCATGGGAGCAAAGTTGAAGGATGAAGGCCGAAATATGAAACTGGAAAGCTGAAAGTTGAATTGGTATCCGTTTCAACTTTCAGCGTTCCTCTTCCAGCTATTCCTATGCAATGGTGATCTTGCTATCGAGGTACACGTCCTGGATCGCGTTCAACAGTCCCACACCCTCGTTCATGGGGCGCTGGAAGGCCTTGCGACCGCTGATGAGGCCCTGCCCCCCGGCACGCTTGTTCACCACGGCTGTCCGAACCGCCTCCGCCATGTCACCGGCACCGCTGCTGGCACCACCGCTGTTGATGAGACCGATGCGGCCCATGTAGCAGTTGGCCACCTGGTACCGGCACAGGTCGATGGGGTGGTCGGTGGTGAGGTCGCTGTACACCTTCTTGTGGGTCTTGCCGTAGTTGGGTATGGCATTGTAGCCCCCGTTGCTCTCAGGCAGCTTCTGCTTGATGATGTCGGCCTGGATGGTGACACCGAGGTGGTTGGCCTGCCCGGTAAGGTCCGTGGCGGTGTGGTAGTCCCGGCCATCGACCTTGAATCCGCTGTTGCGGATGTAGCACCACAGGATGGTTGCCATGCCCAGTTCGTGCGCATGCTCGAAGGCCTCGGCGATCTCGGTGATCTGGCGGGTGCTCTCCTCACTGCCGAAGTAGATGGTGGCGCCCACGGCCACGGCACCCATGTCCCATGCGTTCTTCACCGTGCCGAAGAGCACCTGGTCGAACTTGTTCGGCAGGGTCATCAGCTCGTTATGGTTGATCTTCACGATGAAGGGGATCCTGTGGGCGTACCTGCGCGCCACGCTGCCCAAAACTCCGTAGGTGCTGGCCACCGCGTTGCACCCGCCCTCGATGGCGAGCTTCACGATGTTCTCCCCGTCGAAGTAGATGGGGTTGGGGGCGAAGCTGGCGGCAGCGCTGTGCTCGATGCCCTGGTCCACCGGCAGGATGCTCATATAGCCGGTGTTGGCCAACCGACCGGTGCCATAGAGGGCCTGCAGGCTGCGCATCACCTGGGGGGTGCGGTTGCTGTGTGCGAAGCTGCGGTCCACGAAATCGGCGCCCGGCAGGTGGATCATGGATCTGTCGATGGTCCTGCACTGGTGGTCCAGCAGATGCTTGGCGTCGGGGCCCAGGAGTGCTTCGATCTTTCCGGTGGTGAGGGTCGGCATCGGTTGCGTGGTTCTGTTCGATGGGCTGCAAAGTTAGGGAAAGGCATTGCGGGCCGACCGCCCGGATGCAGGTGCCGTAGCCATCAGAAGGGATAGCCGATGCCCAGGTTGAAATTGACCTGGGGTTTGTAGGCGATGGACGCCCCTGTGACCGGTTCGGGTGCTTCGAAGCGGTCCTTGGGCTGGAAGATCCACCGCTCACCGGGGGCCAGCGCAGGGTCCTTGGTCTGCAGGCCCAGGTCGAAGCGCACGATGAAGAAGTCGAAGTTGAGGCGTGCACCCATCCCCGTGCCCACCGCCAGTTCTCCCAGGAAGTCGGTGCTGAACTCACCTCCCGGTCGCCGCGGATCGGCAGTTCGGTTCCAGATGTTGCCCACATCGGCGAAGAAGGCACCCTCCAGGAAGCTTATCAGTTTGAAGCGGTATTCGGCGTTGGCCTCGATGCGTATCTCGCCGATGCGGTCGAAGGCGAGCAGCGGCCCGCTGTACGAGCCCGGACCCAGGGAGCGGGCCCGCCATGCGCGAAGTCCGTTGGCGCCTCCCACGAAGAAACTGCTCTCGAAGGGAAGCACGGGCAGGTTGCCATAGGGTACACCGATGCCCGC
>JBIJDX010000001.1:0-50035 GCA_044343855.1 Flavobacteriales bacterium
GACCCCCGGCTGCAGCCCTGTCGGAAGCTTCACCAGGTTTCCCACCACCATGCCCAGCAGGAGCGCCAGCAGGATGCCGTTCAACCAGCCCGGCGTGAAGGCACTTGCGAAGTGAGCGACCAAGCCGATGAAGGCGGCCAGCGCCACCCCTGGCAGCTGCGTTCGCAGATCGGTCATGGTTTCGAAGGCAAACGTGGATGATGCACCGCGCTTCGTTGTGGGAGAAAGGTCACACCATGTCCGGAACCCATTGGAGCGTGCGTGCCGTTATCCCGCATGAACCTATGACAAGCGCTTGTACTGTGTGCCATACAGCGCCGTGACGGCGACCGTGACCAGCGGCCCACCGATGCCCAAGAGAGCCCAGGGAAGTATCAGGTGCGGCAGGAAGATGCCGGCCATCTGTGCCGTGGCATACAGGTGAAATCCGGTCCTGCGACCACGCCAGATCCCGATCGCACCGAAAAGCCGGATGAGCGTGCGCAGCCAGTAGAGCCCCATCAGTGCTGCGCCCTGCCCATGCAGGATGACCAGAACGGGTTCCATGGCATCGAATTGATCCGCCTCCATCCATGATGCACCCTCGCGGACCATGGCCTGGAACTCCATGTAGGGCAGTTGGGAGACCGCAAGCATGCCAAGGGCCCCGAACGCGTAAACGAGCAGGAAGATACCGGCATTGACGAAGGTGAGCAGCCCGAGCGCACTGATGAGGTCCGGGCGCTTCGTGTCGCCGTGCTCGTCCGGCAGGAAGTGGGTGGCCATGGCGCAAAGGTGGGACCGGGAACGCACACGATGCCGGTCAACGCGGATGCACGGGCGGACCAGCGCCAACCGGGGAAGGCATTGGCCCCTTCAGTTCATGTACTTCAAGTGGATGGCATAGAGTACGATGAAGAGCACGGAGATGAAGCCACCCACGCCGAGCCCCAACAGACCCATCATGCCGAACCCGATGAATACGAACGGAAGCATCAGACCGGCCAGCGAAGCAGCGGTATACAGGTAGAACCCGAGCCTCTTCAAATTCCACATGAACCATACACCTGCAAGTCCAAGCAGACTCGTGACCAGTGCGATGTATCCCAGCGGAACTGCATTGGCGGCGGCTTTTTCAGCCATTATCAGGCCTTCCTCCATCATCTTCACCGCAAAACCAGCGCCTTCCATCTGCACCATGGCCTCCTCAATTGCGGTGCGGGCCTCCTCCACCGCCTTTTGGGGCGCATCGGTGAACGCATTGCGGATGCCATCCCACAGACCATAAAGCCCGCCGAACAGGCTGAGGATGCAGAGAACGGTGAGAAAGGTGGGGCGCTGGCCGGCGGTGGTGGTCTGCATGGGTCCGAATGGATAGGCCAGGCCAAGGTAGGCACTACACGCCATGGTACCGCAAACCATGCATATACGCCGGGCTGCTCCAGAACCGCAGCCAACAGCACACCCGGCATTGTAGGGATGCGCGAGTAGCCGACCGGGCGTACCTTCGCAGCCGAACTATCGCCCTGAAACGCTATGACCTACGACCTGATCGTCCTCGGCAGTGGCCCCGGTGGCTACGTGGCCGCCATCCGCGCCAGCCAGCTGGGCCTTAAGACCGCCATCGTTGAACGCGAAGCCCTGGGTGGCATCTGCCTCAATTGGGGCTGCATCCCCACCAAGGCCCTGCTCAAGAGCGCCCAGGTGTTCGAGTACATCAACCATGCCAAGGAGTACGGCATCGAAGTGGGGGCCGCCAAGCCCGACATGACCGGCATGGTGCAGCGCAGCCGCGATGTGGCCAAGGGCATGAGCAACGGCGTGCAGTTCCTGATGAAGAAGAACAAGATCGACGTGATCATGGGAACCGGGAAGCTGATGGCCGACAGGAAGCTCGAAGTGACCGGCGCCGATGGGAAGAAGCAGGTGCTTGAGGCCAAGAGCATCATCATCGCCACAGGCGCCCGCAGCCGCGCACTGCCCGCTCTGCCCCAGGACGGCAGGAAGATCATCGGCTACCGCGAAGCCATGGTGCTACCCACGCAGCCCAAGAGCATGGTGGTGGTGGGAAGCGGTGCCATCGGCAGCGAGTTCGCCTACTTCTACAACGCCATCGGCACCAAGGTGACCCTGGTGGAGTTCATGCCGAACATCGTGCCCGTGGAGGATGAGGAGGTGAGCAAACAGCTGGAAAAGAGCTTCAAGAAGCAGGGCATCGAAGTGATGACCGCTGCGGAAGTGACCAAGGTGGACACCACCGGCAAGGGCTGCAAGGTGACCGTGAAGACCGCCAAGGGCGAGCAGGTCATCGAGTGCGACATCGTGCTGAGCGCCGCCGGTATCGTGGCCAACATCGAAGGTATCGGCCTGGAGGAAGTGGGCATCGCCACCGACAAGGGCAGGATCACAGTGAACGAGTTCTACCGGACGAACATCCCCGGATACTACGCCATCGGCGACGTAACCCCCGGACAGGCCCTGGCACACGTGGCCAGCGCCGAAGGCATCATCTGTGTGGAGAAGATCGCCGGTCACCACCCCGAGAAGCTGGACTACAACAACATCCCCGGTTGCACCTATTGCAGCCCCGAGGTGGCCAGCGTGGGCATGACGGAAAAGCAGGCCAAGGACAAAGGCCTCGCCATCAAGGTGGGCAAGTTCCCCTTCAGTGCCAGTGGCAAGGCCAGCGCCGGCGGCAATAAGGACGGCTTCGTGAAGCTGATCTTCGATGCCAAGTACGGCGAGCTGCTCGGCGCACACATGATCGGTGCCAACGTGACGGAGATGATCGCCGAGTGCGTGAGCATCCGCAAGCTGGAGACCACCGGCCACGAGATCATCAGGACGGTGCACCCACACCCCACCATGAGCGAGGCCATCATGGAGGCCGCCGCCGCCGCTTATGGTGAGGTGATCCACTTGTAAAGCCGACATACGAAAGCTGGAAGTTGGAACCGGGCCGGTTTCAGCTTCCCGCCCCCCACTTGCATCCTTCGCATCGTGTGTGGCATCGCAGCGACCTACCACCTCGTTCCCGGAGCGGCATGCGCCGCGAAACGGATGCAGGATGCGCTCCGTTGCCTCGCCCATCGGGGCCCGGATGATGAGGGAACCTATGAACGGGGCCGATCCATGCTGGGGCATCGCCGCCTGAGCATCCTGGACACAAGCGCAGCCGGCCACCAACCTTTCACGGACAACGGCGGCCGACATACCATCGCCTTCAACGGCGAGATCTTCAATTTCCGCGCGTTGCGCGCCCGTCTTGAGGCCGAGGGCCACACCTTCCGAAGTCTTACCGACACCGAGGTGGTGCTGCGGCTTTTCACTGTCAAGGGACCTGATTTCCTGCACGACCTCAATGGCTTCTTCGCCCTGGCCATCCACGATGCGCAGGACGACAGCCTCTTCGTGGCCCGCGACCGGTATGGTGTGAAGCCCCTCTATTGGGCGGAGAAGGGCGGGCAGCTCCTGGTGGCAAGCGAACTGCGTGCGCTGCTGGCCCTGGGGGTGGACCGAACGCTGGACCGCTGCTCCGTGGAACAACTGCTATTGCACCAGTTCATCCCAGCGCCTGCAACGGTGCTGGCCGGAACCCACAAGCTGGAGCCGGGGCACTGCATTCACGCCGATGCCAGTGGCATCCGACATGAGCGATGGTACAGACTCCCCCACCCGCCAGCGCAACCCATACCCGATCCGGGGCGGCAATTGATGGAACTGCTGGACGATGCGGTGCGCATACGACTTGTTGCGGACGTGCCCGTTGGCACCTTCCTGAGCGGTGGCGTGGACAGCAGCATCGTTACCGCACTTGCCAAGCGCCACAAGTCCGACCTCCAGACCTTCAGCATCGGGTATGTGGAGGACCCCTACTACGACGAGAGCGCTCATGCCGAGGCTGTGGCGCGCCACCTCGGCACCAACCACCACAGCTTTCGGTTGACACGTACCGAACTTGCAGAAGCCTATGCGCGTCTGTTGGATGCCATTGACGAACCGTTCACGGACAGCAGTGCACTTCCCTCCTTCATCCTGTGTGAACGCACACGCCGACATGTAACGGTGGCCCTCAGCGGGGACGGGGCCGATGAACTGTTCGGGGGGTACCGCAAGCATCAGGCCGAGTTGCGCTGGGCCAGCCCCGGGGCGGCCGAACACACCATCAGGATACTTGGCCCGCTCTGGCGCATACTGCCCCGAAGCCGACGGTCGCCCTGGCAGGACCGCATCCGACAGTTCGATCGCTTCGCACGCATGGCAAGGCTGCCCGCAGCGGAGCGTTCACTGGAGCTGACCACGTTCACGGACCGCAAGCTCGTCCACCGATTGTGGGGAGGCCTTCCCGAGGAGCGTCTCCGCCGCGAACGCGCGCTGCGGACCGGCGAAGGACCGTGGACCGGCATGGACCGTGTGCTCCTTCATGACCTGCTCTTCACGCTCCCCAACCAGATGCTGCACAAGGTGGACCTCACGAGCATGGCGCATGGACTCGAGGTACGCACCCCCTTCCTTGACAAGCGCGTGGTGGAACTGGCCTTCGGACTGCCCGCAGCATCAAAAATGCGCAAGGGGAGCGGAAAGCACCTGCTGCGCACCACCTTCGGGAACCTCCTGCCATCCTCAGTGATGCAACGAGGCAAGAAGGGGTTCGAAGTTCCGCTGCTGGACCTGTACAACACCCTGCTTCGGGATGCAGTGGATGCCTGGCTCCATCCGGACCGGGTGGAAGCCGCAGGCTTGTCCACAGCTGCCGTGCAAGCGCTCCTGGCACGGTCACGCTCCACGGATCCGGGCACGGCGGAGGCAACTTTGCACGCCTGCATCGTCTATACCACATGGTGGGAGCGTCATCTCGGGGCGGCCGCACCCGGTCCCGCCACATCGTGATCCATGCCGCGCATACTCCGCATCATCAACCGGTTCAACCTGGGCGGCCCCACGCACAATGCGGCTTATCTCACCCGTTATCTGCCCCCGGACTTCGAGACCCTGCTGGTGGGAGGCAGCCAGGAGGCCACAGAGGAGGGCAGCCACCACATCCTGGATGCCGTGGGCGTGAAACCATTGGTGCTGCCCGAGCTGCAGCGGGAAGTGGCCCCCTGGCGTGATGGTGCGGCCTACCGCCGCATAAAGGAGCTCATCCGTGAATACCGGCCGGACATCGTACACACCCATGCCGCCAAGGCCGGTGCCGTGGGCCGCATGGCCGCCGCACAACTGGGTGTGAAGGCGATCGTGCACACCTTCCACGGGCATGTCTTCCACAGCTATTTCGGGCCCGTTCGCACCGCCCTCTACAAGAACATTGAGCGCTACCTGGCCCGCCGCTCGAGCCGCATAATCGCCATCAGCGAACAGCAGCGGCAGGAGTTGGTGCACACCCATCGCATCTGCCCGGCAGACAGGGTGAGCGTGATCCCCCTTGGGTTCGACCTCAGCAGGTTCCGGGAGGACAGGGAACGCAAGCGGGCCATCTTCCGCGCTGTGTATGGGGTGGCCGAGGACGAAGTGGCCATCGGTATCGTTGGGCGCCTGGTCCCGATCAAGAACCACGAACTCTTCCTGCAGGTCCTTGCAGGCGTGCAAAAGCGCACCACCAAGCGGATCAGGGCCTTCATCGTGGGCGACGGGGAGGAGCGCGGACGTCTGGAGGAGCGTGCGCGTGCGATGGGGCTCCAGGTGGCGATGGGACCGCATTTGGGCGGCCGTGGCCTGTTGGATGTTCCGACCGACGTGCCGGTCGTACCAGCCGCCACCCTCACCTTCACCTCGTGGCTGAAGGAGGTCGACATCGTGAACGCGGGCCTCGACATCGCCGTCCTCACCAGCCTCAACGAGGGCACCCCGGTCAGCCTCATCGAGGCGCAGGCTGCGGGAAGGCCCATCGTGAGCACCCATGTGGGGGGCATCGGGGATGTGGTGGCCATGGGCCGCACGGCCCTGCTGCGACCTTCCGGCGACACCGATGGCCTTCAGACCGACCTGCTGCAACTGGTGGAGGATGGGGCGCTCAGGGAACGAATGGGTGCGGCAGGCTGGCCGCTGGTGGCGGAACGGTTCCACTATACCCGCCTGGTCAACGACATGGCCGACCTCTACAACCGCATATTGGACCGTTGACCCTGAGCGGCGAACGTTACTTTTGCCCGGTTATGCACCACCTTTTGCGCAGCACCCTGTCCCTGGCCCTGGTGATCGCCCTGCTAAGCAGTTGCACGATCAACAGGGACATCATGTTCAAGACATCCACGGACCACGTGTTCGACAACTTCTCGGATTCGGTCTCGGGCCAGCTGCTGCTGCAGCCCAATGACATGATCCAGTTCCGGTTGTTCGCCAACGACGGCTTCAAGATGATCGATCTGGTCAGCGAAGGGGGGGGGCGCGATGCACAGTTCATGAACCGCAACATCTTCCTGTACCTCATCGAATTCGACGGCATGGTGAAGCTGCCCCTGCTGGGTCGCGTAGCCCTGAGCGGCATGACCGTCCGGGAGGCGGAGATGATGCTCGAGGAGCGCTACACCCAGTACTACAACCGTCCGTTCGTGCAGGTGACGGTGAACAACCGGCGTGTGGTCGTCTTTCCCGGCGGAGGCGGGGATGCCCGCATCATTCCGCTGGAGAACAACAATACCACTCTATTGGAAGCGCTGGCCTCAGCAGGAGGCATCTCACCCAGGGGGAATGCCTCCCATGTGAAGCTCTTCCGCCACATGCCCGCCGGCGGCCGTAAGGTGTACGAGTTCGACCTGTCGACCATCGATGGGCTCAAACATGCCGACATCGTCATGCAGGGGGATGATGTGATCTATGTGCAACCGAACCCGGAACTGGCACGCGAATTCCTGCAGGACCTGACCCCCATCATCACCCTGCTGACCAGTGTGGTGCTCGTGATCGGCATCGTGCGTGGATTCAACTAACGCAGCCAGCGGCAGATGCTACAGGACGAAGCAAGCCAGCGCAGCCTCAATTTCGAGAGCTACAAGGAGCGGATAACCAACTTCAGCAACGAGTTCGAGCTGGGGCTGTTCGTCCATATCGTCCGCAAGAGCACCTTCTGGATATTCCTGCTGATGCTGCTGGCGCTGGCGAGCGCACTCCTCTACCTGCGGTATACCGCACCCACCTACAGCGCCAGGACACTCGTACAACTGCGCGAGAGCAACACCGCCCAGCAGGTGCTCAACGTGGAGGATTTCATGGAGGACAAGACCCTTCAGGCCGATGTTGAGCTGATGCGCTCCCCCTTTTTCCTTGGGCGTGTCCTGGACCGCATGGAACTCGAGGTCAGCTATTTCAACAAGGGACAGATACTGACCGAGGAGTTCTACACGCGCTCCTTCTTCAAGGTGCGCGAATTGACCGTCTTCAACGAGGCCGTGCGGGATGTGCCGATCATGCTCGACCTGAGCGATGTGGGCAGGGTCACCCTGTCCTACAGCGACGGCAAGGCGCCGCGCACGCATGCGTTCGAGCGCGGTCGCATCATTCGAACACCGGACTTCAGCTGCGTGCTCGATATCGACCTGCCTCCCGGCAGGGAGACCCAACCCACCGAAGCCACCCTGTTCTTCCGCATCAATTCGAGGAAATCGCTCGTCAACAGATACATCAAGCAGGTACAGGTGAAGATCGCCGATGTCGGGGCGCAGACCGTGGAGATCAGCTGCGTGGACGAGAACCCGCTGCTCGCAAGGGACCTGGCCCAGACCATCGCCGAGACCTTCATCGCCTATGACGTGGAGCGTAAAACCGAAAGTGCCGCCAACGTCATCCGGTTCATCCGTGCACAAAAGGACACCGTGTTTGAACTGCTGCGTGATTCGGAACGGGAGCTGCAGCAGTTCAAGGTGGACAACAAGGTGACGGGGGCGGGACAGATGACCCCGCTGTACATCGAACGCAATGAAGCGTTCACGAACGAACTTGTGCAGCTGGAACAGGACATCGCCCTGTTGGATGAGATAAAGCGGAACACTGACAGGCCTCTTCCGGAGATCACGGTGCAGAACCTCGTGCCCCTGCTCGTTGGAACGGAGTTCCAAAAGACCCTGGCCAGTATCATCGGCACCATGGAGTCCCTGCTGCGCGAACGCGACGAACTCTATCTGGAGGCAACGGTCGACCATCAGGGCGTGCGTTCACTGGAGCACCAGATCGACACCCAGAAACAACTCATTCTCACAAGCATTGGCACCATCCGTGAGCGCGCCTTGCAGCGCAGGCGTGAGATAAGGCAGTTGCTCGACGACATGGACCGCGAGTTCGGTGCATTGCCTGAAAAGGAACTTGGTTACGCCCGCATTGAAAGGCTGTTCAACATCAACGAGAAATACTACACCCAACTCCTTGAAAAGGATGTTGAATACCGCATAAGCAAAGCCGGTTTCGTACCCGAGAACCAGATCCTCGAGGATGCCACCATACCAGCCAACCCGCTGCATCCGGTGCGGAACATCATCATAGGCACCTACCTGCTGGCAGGCGTCATGGTCAGCCTCATCCTCATCCTCATACGGTATGTGCTCCACGACAATATCACCAGCCTGCACGATATCGCGAAACTCTCCAATGCAAGCATCGGGATCCTCGGCATGGTGCCCAAGTACAAGAAGGACATCCCCATCTCGCAGCTGTTGATCGACAAGAACCCGAAATCACTCATTGCGGAGTCCTTCCGCAGCATCCGGACAAACCTTCAGTTCATCGACAACGCCGAGGGCCCCAAGGTGATGGCCATCACCAGCACCATATCAGGTGAGGGCAAGACGTTCGTGGCGATCAATCTGGGTGGCATCATCGCCATCAGTGGCAAACGGGTCATCATCATCGACCTGGACATGCGCAAGCCCAAGATCCATCTGGGTTTCGGGGTGGAGAACATCCGGGGCATGAGCACCATCCTGATCGGCAAGGATACCGTGGACGGATGTGTTCAGAAAAGCAACCTTCCCGGGCTGGATTTCATCACCGCCGGCCCCATCCCCCCGAACCCCTCGGAACTCATCATCAACCCACGCATGCCGCTCGTTCTGGAGCAGCTCAAGCAGGCGTACGATGTGATACTCATCGACAATCCGCCTGTGGGGCTTGTGACCGATGGCATTCCCATGATCCAGCTTGCCGACTACCCGATCTACATCTTCAGAGCGGATTACAGCAAGAAGCAATTCGTCCAGAATGTGGACCGACTGATCAACGAGAACAACATCGTACGGCTCAGCGCCGTGCTGAACGGGGTGGATGTGGACCGGAACAAGTATGGCTACAACTATGGCTATGGCTACGGCTACGGCTATGGTTACGGGTACGGATATGCGCAGGGTTCGAGCGGGTACTATGAGGAGCGCGCAGGTACCAAGCGCCGTTCCTTCATGAACTGGCTGCTGGGAAGATCATGAACGTGCTGACCACTCCCCTCCCCGGACTTCTCCGGCTGGTTCCCACCCAATACGCGGATGACCGGGGCCGCTTCATTGTCACCTTCGACCAGCGCAGGTTCGATGAGGCCATCGGGCATCCCGTCTCCTTCGTGCAGGACAACGAGAGCACCTCCGGCAGGGGCGTACTCCGCGGGTTGCACTTCCAGCTTCCCCCCCATGCCCAGGGCAAACTCGTGCATGTGGTGCGTGGCCGTGTGCTCGACGTATGCGTGGACCTGCGGACTGAAAGTCCGACACACGGCCGGCATTACAAGCTGGTGCTGGATACGATTACGAAGGAACAGCTCTGGATCCCCCCCGGGTTCGCTCACGGTTTCCTTGCCCTGGAGGAGGATACCATCTTCTCCTACAAGTGCACCGGATACTATGCCCCCTCGGCGGAGCGGTCGATACGCTGGAACGATCCGGACCTTGCCATCGACTGGGAATGCAGCGCACCTCTGATCAGCCCGAAGGACGCTGCCGCAGCCGCATTCGCCGATGGACCCTGGTGGCCTGCAGCCTGATGCCATGTACAGCCCCACGCAACTCCTCCTCATCTATTCCGGGCTGTTCTTTGCCTCCCTGGTGTTCAGCATCCTTGTCAACTCCCTGTTCATGCGGTTCGCCCGCACCCTTGGCATCCGGGGAACCGACCACATGCTGGTGCGGTGGAGCAGTACGGCCAAGCCTGCGTTCGGCGGCATCGGATTCTTCATGCTCTTCCTGGTCAGTTTCACCCTGCATGGTGTCATTTTCCCCGGAAGGGCGGGCACCACCCTGCGACCAGAACTGTTCGGCCTGCTGGCATCCACCGCCCTCGGCTTCCTGATGGGATTGGCCGATGACGCCTACAACACGCGGCCCCTGCTGAAATTCCTGACCCAGGTGTCCTGCGGCGTGATCCTGATAGTGTCAGGAACCTGCATCGACCTGTTCGATGCTCACTGGGCGGACCAGTTGCTCACCGTCATCTGGGTGGTGGGAATGATGAACTCGATCAACATGCTGGACAACATGGACGGCATCACCACGAGCGTAAGCATAGGCGTGCTCTGTGCCATACTCTTCCAGATGCAGGTGCTCCATGCGGATGAGACGGTCCATACCATCCTCATCATCGGAGTGCTTGCCGCCCTTTCCGGATTCCTGTTCTTCAACTGGCATCCCTCACGGATGTTCATGGGTGATACGGGAAGCCAATTCCTTGGGGTGTTCCTCGCCTACCTCGCCATCCGTTTCCTTTGGAACACACCCTCCCCCGCAGGTGCCTGGGAGACACCCCGCCAGATCGTCATGCCGCTCATCGCGTTGCTGCTACCCATCGTTGACACGACCGTTGTTTCCATCAACCGCATAGCTCGGGGCAGCTCACCGTTCGTTGGCGGCCGTGACCATACCACCCATCACCTGAGCTATGCCGGCCTTAGCGACGCGCAGGTGGCGCTGACCTTCGTGGGGCTCTCGATGCTGAACGTGTTCCTGGTGTTCGTGGCTTCCCGGTTCATCCAGGTATGGCAGAACTTCCACACCGCCCTGTACGTTGGGTATGCCGTGCTTGTGTTCGGCACGCTGTTCGCTCTCACCCTTCGTACCAGAAACGCACGCCGATGAACTCCCGCAACGGCATCGGAATGATCGCCAGGACCGGCCTGTGGTGCCTGCTGCTCCTGTCAGGAGCCCTTGGGGTGCACCTGTTCTCCTACTCCACGTCCGTGGAGAACAGCGACCTTGACCACCAGCGCCACTTCAACGACAGCTACAAGGTCTTCTCCCTGACGCTGCCCAACCGCCTTGCCTTCTGCGACCATCCGGTGCCGATGGACCGCCTGGACGTGCGGGAGCGACTCGATCGCGAGCTGCTGGTGAACACCTACTGGCAAAGCAATACCGTTCTGATGCACAAGCGAGCCCACCGCTGGTTCCCGCTGGTTTCCTCGGTGCTCGAAAAAGCCGGAGTACCCGACGACATGAAGTACATCGCCCTGGTAGAGAGCGGGTTCACGAATGTGGTCTCACCGGCCGGCGCCGCCGGCCCCTGGCAGTTCATGAAGGGCACGGCCATCGAACACGGCCTTGAGGTGAACGACGAGGTGGATGAGCGCTACCACATGGAAAAGAGCACGGAAGCCGCTGCACGCTACCTGAAGCGCTCCCACGAGAAGTACGGCGATTGGGCACTTGCCGCGGCAGGCTACAACATGGGGACCGAAGGGTTGGCGCGCCACATGGAACAACAGGGGGGCAACAGCTACTTCGACCTTCAGCTCCCGGAGGAAACCGGGCGCTACGTGTTCCGGATACTGGCCATCAAGGAGATCCTCCGGGACCCGGAACGATACGGGTTCCATATACGACCCCAGGACCTCTACCAGCCTTACCGAACCCGAAGCCTGGTGGTTGACGGACCCATTGCAGACCTGGCCGCATTTGCCCGTGAACAGGGAACCGACCTGCGGATGTTGAAGTTGCTCAACCCCTGGCTGCGTTCCAACAGGTTGACCAATGCCCAGCGACGGACCTATACCGTGCTGCTGCCAGCAGAGGATTTTGACGACGTGACCACAGGCAATGAAGAGCGCTGATGGCAAGGAACAGGAAATTGCCCGCGGTGCAGCCTGAAACGGACCGGGAACAGGAGGAGCGGGAATACATCGAGGTGCAGGGTGCGCGGGTGCACAACCTGAAGGGCATCGATGTGCGCATACCCAGGGACCAGCTGGTGGTGATCACCGGACTCAGCGGCAGCGGCAAGAGCTCCCTGGCATTCGACACCATCCACGCCGAAGGTCAGCGCCGCTACATCGAGACCTTCAATGCCTATGCCCGCCAGTTCCTCGGCGCCATCGAACGTCCCGACGTGGATGCCATCACGGGACTGAGTCCGGTTATCGCCATCGAGCAGAAGACCATCAGCCGAAACCCCCGCAGCACGGTGGGCACTATCACCGAGGTCTACGACCTGCTGCGACTTCTTTTCGCCCGCGCCGGGGAGGCGTACAGCCATGTGACCGGCGAACGCATGGTGCGCCACTCTGACAGCCAGATCCAGGAGATCATCCTTTCCGACTTCACGGGACGCGAGATACTGGTGCTTGCACCGCTGGTCCGTGGGCGGAAGGGGCACTACAAGGAGCTCTTCGACCAACTGCTCCGGCAGGGTTTCCTGCGGGCACGGGTGGATGGCGGGGTGGTCGACATCGCCGATCGTCCGCGGCTGGACCGTTACAAGCTGCACGACATCGAATTGGTCGTGGACAGATTGAAGGTGAGCGCTGCCAACGCCAAGCGCCTGGCGGAGACCTGTGCCACGGCCATGAAGTATGGCAAGGGTTCGCTCATGGTCGTCGGGGTGGACCACCACGAGCCGCGCTTCCTGAGCCGCCACCTGATGTGCCCCACCAGTGGCATCGCATACGAGGAGCCGGAACCCAACCTGTTCAGTTTCAACAGCCCCTATGGCGCATGTCCCACGTGCAGCGGATTGGGACAGGTAACGGAGGTGGCGCTGGACAAGATCATACCCGACCGGAACAAGAGCATCCGGCGTGGTGCCTTCCTTCCCCTGGGTTCGTACAAGAGCAGTTGGATATTCAAGCAGGTGGAGGCCGTACTGCAGCGGTTCGGACTAGACCTGGACAGTCCCGTTTCCGAGATGGACGACGCGGTCATATCCGCCCTGCTGAACGGGCTCGACGAGCCGCTCCGCGTGAGCAGCAGCATCGGGCTGAACGACCGCAATGTCCAGTTCGAGGGGATCATTCCCCATGTCATGGAGCAGGCGAACGACGGCACCAAGGCGGCACAGAAATGGGCGGCCAGCTTCACGCACATGGTGGCATGTCCCCAATGCAAGGGTGCCCGCCTCAAGGAGAACGCCCTGCATTTCCGGCTGAACGGACGGAACATCCACCAGCTGGCCAGCATGAGCATCTCCGGGCTGCATGCCGAGATGGAGGGGCTCGCCGCCCACCTTGATGAGAAACAGGCGCTCATTGCCAATGAGGTCATCAAGGAGATCACCAGCCGCACGCGATTCCTCCTGGATGTGGGTCTCGACTACCTGACCCTGGACCGCAGTGCCCGCACACTGAGCGGCGGCGAGGCGCAGCGCATCCGACTGGCAACCCAGATCGGCAGCCAGCTTACCGGTGTGCTCTACATCCTCGATGAACCCAGCATCGGCCTTCACCCGCGTGACGACCGCCGGCTCATCGGCAGCCTGCGCGAACTGCGAGACGGCGGCAACAGTGTCCTGGTGGTGGAACACGACCGCGAGATGATGATGAGCGCCGATCACCTCATCGACATCGGGCCCGGAGCCGGTGAGCATGGTGGTCGCATCGTGGCGCAGGGCGATCCGCGTGACCTGGTGCAGGGGGAGAGCACCACCGCGCGCTACCTGCGGGGCGACCTCCGCATACCTGTACCGGTCCAGCGCCGCACCGGCAACGGCAGGCAGCTTCTCCTCAGCGGTGCCAGTGGCCACAACCTGAAGGACGTGGACCTGGGCCTGCCATTGGGAAGGTTCATCTGTGTCACCGGTGTCAGTGGCAGTGGGAAAAGCACCCTGGTCAGCGACACGCTCTATCCCATCCTGGCAAGGCACTACCATCGCAGCGAGGCCCAGCCATTGCCCTACCGCAGCATAAAGGGACTGGAGCACATCGACAAGGTCATCGAGGTGGACCAAAGTCCGATCGGACGCACCCCGCGGAGCAATCCGGCCACCTACACCGGTCTCTTCGACCACATCCGCGAGCTGTACGCCCAGCTTCCCGCAGCGAAGATCCGTGGATACAAGGCCGGGCGTTTCAGCTTCAACACCGCAGGTGGGCGGTGTGAAACGTGCAAAGGTGCTGGTGTACGCACCATCGAGATGAATTTCCTGCCCGACGTGAACGTGCCTTGCGAAACCTGCAGGGGCCGCCGCTACGACCGGGAGACCTTGGAAGTGCGCTACAAGGGGCGCAGCATCGCAGATGTACTATCCATGCCCGTGGAACAAGCCGCCGTCCATTTCGCCGACATCCCGATGATCGCGCAGAAGCTCCGGACACTGCTGGATGTAGGCCTCGGCTATGTGACCCTGGGCCAGAGCAGCACCACCCTGAGCGGAGGAGAGGCACAGCGCATCAAGCTGGCCAGCGAGTTGAGCAAACGCGATACGGGCCGGACGTTCTACATACTCGACGAGCCCACCACAGGCCTTCACTTCGACGACGTGCGGCAGCTGATATCGGTACTGGACAGGTTGGTGGACCAAGGCAACACCGTACTGGTCATAGAGCACAACATGGACATCATCAAGGTGGCGGACCACGTCATCGACATGGGTCCGGAGGGGGGACAGGGTGGAGGAACCGTGGTGGCACGCGGAACGCCCGAGGAGGTTGTACTGATGGGGCGCGGACATACTGCGGCATTCCTTGCCACCGAATTGGACCGTGCCACATCCGCATCATTCTGACAAACCAGCGCGAACCATGAGAAGCCGCAGGAGCGAGCCCAACGATGAGAGCGAACGCCGCATCAAACGCGCATTCAAGCGGCGCGGTTGGAGCGAGGTGAAAGCGAACGACAGCTGGGCGATCTTCAAGATCATGAGCGAGTTCGTTGAGGGCTTCGAAGCCATGCAGCGCATCAGGCCCTGTGTGAGCATTTTCGGCAGCGCGCGCACAAAACCCGATGCGGTGGAATACGAACTCGCCGAGGAGATCGCCTACCAGCTCACCCAAAGCGGATACGGCGTGATCACCGGTGGCGGACCAGGCATCATGGAGGCGGCCAACAAGGGTGCACAGCGGGGAGGCGGGACCAGTGTCGGGCTCAACATCGAGCTTCCCTTCGAGCAGTCATCCAATCCCTATGTGGACAAGGAAAAGAGCCTCCACTTCGACTACTTCTTCGTCCGCAAGGTGATGTTCACCAAATACAGCCAGGGCTTCATCGTCCTGCCCGGCGGGTTCGGCACGCTGGACGAACTGTTCGAAGCGCTCACCCTCATCCAGACGGAGAAGATCGGCCGCTTTCCCATCATCCTCGTGGGATCCGCCTACTGGAAGGGACTGCTCGAATGGATACAACGCACCATGGGCGAACGCCATGCATACATCAACGGTCAGGACCTGGACCTCATCACCCTGGTGGATGCGCCCGCGGAGGCCGTGGCGGCCATCAACCGCTTCTACAGCAAATACCTGTTGAAGCCCAACTACTGAGGACCAGCACGAAGCGTTCAACAGTGGCCTGTTGGTAGTTGACGCAGGGCAGGCATGGACCACGGCTGAGGGTGCGGATACTTTTGGGCGCCACGTGTGCATGACACGTACGTTCATTCACCGATCCACCACGACCCATGGTTCCAAAGCTGGTGCTGTTCGCCAATCTGTTCGGCCTCTTCCTTGTTGATGCCTTCCTGGCGGATGGTGTGCGCATCGAACAAACCCTTCCGGCGAACATGTCACCCGGTTCCGAAGTGCGGGTGAACGTCACGGTGGAGAAAGGGGACCTGACCGGTTTTGCGAAGTTCCAGCTGGACATGCCGCCCGGTTTGAGCGTGACGGCCATTGAAACGAAAGGAGCCTCGTTCACCTTTGCAGACAACAAGGCGAAGTTCATCTGGATGTCACTGCCGGCCGGTCCCAGTTTCACGTTCAGCTACACGCTTGTGGCCGACGCCTCTGCACGGGGGGCACTGGCCATATCCGGGCGGCTCTCGTACATCGAGGACAACGAGCGGAAGACACATGACATCCCCACCCATTCGGTGAATGTGGCAGTGGGAAGCCCCGCCCCGATAACGGCGGATGATACGGCGGCCGATGCGAACGACCTGGTATCCGCATCAGCCGGTGCCTCTCCGCCATCGGCTGGCAGCGTGCCCATGGTGGTGGTCGATGCGGCAGGTATTCCGCCAGCGCAGGGCCAGGGGGGGGTCAGTGCGGCCCGCACCATCACGCCTGTTTCCGACAAGGAACTATTGGTGGAGGTGCTCATATCCAAGGGATCCATCCGCGGGTTCGGCAAATTGCAGGAGACCATCCCCGCAGGCTTCTCGGCACTGGAGAAGAGCAGTGATGAAGCGATCTTCACCGCACAGGAACGGGTGGTGAAGTTCGTCTGGCTGAACCTGCCTGCCAGGGACGAGGTACGCGTTGTGTACAAGCTGCGTGCGACCGGTCAGCCGGATGGTGAATACAGCGTGGATGGCGAGTTCGGATACCTGTTGAATGACGAGACCCAGAAGGCCGTGGTGGGCTCGTCCCGCTTCTATGTCGGTCCCAAGGCAATGGAGCTGATGGGCAATGATGCGGCGGTCATCGCCACGATCGAGGGCGGCGATGGCCAGCTCGACCTTGCCGTGAAGCAGCCTCCGGCAGAGCCCACCACGGCCGCAGAGCCTGTAGCAGAAACACCCAGGAACGACCCACCGGCCACCGAACGCTCACGCACGCGCCGATCGACCTCCAGCTCTGCGGACACCCCTTCCAACAGAGTGACGGGCACTCCATCCCCGGAACGCGGGGTTGTCTTCAAGGTTCAGATAGCAGCAGGGCACCGCGAGGTGGGCAAGGCGTATTTCGCTGAAAAGCACCGCTACTCGGGAGACCTCCAGATCGAACGTCATGAGGGATGGATCAAGTACGTGACCGGCCGCCATACCACCTACCGGGAGGCACGTGACCAACGCATTAACTTCGTGAACGGGGGCCATGGCTTCCCCGGGCCTTTCGTCACCGCATACAACAATGGCGAGCGTATCACCGTACAGGAGGCTCTGATGATCACGCAACAGGAGTGGGTACAGTGACACATCGATGATCCCAATGGCGGCCGGTACAAGCCAACCACCAGCGGCCCGCTGTCTTGCAGTGGCGATGGCCTTGAGTGCGCTGCTGCTCCCGGCTCAGGCCCAGCAGGACTCCATCGCCCAACCGATGGTCGCAGCGCCCGCGGCCGAGGTCATTGTGCCACCTCCAGGACCAGGTGTGCGCCCCACGTTGGGTCTCGGGGTGGGCATGTTCGCCTTCTTCGGTGATGTGGGCAGGCAGCACGCCGAATACAGCGCCCTCCTCGCCCGGCCCGCATTCGACCTGCGCGCCACCGTGCCACTGAACAACTGGCTGGAAGCCGGGCTCTACGCGCTGCACGGCAGACTGGGTGTGAATGAGCGCAGCCTTTCCCGCTCCCTCAATTTCGAATCACGCATCACGATCGGGGGCTTCCAGTTCCGGTACAATTTCCTCCAGTTGCTCAACAGGGACCGGCGTGTGGAGCCCTACATCACGGTCGGATTCGAAAGTGTGGAGTTCCTCACCAAGACCGACCTCCGGGATCGTGAGGGACGCACCTACCACTATTGGAGCGATGGCAGCATCCGTGACCGCTCGGAGGATGATCCGTTCGCCGCCCAGGCTTCGGTGATCCAGCGGGACTATGTCTACGAAAGTGATGTCCGGGAACTGAACGTGGACGGCTTTGGCAAGTACCCGGAACGCACCTGGGCCGTGCCTGCCGGAATTGGTGCCCGAATGGACCTGGGGGGAGGTTTTGACTTCCGCATAGGCACCACCATGCACTTCACACTGACAGATCTGGTGGATGGTGTCTCGGACAATAGCCTGGGTGAACGGCGCGGGGCTGCCGGCAACGACAGGTTCCTGTACTCCTCCTTCTCGATCGGCTATGCTGTTCCCATTGCACCGCGTGCCAAACGCAGCAAGGCGACTCCCTTGAACAGCGAGGAGCTGGACCTCATCGTGCTGCAGGATGATGAGGATTCGGACGGCGTGAAGGACATGTACGACAAGTGCCCGGGAACTCCCGCAGGCATCGCGGTGGATGTATCGGGCTGTCCCATCGATGGCGATGGGGATGGGGTGCCGGACCACCAGGACGACGAGCCCGGAACTCTGGCAGGCGCCATCGTGGATGCGCACGGGGTGACGATAAGCGATGCCGCGCTGCTCAAGCGCCATCTCAACTTCCTCGATTCTGGCGCGGTGAACATGGTCACATCCTCGGTCGCATCGTTCGGACCGGCTCCGAAACCCAGACCCATCGCTGCGCAGTCAAAACGGGTCTACGTGGTGAAGGTGGGTGGTCAGGTGGAGGGCATCAGCGAGGAGCTCATGCAGCGCATCCTGAGCCTGCCGGATGTGCGCACTGTGGAAAATGGTGACACCACCTTCTATGTGGTGGGCAGTTTTGATGGCATACCGGAAGCCCTGAGGCGGGAATTGGAGCTTCGTGGCATGGGCATCGAAAGCAGGGTGATGGCGGAGGAGAACGGTCGGCTGCTGGAGGTGGGTGGAGAGATCGGAACCGAGCGCGAGCGTAAACGCGGCATGGGGGCTGTTGATGACAGCCGTGATGTGATCATCCGTGTACAGCTGGGAGCCTTCCGCAAACCATTGTCCCGGAACATCTTCCGCGATGTGCCCGACCTGGTGTCCATCCGCGGTGACGATGGCCTCATGCGTTATTACACCGGATCGTTCACCAGCGTGAACGATGCCGCCGCGCACAAGGTGGAGATGTTGCTGCAAGGCTTTGAGGGTGCCTTCCTGGTGGCATTCAAGCAGGGAAAGCGCGTCAGCATGAAGGAAGCCGGAGCGATCCTGACCGGTCCTGAGGATGTGCGCACATTACCCTCCAACAATGTGGACCGCACGAGCATCAGGTTCCGCGTGCAGATGGGGTCGTTCGTGGGATCCGTAAATGCTGTGCCGGCCGAGACCATGGGCAAGTACGTGGAGATCGGAGATGTGGAGCCTGTCATCCGACCCGATGGCGTGCGATTTTTCCATGGTCGGTTCAGCAGTCGGGCGGAGGCGGAGATCGCGCGTGAGCGCATCAGGGCCATGGGCCTCGTGGATGCGTTCGTGGTGGGCGAGATGAACGGCTACATCCTTCCCGCCGATGATGCCGAAAGCCTGCAGCAGGGCCGCTGATCCATAGCGGCAGGACCGTCGGGCAGCCCTGTACCTGCGCCCGGTCGAGCACGGTCGACCGGGCAGGGCCGCACCTTCTAACTTCGTCACGGGAACACATCCTCCCGCCCTGCTGCCATGGGATCACTTGTTCGTACCGCATTGCTGGTGCTGGCCATGAACGTGGTGGGTTGTGCCTCACCGCCCGCTCCGGACCTCCCCCCCGCCTCCTTCAGCAGGTATGTGGAAGCCTTCACCGCAGGCAATATCTCAGCCCGGGCGCCCATACTCATTCGCCTTACCGAGGGTGTGCGATGGCGTGACACGAGCGCGCTTGAACTGCAACGTATCCTCACACTCGAACCGGCCGTTCCCGGCACCGTGCGCTGGCGCGATCGCCGGACCCTTGCGTTCGAACCAACGGACAGGCTCGCACCGGACAAGGACCACACGGTGCGGCTTGACCTTGACGCCCTTGTTGAGGTTCCTGCCGATCACCGCGAATTGCGATATGCCGTCCATACCATCCGTCAGGGTGTGCGGTATGCCGCTTCAGACCTTGTTGGCACCGGGAGCGGAGGGCACCAGCTGCTTGTCACGGTTCGGACCCTCGACGATGCCGCTTCGTCGGACCTGCCGGCGTGCTTCACGGCCACCCAGGACGGACGGCAGCTTGATGGGCAGTGGGTGCACTCCGAGGATGGAAGGACACATACAATGACCATCCACAGCGTGGACCGGCGCAGCACGCGAAGCACGGTGACGCTTTCGTTCAATGGGGAACCGATCGGTGTGGATGACCGTTCCGAACAGCACATCGCCATTCCCGCCGTGGGCGAATTGGGCATCATCGCAAGTGCCGCTCGGGATGACGGTGAGCAATATGCGGAATTGGTGTTCAGCGACCCGCTCGACCCCGCCCAGGACCTGGAAGGGCTTCTGGTACTCGGCAACGAACCCGTCCGGATCCACGTGGATGGCAACAGGGTGCTCCTGTTGCCCCCGCAACGACTGGACGGCGAGCATCCAGTGAGCGTGGGCCGAAGTATCCGCTCCCAACGGGGACTGAGGATGACCGGTGATACGGCATTCGTCCTCACGTTCGCCCCACGCGGTCCGGCGGTGCGACTTGTGGGTGACGGAACCATACTGCCCTCCAGCAATGCGATGGTCATCCCGTTCGAGGCTGTGGGTCTCCACCATGTGGAGGTCAGGATCCTGCGCATCACCGCATCCAACGTACCACAATTCCTGCAGGTGAATCCGCTCAGTGGGCAGAACGAACTGGCACGTGTGGGCAGCCTCGTGGCGCGTCATCTGGTGCCGCTGCGCACCGCAGACGCACCCGACCCCAGTACATGGAACCGTTACCACCTCGACCTATCGCGCTACTTCGAAGCGGAACCGGGAGCGCTCTACCGCGTGGAGCTTTCCTTCCGCCGCCAACACAGCGCCCTGCCCTGCACGGGCGGCAATGCCGACCTGCCCGATCTTTCCTGGGAGGAGGAGTTCAGGACCGAACAGGAACGCCATGACGCGATGGGCCAGGAATGGTACGGCCACAGCTACTACCCGCATTGGGGTTGGGATGAGCCCGACCCCTGCAGCGATGAGTACTATCATGCGCAGCCACCCCGGGGATGCAACATGATCGCCAGCGATCTGGGGCTGATGGCCAGGGAGGCGGGACGGGGTGAATGGATGTTTGCCGTGGCGGATATCGTAACCACGCAGCCGTTGGCAGGTGTGGAGCTCATCGTGCTCGGCCCCCAACTGCAGCAACTGGCAAGCCTGCGAACGGACGCCGACGGGATGGCAACGCTCAGCACATCCGCCGCCCGTCCGACCGTCATCACCGCACGAAAAGGACGCCAGTACGGATACCTCCGCCTCGACCCCGGCAGTGCACTTTCCGTCAGCGAATTCGATGTCAGTGGTCGGCGGTCCCAACAGGGAATGAAGGGCTTCCTGTACGGGGACCGTGGTGTCTGGCGTCCCGGCGACACGCTTCACCTGGCCTTCATGCTGCAACATGCAGCAGCAGCCATGGACCATCCCGTGGTGCTGCAGCTCTTCGACCCACAGGGCCGACCCGTGCATCGGATGGTGGCGGGCAAGGAAGTTCAGGGCCTTTTCCGGTTCAGTGTTGCAACGGAAGCCAACGCACCCACCGGTCTCTGGAACGCCCAGGTGCAGGTCGGATCTGCGCGCTTCGATCGCAGCCTGCGCATTGAGACCGTGCGCCCGAACAGGCTGCGCGTGCAGGTGGATGCAGGAGACAGACACCTGCACGGACCCGGACCTCATCCGGTGAAGGTCAAGGCTGAATGGCTGCATGGAGCCCTGGCCCGTGACATGCGTGCCACCATCACCATGACCCGCAGTGCGGACAAGCTTGTGTTCAAGGGATACGAGAATTGGAACCTCAATGACATCGCATCACATATCGGCGAGGACGAATTGCTCGTGCACGATGGTCGCACCGGACCTGATGGCAACCTCACCTTTCCGCTTCCCGTGCCTTCAGGGGAAGGGGTTCCGGCCCTTGTGAAGGCCAACCTTGTAACGCGCGTCTTCGAGCCGGGCGGCGACGCGAGCATGGACAAAACCACCTTGACCATCGCACCCTATGGCCATTATGCCGCCATGCGCGTACCACCGCCTTCAGGGGCGTGGGGCAGTTATTTCACGGATACAACCTACGTGGTGGAAATCGCCTCACTTGATGCGGGGGGTGCACCGGTGGGAGGGCGCAGGCTCGATGTGCAGGTGTTAAAGCTGGATCACAGCTGGTGGTGGGATGGTGCCGTGGGGGGCAGCGCCAACTACATGAGTGCAGCACACCACACCGTCCGTCAGGCGCAGTCCATCATGACCGACCCCGGGGGACGCACACGTTTCAACCTTCGTGTGGGGCGCGCGGATTGGGGCAGAACGGTGCTTCGCGTCACCGACCCTGAAAGCGGACATGTGAGCGCACTGCTGCTCCATTTTGACTGGCCGGGCTGGGAGGGCCGTGCCCGACGCGAGGACCCCAAGGCTTCATCGATGCTCACCTTCAGTGCCGACAAGGAGCGCTATGTCCCCGGTGAGGAAGCGATGCTCAGCATCCCATCGGCCGGTTCAGGGCGCGCATTGATCACCATTTCCACCGGGGATCGCCTGCTCAGCACCCGTTGGGTGGAGCTCAGCGAGCGGGAAACGAACGTCACCGTACCCATCACGGCCGACATGGCGCCGAACGCATATGCGGACGTATGCCTCTTGCAGCCCCATGGCAGCGTGGCCAATGACATGCCCATACGCCTGCATGGTGTGTTACCGCTGTTCGTGGAGGACCCAACCTCCCGCCTGTCCCCCACCCTCGAGCTGCCCAGGAGCATCAGAACGGGCGCAGCGTTCAATGTGAAGGTCCGGGAACACACCGGCCGACCAATGTCCTACACCCTGGCCATCGTTGATGAAGGCCTGCTTGACCTTACCCGGTTCCAAACCCCGGACCCGTGGTCCCACTTCAACGCACGTGAAGCACTGGGGGTTAGAAGCTGGGATTTATACGACGATGTCATCGGTGCGTACGGCCAGCAGGTGCAGCGCATCCTGGCCCTCGGCGGCAGCGATGATGGAGGCCCCGTTCAGGGTGCACGCGCACAACGCTTCGTGCCGGTGGTGCGGTATCTGGGCCCATTCACCCTCGGTGCACGCGGGCAGGGAGTACATTCCGCGGTGCTTGACAACTACGTGGGGTCCGTGCGCGTAATGGTGGTGGCCACCAACGGTGACGGAGCGCAGGGCCACGCAGAGCAACGCGTACCGGTCACCAAGCCACTCATGGTGCTGGCCAGCCTGCCGCGGCAACTGGCGCCAGGTGAATCAGTGGACCTTCCTGTGACACTGTTCGCCATGGAACGTCCTCCGGGTGCAGTGAAGGTGAGCGTGAGGGCCAGCGGTCCATTGCAGCTGAACGGGCCGGCGAGCCAGCAGCTGACCATGGGCACCACCGGTGAGCAACTGCTGCGCTTTTCCCTGCGGTGCGGGGAGCGCAGCGGAAAAGGCCGCATCGTTGTCACCGCAGAAAGTGGATCCGAACGCGCAATGACGGAAGTGGAGATCGATGTGCGCGACGCAGCCCCCCTGACAAGCGATGTGACGCGATCACTGGTTCAACCGGGTGCGGAGTTCACCATGGAAGTTGCACCGATCGGCATCACAGGCAGCAACACCGCGGAATTGGAACTGAGCAGCATGCCACCGATCAACCTCGGCGACCGCTTGAAATACCTGCTCGACTATCCACATGGCTGCCTTGAACAGACCGTCTCCCGCGCCTTCGCGCAGGTATACCTCGACCGCATTGTGGACCTCCCCGCTGCGAACCGCGAACAATTGCGCCTGCAGGTTGGCGACGCGATGCGCCGCGTTTCCAGGCTCCAGCGCTCCGATGGGTCCTTCAACATGTGGCCCGGTGGTGATGCGTACGACGGGTGGAGCAGCGCCTATGCCGGTCATTTCCTTGTGGAGGCGAAGCGAGCGGGGCATCCCGTGGAGCAACGGGTGCTGGACCGCTGGGTGGAACACACCAGGCAAAGCCTGCGCGATGATGCATCCCCGACATCCACGAACATGGAACGGGCGTTCCGCAACGAACTGGATGCCTACCGGCTTTTCACACTGAGCCTTGCCAAACGAGCTGAGACTGCAGCCATGAACCGCCTGCGCGAACGCAGGGACCTCAGCGACCAGGCACGTCACCTGCTCGCCGGCGCATATGCGCTGAACGGGCGCAGGGATGTAGCGGGCATCCTGATGGGAGTCGGTTCAAGGCTGCCGGTGCCTTCCGAGGCTGCTGCAATGACCCATGGCAGTGTTCTGCGCGATGATGCGATCATGGCGCACGTACTGAAACTGATCGGACGCGATGCGGAGGCGCACACCGTGCAGCAGCGCATCGCCGCCACACTGTCGGGCGATCAATGGCATAGCACTCAGGGCACGGCCTTCGCACTCTGGTCCATTGCACAGGATGCACCGGGCAATGGAAAGGGGCTGCATTATGCCGTAACCCGAGGCGGTCGGACCACGGAGGAGCGAAGTCACACCTCCCTGCGCACCATGGACCTGGGCAGGATCGACGAAGCCCAGCGCATCACCGTTCGGAACAACAGTGGGCATCCATTGCATGTGCAGGTGCTGAGGCGTGGAAGACCACGAACCGGAGAGGAGCAGGAGTACTTCCGCGGTATCGTGGCCCGCGTTCGGTTCGAGGATCGCGATGGACGTGCAGTGGACCCCGCCAGGTTGGAACAGGGTGCCGATGTGTTCGCAGTGGTCGATGTGCAGCACGACGGACAGGGACCGGACCTCCGCGACCTGGCCCTGACGCAGATCTTCCCCAGCGGCTGGGAGATCCGCCCCGCCCGACTGGAGGAGTCCCCGGGTTCGGCAAGCACCATTGACCACCAGGATATCCGGGACGACCGGGTGCTCAGCTATTTCGATCTCCCCCGAAGTGCATCACGCCGGATCCGGGTGGCACTGAACGCGTCCTTCACCGGAAGGTTCAGGTTGCCCGGAGTACAGGTGGACGCGATGTACGATGGGCGCATCCAGGCACGCACGAAGGGAACCTGGGTGGAGGTTGTACCGGCGGGAAATGCATCAGCTATTCAGTGACCACGAAGCGGAGCGTGGCACGCCCCCCGCCCCCATCCGCCACCAGGAGGTAGGTTCCCCGACCAAGCGCAGGCAACGCAAGTTCCGCCCTGGGAAATGCACCCAGCGACCGTTGCATGACGACACGACCCGTCGCATCGTGGAGGCTCACTTGGATGCGCCCCTGACATTCGGCACAACCGATGCTGATCCGGCGCTCACCGGCCAGGTATGCCAGTTCCACACTGGACAGCGCCTCCTGCTCGGAGATACCGATACCGCCGCACGGCGTGTAGCTTCCGTTCTGTTGGCTGAAGTTGCCCGTGGGGCTCAGGAAGAGGTATAGTTTTTCCTCAGGCGGATTCGGGTTCTCTATCCAATGATGGATCATCCTGCCGAACAGGTCGGGCTCGTTGAGGCCCGACTGCGGTCCGCACGCATTGGTCGTGCAGCACGAATTACCGCCGGTGAGCGTACCCACCACGCGTTTGGACGCGTTGAAAAGCGGCGCACCCGACGAACCCTGCTCCATGACGCCATGTCCATTTGCCGTTGGCACCCAATTGACCCGCCAGTGCGAACCGGATGTGAAACCAGCCCACGATGCTTCAGTGGCAGGTGCCGTGTATGTGCTGATGCACTTGGGGCCGGCGGACGGATGGTGGATGCTCACCGCATTGGCTGGAGGGAACACAGTGGACTCCCAACCCGCATAGTATGCATTGAAGGAAGAGGGCACCACATTGTTCAATTCCAGCAGGAGGAAATCGGAACCATAGGTGCCCCCACCCTGCGGCCCGGAGTCATTGCTATCCGCCAGCCGGACGCACCCCGTCATCACCTGTTCCGCAGAGGCCGTGCCGGTGCCACATCCGCGTTGGTAGTTGAACAGGAATTGATAGGACCCGAAGTTGGCCGCCTCGGAATCCTCGCCGCAATGGAACGCGGTCAGCACCAGTGGCCGGCAATCCAGGGCCGTATTGTTCATCAGCGTTCCGGTGCAGAAGCCGGCACCACCCGGAACCACCACCCTGATACGAACAACGGCATCGCGCTGCGCCGTCCAATCCGAGCCTTCGCTGCAGGCGACATCCACCATGCACGCACCTGTGCGCCCCTCCCGGGGAGCACGGTACGTGTGCAGCAACCTGCCCACACGGAAACCACCATGGAACGGGGCCCCTGCAGGCTCGAAATACTCCAGCACCAGCCGCTCCCCTTCAACGGGGAGCGAGGTGATGGTTCCAGACCTTGCGGCATGTGCCGATGTGTAGCCCCCCTGAAGCGTTCCACCTGCACCATCATGCACCAGGAAGGCCGCACCGTCGGGAATATCCACTCCCTCGATGAACACCTCCACAGCAAGCGCTCCCGGTGAACGCAGGGCCACCCGCCAACGTCGGTCCCCGTTCGGAGCGGTGTACCACGCTCCACCCGTCACCGGGTCAACGACGCATGCAACGAAACGGGCATGCAGCCGCAAGCGCCCCTCGGAGTCTCGGCGCGCGTCGTCCAACAATGCGGCATTGCCATCGAACGGCAACGCCTGCACCTCGGGCACCAGTCCTTCATTGAAGATGCCAGGCAACCCGATGGCTTGCCATTCCTGCGCGGCAGCATGCGGGCACACCAGGAGCCACAGGAATGCAATGGTTGATACGGATCGCCACATGATGCACAAAGGTATCGCTGTGCCACACCTTTGCAGATGAATACGCGTGCCTGTGAAGTTCCGTGCCTTGGGAAGACCGATCCTGTTGCTGGCATGCGGCGGCCTCATGGCACTGGCATTGGTGCCGGTGGAACCGCTCTTCGAGACACCGACCAGCACGGTGTTGCTGGGCCGCGGCGGACGATTGCTTGCAGCCCGTGCGGCTGCAGACGGGCAATGGCGCATGCCCACCACGGGCAGCGTCCCGGAGCGTTTCGCCACCTGTCTGCTCACCTTCGAGGACCGCCACTTCCACCATCACCGCGGTGTATACCTGCCATCCTTGCTAAGGGCGGCATACCAGAACTGGTCTGCCCGCCGCATCGTGTCAGGCGGCAGCACCATCACCATGCAACTCGCAAGGATGGCCGGTGGCGACCGTCCCCGCACTTGGGTGCAGAAGATCATGGAATCGGTGCTCGCCCTGCGCATGGAATGGCAGCTCGACAAGGTTTCCATCCTGCGCCATTATGCTGACAACGCGCCGTTCGGGGGCAATGTGGTGGGGTTGGAGGCTGCTTCGTGGCGCTGGTTCGGCCGTCCACCGGAAACGCTCGGCTGGTCGGAATGTGCCACACTCGCGGTGCTGCCCAACGCCCCTTCCCGCATCCACCCCGGAAGGGCGCGCGATGCGCTCCGGCGCAAGCGCGACCGGTTGCTGGATGATCTGCACCGCAACGGGACCATCGACAGCGTGGAATGGAGCCTCGCCCTGGAGGAACCCCTGCCCGATATACCGCTTCCCCTTCCCAACCTCGCATCGCACCTGCTGGACCATGCTGAACGCGAGGGACGCGGTGGCCAGCGGTTGGTGTCCACCGTGGATGCCCATCTGCAGCAGCATGCGATCGATGTGCTGCGCAGGCATGCCCCGGCCCAACGTGCCAATGGCGTCATGAACGCCGCGGTCCTGGTGATGGACATCGGCAGCGGCGAGGTGCGCGCCTATGTCGGCAACCAGCCCGATGCGGGTGGTGCCGGGGGCGCGGTCGATATCGTGCAGGCCGAACGCAGCACAGGCAGCCTGCTGAAACCTTTCATACATGCCGCCATGATCGACCAGGGGGTGTGGATGCCGGACCAACTCATCGCCGACATTCCAACCCAATATGAAGGCTTCGCACCCCGCAACTTCGATGAGGGCTACGACGGTGCCGTACCCGCATCGGAAGCACTGGCCCGGTCGCTGAACGTGCCTGCGGTGCGCGCCCTGCGGCACCTCGGGGTTCCTGCCGCCATCCATACGCTCCGTGGAATGGGGTTGCGATCCATAGACCGGAGTGCTGAACATTATGGGCTGGCGCTTGCCATGGGCGGCGCCGAGAGCAGCCTTTGGGAATTGACCGGGGCCTATGCATCCATGGCGCGCATCCTTGCAACCAACCAGGGTGACCGTCCGATGCATGCCACGGCAGTTATGCAGCCACGGGTATGGCAAACCGCGGCACACCTGTCTGAGGAGCGCAAGCCCCCACCCCTTTCCGCTGGAGCGGTGTACCATACCCTTGATGCCCTCACCCGCACCAGGCGGCCGGATGCCACAGCAGGCTGGCAGCACTTCACCGGGCAGCGGACCATCGCTTGGAAAACCGGCACCAGCTTCGGCCACCGCGATGCATGGGCCATCGGATCGGATGGCGCACACGCCGTTGGCGTCTGGGTGGGCAATGCGAATGGTGAAGGCCGCCCCGGACTGACGGGGTCCCTGGCCGCGGCACCCATCCTGTTCGAACTCTTCGGCATGCTTCCGCCAGGCAGGCCCTTCCGAACACCCCATGAGGACATGGTCCGCATGGAAGTGTGTCCCCTGAGCGGTCACAAAGCCTCGGTCGACTGCCCGGGAACACGAACACAGCCCATCGCGCGCGGCGCGGCGCGAACGCGCCCATGCCCCTATCACCGTAGCGTACGGGTGGATCCTGTCACGGGAGAACGCGTGGCACCTGCGGCAGAGGGCACCACCGTGGCCTGGTTCGTACTGCCACCCGCCATGGAGCACTACTTCGCGCCACGCCACCCGGAATACAGGCGCCTGCCCCCGCTACCCAACGATACCGATGCCGATGCGGGACCCGCGATCATCTACCCGGAGCATGGATCCACCCTTTACCTTCCGATAGGACTATCCGGGCAGCCCGCACGACTTGTCGCCCTCGCCACCCACAGGGAGGCTGATGGCAGGCTGCACTGGTCCCTCGATGGGGTTTCCATGGGTTCCACCGCCGCATCACACCAACTCGCATTGGAGCCTGCGAACGGCGATCATCTGCTTACGGTCACCGACCCCCGGGGTCATCAGGCAAGCGTCCGGTTCAGGTCGGTGATAGGTGCTCGTGACCGCGACACACAGGTGCGGACACCCCATTGATGCGCCCGGCACATTACCTTGTGGCGATGCTTTCAGATCACCTCCCACTTCAATTCAGCCTGGTCATCCTGCTTGCGGTATCCCCATTGGCACGAACAGCCTGCGGACAGGACCGCACGGGAGCGGCGGCAAGCAAGTTGGAAAGCCTGCTCTACCACATCGACCGCATGTATGTGGACGAGGTGAACAAGGACGAACTGGTCGATGCCGCCATCATCCGCATGCTGGAGGAGCTGGACCCGCATTCCGTCTACATCCCGAAGGATGAACTGGAGGAGGTGAACGAACCGCTGAAGGGCAATTTTGACGGCATAGGGGTTCAATTCAATCTGGTACGTGACACCATCTATGTGGTGGACGCCATCGCCGGCGGGCCTTCGGAGCGACTGGGTATCAGGGCGGGGGATCGCATCCTCACCATCAATGACTCAACGGTGGCCGGGGTGGGCTTTCGGAACAGCGACGTGATGAACCGGCTGCGCGGCCCCAAGGGCACCAAGGTGAAGGTGGGCATCATGCGTCGCTCGGAACCGGAACTTCTGGAGTTCGTCATCACCCGTGACAAGATCCCGATCTTCAGCGTGGAGGCCGCCTACATGGCAACCCCGAAGGTGGGATACATCAAGGTGAGCCGCTTCAGTGCGACCACCATGAAGGAGTTCCGAAGCAAGCTCTCCGAGCTGAAGGCGGCGGGAATGCAGGACCTGGTCCTTGACCTTCAGGGCAATGGTGGGGGCTACCTGCGCACGGCCATCGAAATGGCGGACGAATTCCTCGGCGACCGCCGCCTGATCGTTTATACGGAAGGGCGTAACTCGCCGCGCGATGAGACCTATGCCACCAAGGAAGGCGGTTTTGAAAAGGGCCGGCTCGTGGTGTTGGTGGACGAAGGCTCCGCAAGTGCGAGTGAGATCGTGGGCGGCGCTGTCCAGGACTGGGACAGGGGGCTCATCGTGGGCAGGCGCAGCTTCGGGAAAGGCCTGGTTCAACGGCCTGTGATGCTACCGGACGGTTCGGCTGTCAGGCTGACCATCTCACGCTACTTCACTCCATCCGGAAGGTGCATTCAGAAGTCATACGATGAGGGGCCGGAGGCATACCAGCGCGAAAAGGAGCAACGACTTGCAAGCGGCGAACTCACCTCCGCAGCCAGCCTTCAACCGGCCGATACGCTGAAATACTTCACCATGAACAAACGGGTGGTATACGGGGGCGGTGGTATCTCGCCGGACGTCTTCGTACCCATCGACACCATCCAGAGCTCCAACTATTTCGGACAGTTGGTGCGCCGAGGCACGCTCAACACCTTCGCCCTCCAGTATGTGGACCAACACCGCTTGGAACTGCTGAAGGCCTACACCGAGCCGCATGATTTCCTTGCCCGCTTCACCGTGGGCGAGCAACTGGTGGACCAGCTTGTGGACCAGGCAGGGAAGGACGGGGTGGAACCTGATGAAGCAGGTCTTGCCAAGTCGCGCGAACTGCTGAACACCCGCCTGAAGGCACTCATCGCCAGGGACCTGTGGGACACTTCCGCCTATTGGATGGTGATCAATGCCCAGAACCCGGTGGACCGTAGTTTCCAGCGCGCTTTGGAGGTGTTGAGCGACAACACCTACCAACGCCTCGGAATGGCCCGATGAGAGGTTGCCGCATCTGTTAATGCTTCGTTAAGGCATCGCACGGGTGGTCCGTGTACGCTAATTTTGTCCCGAAACCAACAGATGAACACCATCCCATGAAAGACAAAATCCAGATCGGCCTGCTTGCCGTGATCGCGGTGGCCCTCGTTGCCCTTGCCGTCCAGCAATTCTCCGGAGACAAGGGTGGATCTTCATCCGGAGCAGTGGCGGTGACCGACGGTGCTGCGCCCGCCTCTCCCACCACCTTCGACCCGATGGCCAAGCCTGCGGAGCCGGTGGACAACACCCCGAAGACCACCATCCAGTTCGCCCAGTACGAACATGACTTCGGCAACATCAAACAGGACACGGACAACAAGAAGATCTTCACCTTCACGAACACCGGCTCGGAACCCCTCCTGATCGAAGCGGCCAATGGAAGCTGTGGCTGCACCGTACCCAACTATCCGAAGAACCCCATCCCCCCGGGCGGCACCGGCGAGATCGAAGTGGTCTACAAGCCCGGCAAGCAGGAGAATGCGCAGACCAAGACCGTGACCGTGGTGGCCAACACCGAACCCAAGGAGACCCAGTTGAAGATCACTGCCAACGTGCAGAAGATCTGAGCCTCCCCGCATCAGGCAGGAGCCCCGATGGACCCTTCCATCGGGGCTTTTTCATGTGCCCCTTCAGGCCACCATGTCAATGGCGCGCGCCAGGAGGTGGTCCCGCTCCGTCACCCTGCCGTCCGCATCATGGGTATTGAGCGTGATCGTGACCGTGTTGAACGCATTGGACCAGTTGGGGTGATGACCCATCCGCTCGGCCACGAGGGCCACCCGGGTCATGAAGGAAAAGGCCGTCACGAAATCGTCGAAAACGAACCGCTTACAGAGGCCATCGGCCCGTTCCTCCCAGCCGTTCATCGGTGAAGGGGCAGTTCTATCAGCTGCATCGGAGCAGGCGCAGGAGCCAGAACCATTTCATCGAGCAGGTGCGAGGCTCCGGCATACCTGTCGATCAGGAACAGGATGTACCGCACGTCCACGCAGATGTTCCTGCATTTCTCCGGATCGAACTGGATGTCGCTCATGGTACTTTCCCAAGTCCGGTCGAAGTTCAGCCCGATCAGTTCGCCGCGGCCGTTGAGCACCGGACTGCCACTGTTGCCTCCCGTGGTGTGCAGGGAGGAGGTGAAGCAGACCGGAAGGGTGCCGTTGACCCCATAAGGGCCATAGTCCTTGGTCCGGTAAAGTTCCAGCAGTCGAGGGGGGACATCGAACTCCACGTCCCCTGGCACATACTTCTCCATCACGCCTTCCAGGGTGGTGAAGGCACCATAGGTGACACCATCCCGTGGGCTGCTGCCCTCCACCCTGCCATAGGACAGTCGCAGGGTGCTGTTCGCATCGGGCCAGAACGTGCGGACCGGTTCCAGGTCCATCTGTCCTTTCACGTAGCGGCGCATCGCCCCCTCGATGCGTTCACCCAGCACCGTATGCTGGGGGCGAACCTCCTGTAGGAAATTGCCGAAGATGCTCTGACTGACACGGAAGAGGGGATCCCTCGACAGCTTGTACAGGGCACCCTTCGTGGATTTCGAGAATGCGCTTCTGAGACGGGCGGCATCCGTGAAGACACTGCGGGCATACAACTCCTCCACCCATGCGTCCACATCACCCTTGTAGCGGGTGTCCAACTCCTGCAGGAACGACGGTGCGAGCGCTTCCGGCATATGCATGCGGTAGAACGGCAACAGCGCCTTGAACACGCGCTTGTCCACCTCCACATCGTAGTTCTGGAAATGGACCTCCGCTGCTGCCAGCCGCTGGTCGCGCTCGGCATCCAGCTTGCCCGATGCGCTCATCTGGGCGTGCTCCAACAGCAGGCCCTTGAACCCATCGGCGAATCGGAGTGCTTCGGGCCCGTAGTAGGCCATTTCCACGAAGAGATCGCGGGCGGTGGCGTATGGGATGTAGTCGCGGTATGCCTGCTCCAGCTCGGGCAGTACCGTTAGCAGGTCGATGCGACCGGCACTGGCGGCGCGTTCATTGAAGACCTTTTCCTGTTCGCGCTTTCGGTCCAGCGTGTTCAGCTCCTTGAGGCCGCGCATCTCCCCTATCCATTTCTTCCAGGCGTTGCTTATGCCGGCCTGCTTGTCAGCATATTGCAGGCGCGTGCGGTCACTGCTTCGCATGGCTGCATCGATCACCTCCAGGCTGGCCGTGCGCATCTCCACCCTCATGGGATCGGCCTTTTCCAGCACATACGCCACGGCATATGAAGTGAGGTAGCGCTGCGTGTTACCCGGAAATCCGAAGATCATGGCATACTCACCCTCAACCGGCCCTTCGAGGCTCATGGGCAGCACGTGGCGCGGGGTGAACGGAACGTTTGCATCGGCGGGATCTGCGGGCTTGTTGTCGGGCCCTGCGTAGATCCTGAACAGGCTCATGTCCGCGTTGTGCCGGGGCCACATCCAGTTGTCCGTATCACCCCCGAATTTCCCGATGGCGCTGGGAGGTGCGCCTACAAGCCGCACATCACGGAAGGTTTCCGACACGATGAGGTAATAGCTGTTGCCGTAATTGAAGGGTCGCACCACCGCGCGATAGTGGGTGCCCTCCGTGGCCTCCTTTGTGATGGTCTCGGACAGTCGGGACACCACATCACGCCGGGCAGCCTCGCTCATGGCGGGATCCAGCTCCGGGAAGATGCGGCCGCTCACATCCTCCATGCGGATGATGAAGGTGGCCGTAAGCCCCGGGTTGCGGAGCTCCTCACCTTTGCCGGCTGCCCAGAAACCGTTCTTCAACCGGTCGTTCTCAACCGTGCTGTGGTCGGTGATGGCACCGAACCCGCAGTGGTGATTGGTGAGGATGAGCCCTTCACGCCCGATCACTTCGGCTGTACACCCCCCACCGAACAGCACTATGGCGTCCTTGAGGCTGCTGCGATTGATGCTGTAGATGTCCTCTGCGGAAAGACGAAGTCCGGCGGACTGCAGGTCGCCCTCGATGCTCTTCAGCAGGGTGGGCAGCCACATGCCCTCGTGAGCCAGCACAGGCAGATCGAGGAGCAGGAAGGCAACTGGTAGTGTGCGTAGGATGCGCATGCGGCGAAACTACGGCATAGAGAACTTGGCCGCCTCAGGGTGCCTCCTCCGTACCACGGTCTACCGCTCGGCCATCCCGGTGATCGACGCCACCATGATCACCGGACAACAACCAGGCAAGCAACACGATCACCAGGAGCACGAGGAACGCCTTCGGATCGCGGTACAGGGGACGCCGGGGTTGCCGTACGGCTTTCTCGTAGGCGTACACAAGCCGCCTCGCATCACGGAGGCGGGCTATCTCCTCATCGGATGGTTGTCCATGCCCCGGAGGCGTAATGCGATAATGACGCTTCATGGATATTGGTCCAGGTAGTTGCGCAACGTACCCAATGCGCGATGGGTCCTCATCTTGGCCGCATCCTCACCGATCCCCAGCACCTGTCCCAACTCGGCAAAGCTCAATCCATCCATGTACCTCAGCTCGATGAGCTGTGCGCGGCGCCTGTCGAGGCGGCCCAGACAGGCTGCCAACCTGCGAAGCGAGCCATCGTCATGCTCGACACCCACTTCATCCGAAAGATGCAGGGCCTCGTTGTGGGCAAGGTCGATGCATACTTCACGGCGCTTGCGCCAGAACATGCGCAACTCGTTCAGTGCGATGCGGTAGAGCCAGGCCCTGAAGGGCAGACCCCGCGGTTCGTACCGGTGCAGTCCGAGCATTGCCTTGAGGAATGTCTGCTGTGCGAGGTCGGCTGTCAGTTCCCGGTCCTGGGCGCGTCGGAGGATGAAGCGGAAGATGGCGGCGAAATGGCGCTCGTACAAGACCCCGAAATTGCGGGGATCCATCCGTGCCGACCGTATTTCATCCTGCTCGCTGTCCATCATCGCGCGTCATGTGCACCATGGAGTTCAATGCACAGTGTGCGGAAAGTAACGCCTGCGCCCAGAAGCCCTGCCGCTGGCCGCGAGTATCTTCGGAGCTCCATGGGACATCCACGTGCATTCCTCCTCGTTCTCATCGCACCGATCGTGCTGCATGCCAGGGCCGGTGGACCGCATATCATCGAGAACAAGGGACAATGGCCGGGTGCGGTCACCTATCAGGCGGCGCTGGACGGTGCCGTTCTCTGGTTCGAGCGCGATGGAGTGTTGATCGACCTGTTCGATGCGAAGGCTGCCGCGCAGGCGCACGGCCGGGTCGGGCAGCCGCCGCTGGAGCTCATCCACAGGCATGCGGTCAGGTTGCGGTTCACCTCGGCTGGTACTGCAACCCGGTGCACAGCGGACAGCACCATCGCGGGAGACCATCACTACCTCCTTGGCGCGGATCGGCGCAGGTGGGTGCGCCACGCCCGCGCGTTCCGCCAGGTGCGGATGACAGCGGTCGCGCCCGGCTGCGACGCTGTCTTCAGGTTGAACGGTGGCACGGCCAAGTATGACCTGCACGTGCGGCCCGGTGCGGATGTGAATGCAGTGCGGTTCACCTATGAGGGTGCCACTGATGTGAGCCTGCGCGGAGCCACACTGCTGGTGGAGACCACATTGGGACGGATCACTGAACACATCCCGATCGCCTACCAGGTCATCGAGGGTCGCCATGTACCTGTGCAGTGTGCCTACAAGGCGTTCAAGGATGGTTATGGCTTCGCGGTGGGTGCCTATGACAAGGGCCAACCGTTGGTGATCGACCCCACGCTCGCCTTCGCCACCTACTCCGGTTCATTCAGCAACAACTTCGGGTACACCGCAACCTTCGACCGCGCCGGCTTCCTGTATGCAGGCAGCACCGCCTTCGGCAGCCAGTATCCCACCACCACAGGTGCGTACCAAGCGGCTTTTGCAGGCGGGACCGGCCAGGGCGGCAACGGGGGCACCGATATCGTGATTACCAAGTACGACACCACTGGCACCTTCCTGGTGTGGAGCACATACATCGGCGGGTCCCGCGATGAGATGCCGCACAGCCTGATCGTGGATGAGAACGATGAACTGCTGCTGCTCGGCACGACCGGCTCCACGGACTTCCCGATGGTTAGTGACGCGTTCGACGGAACCTTTTCCGGTGGAAGCGCGGTGACCCCCGCCGGTCTTGGGGTCTCCTTTCCGTCAGGAACGGACATGGTACTTGCACGCCTGAGCGCGGACGGCTCCTTGTTGCGCGGTACCACCTACCTCGGCGGCAGCGCCAATGACGGGCTCAACTCTGCTGCGGGCCTGAGATCCAACTATGCCGACGAGGTCCGCGGCGAAGTGCTCCTGGACTCCCAGGGGCGGGTATGGGTTGTGAGCTGCACGCAAAGCACCAACGCACCCGCGACACCCGATGCGGCATTCCCCACCTACCGTGGTGGAACGCAGGATGGCTACGTGGCGCGCTTCGATGCCACGCTCACAACGCTCCAGTATGCCAGCTTCATCGGTGGAGGTGCATCCGATGCCTGTTACAATGGTGCGGTGGGCCAGAACGGCAACCTCTACCTATGTGGCGGTACAACGAGCAACGACCTGCCCGTGAGCCCCAATGCAGCCCGGCCGACCAATGCGGGCGGCAGTGCCGAAGGGTTCGTTGCCAGCCTTGGCCCCATGGGCCTTGATGCTCTCACCTACTGGGGATCCACGGCCTACGATCAGGTCTACTTCATCGAATTGGATGCGACGGGCAGTCCCTTCCTGTTCGGACAGACCACCGCCCCATCCGGTCAGCTCATCGTGGATGCCACCTACCAGGTTCCCGCCGGCGGCCAGTTCATCACCAAACTCTCTCCGGACCTTTCGGCCATACTCCTTGGAACACGGTTCGGAAGCGGCGATGGCACACCCGACATTTCGCCCACGGCATTCCTTGTCGATGTGTGCAACAAGATCTACACGAGCGGCTGGGGCAGCAGTCCGGGATTGGGCGGATCGCTCTCCACCAATGGACTTCCCGTGACACCGGATGCCCATCAGTCCAGCACCGATGGCAATGACCTCTACCTCGCCGTGTTCGACATCGACATGAGCGACCTGACCTATGCCACCTACTATGGCGGTGGCCTCAGCCCTGAACACGTGGATGGCGGGACCAGCCGTTTCGATCGCAGGGGACGGGTCTATCAGAGTGTTTGTGCGGGCTGCCAGAACAACGATGACTTCCCCACCTCACCGGGTGCGTGGAGCGCAACCAACAACAGCAGTGGCTGCAACAACGGGGTGCTCAAGTTCGACTTCGATGCGCCGCTGGTGATCGCCGCTTTCCAGGCACCTGACACCCTTTGCGCTGGTGTTCCGTTGACCTTGGTGAACCTGGGCAGCGGCGCCAGCAGCGTGCAGTGGGACTTCGGGGATGGCAATACAGGTACACTTCCGTCACCCACCCATACCTACGCTTCGCCCGGAACGTACACGATCACGCTGACCGCCACGAACCCGCTCAGCTGCAACGGACAGGACAGCGCGCAGCGCACCATCGTCATCCTGCCCCAGGCCCCCCTGGTACAGGCCATGCCCGACACGCTCAGCTGCGGAACCATGGCGTCGCTGCCCCTGGTGGCGGGCGGTGATGGAACGGCGGTGTCATGGCAATGGAGCAGCCTGCCCGACTTCGGCAACACACTGAACGGAACGCCACTGGATAGTGTGGCCGTGTTGCAACCGGTCATTTCCGGAACCTATTTCGTGCGCGCCACGAATGCAGCAGGTTGCCCATCCGTTGACAGCGTAGTGGTCCGCGCTCCGTTCGCCCAGGCATCCCTCATTGCCGAGAACCTCATCTGCAGGGGGGACACGGTGGTGATATGCTCCTTCGAGGCTGGCTATCCCACGCTGTGGGAGCCCGCGGATGAGATCATCGATGTGGTGAACAACGGCCACTGCGCCCTGGTGGCCCCGGACGGTGATACGGAGATCTTCGCCTCGCTCACAGGACCGTTCGGCTGCTCGTGGTCGGGATCCATCGTGATCCAGGCATCCCCACTGTCCGCATCCACGGTAACGGCCAGCGCGAACACCACTACCGTGCTCGCGGGTTCCACAGTGCAGCTTCTCGCCACACCCGGTACCGGGGTCACCTACAACTGGCAACCCGCAGCCTCAGTAAGCGATCCGACCATTGCCAACCCCACCGCCTCCGTGCAGCGAACCACCACCTTCACCGTCACCGTCAGCGACGGCATCTGCACGCGCAACGCGCAGGTGACCGTGATGGTGTATGAACTGGTCTGTGGCATGCCGGACATCTTCGTACCCAATACGTTCACACCCAACAACGATGGTTCCAACGACCGCCTGTACGTGCGTGGGAACAACATCGCACGCATGGAGTTCCTGGTGTTCGACCGCTGGGGCGAACTCGTCTTTGCAACGGAGCAGCAGGACGTGGGCTGGGACGGAACATATAAGGGCAGGCCCGTGGACCCGGCTGTATTCGTTTATCATCTCACGGTGGATTGCGCGGATGGCCAACGTTACTTCACCAAGGGCAATGTCAGTGTGCTGCGATGAAGGCGTTGAAATACACTTGGACCCTGCAGGCCGGACCGGCAAGTCGTGTTTCACGGACCAGCCGGACATGGTGCACGGTGGGCGCATCGATCATCGGGGCATTCCTCTTCCTGTCCGCCAGGGCCCAGGACATCCACTTCTCCCAGTTCTTCAATACACCGCTCGCCCTGGGTCCGGCCATGGCAGGCGGGTTCGAAGGCCAGCATCGCTTCAATGCCATCCACCGTCAGCAATGGCGTGCCGTGACCATTCCCTACAGCACGTTCGGACTGGCATGGGACCAGCGCGACGCATTCCGAACCAAGGGCCTCGGAGTGGGGATATGGTGCTACAATGACCGGGCCGGAGACAGTCGCATGAACACCTTCCATGTCAGCGCTGCAGCCAGCTGGAGGCGCACGTTGGATGCGCTCGGTGACCATGCGATCATCGCAGGCATGCAGGCCGGCGCCAGTTCGCGTTCGATCGACCGCTCGGGCCTGAGCTTCGATGCGCAATACAATGGCTTCACCTATGACCCGCAGCGGGCAACGGGGGAACTCCTCGATCGCGATGCGTTCTGGCATTCCGATCTGCACGCCGGCATGCGCTACCAGTGGCGCCGTCATGATCGCAGCGACATCCAGGTGGGAGCTACCCTGTTCAACCTCGGCAGGCCACGCATCGGCTACCTCGGTGGGCCCGGTGAACCACTGGACCGCCGCCTGGACCTGCACGTGCTGACCACGTTCCCCGCCGGCAGTTCCCTGGACCTGCTGCCAGCCATGCGGTACCTGCACCAGGGCACCTTCAGGGAGTTCGATGTCGGTGCCGATCTGCGCCATACCCTGCTGCACCGCCACGGCCTGCATCGGGCACTACGCTTCGGCCTCTACCTGCGGGCACGCGATGCCGGCTACGCCCATGCAGCGCTGGAATACGACGACTGGACCGTCGGGCTCAGCTATGACCTCAATACGAGCAGGCTCGTGCCCGCCAGCCGCAACCGTGGGGGAGTGGAACTCAGCGCCACGTATATCCTGCGCCGAAGGCCTGCCATCCCGACGCGATACATTTCCTGTCCCGACCAGCGATGAACATTCGTTGCAACTTCATCATCGGCACCTTCCTGGTGGGGGGCAACCTGCCTGCGCAGACCGTGCAGCAATGGCTGCGCTGGGGAGATGCAGCGGCCGCATCGGGAGACCATGCCAGCGCCTGCCACTTTTATGAAGGAGCGCTGGATGCCGCCCCCGGAAGGATGGCCGTGCAATGGACACTGGCCAATGCCTACCGGCTCGACGGACGATGCGGTGCGGCTGCGGCGCTGTTCGAACGGGTCCATTCCAAGGACCGCGGCCGGACATACCCGTCCGCACTGCGGTGGCTCGGTGAAATGCAGTTATGCAGCGACCAGCTCGATGCCGCGGCCGAAACGTGGCAACGCGTGAGGAACGGCACAAGGGACGCCGCGGTCAAGGAGCGGGCATCCAACGCGCTGGCCGGTATCGCCCTTTCCCGGAGCCTTGCCAAACGCGCGGACAGCATCCACCTGCAAAAGGCCCCTCCCACCATCAATACCGCCAGCAGCGAATTCGCACCAAGAACGGGTCCTGATGGGGCGCTGTACTTCACCAGCCTGCGCGGCACCACCGACAAGGAGGGGGTTGTGCGTGACAGTGCCGGGTACCGGACACGTCTTTACCGCAGCGAACCACGCAGCGGACAATGGTCGGAAGCCAAGGTCTTCGGTCCCGATCCGTTGGATGCCGACGTTGCCAACGGCACATGGTCCGTGGATGGCACCCTGCTTTTCTACAGCCATTGCACCCATCCGGACAGCTGTCGGATACATGTGGCGGAGCAGAGGGAGGGCCGGTGGACCACACGACCACTTGACGGGTTGGAAGGCCATGGAAGCACCCAGCCCTGCATCGTGGAATGGGAGGGCCGCGAGATGCTTCTTTTTGCCAGCGACCGCCCCGGGGGCATGGGCGGAACCGATATCTGGCAGGCACGGCTGGAACGAGGCCGTGCGGTGGAACTGCAGCCCGTGACGGGTGCTGTCAATACGGTGGGCAACGAACGCTGCCCCTGGTACGATGCACTCCGTGAGGAGCTCTGGTTCAGTTCGGACCACCTTCCCGGACTTGGTGGTTATGACCTGTTCGTTTCGCGCTTTGCGGACGATGTGTTCGGCCCTCCCGTGAATCCGGGAACGCCGCTCAACAGCCCGGCGAACGACCTGTATGCCTTTGTGGACCGACGCACCGGCGAAGGATGGATGAGCAGCGACAGGGCCGCAGCCGGGTCCTCCGGTGGGGATGCCTGCTGCAGCGACATCCACCATTGGTCGGCACCGGCAGCCCCCCCTGCGGACAGCCTCCCCGGTTCAGCCACCCTGCGGACCAATGCTGTGGATGCGCTGCTGGCACTGCGCGCCGGCATGCCGCTCCGGCTCTATTTCCATAACGACGAACCGGGGCCGCGCAGCACCGCACCCACCACCGCGCTCACCTACACCGAGACCCTGGCGGCCTACACGGAGCGGCTGCCCGAGTATGCGATGCATGGCCCGGACAATCTTGCCTTCAACGCGTTCTGGAACAACGCAGTGCTCGCGGGTTCACGTGATCTGGCGCTCCTGGTCCATGCGCTGTTCCCCGTCCTGGAGCAGGGCCGCTCCGTTGTGCTGGATGTGCGCGGCCATGCAAGCCCCCTTGCGCTGAATGCATACAACGAAAGGCTCTCCGAGCGCCGCATAGCAAGCATGCGCAACGAGCTTGCAACGGTCCTTCAGGGTGCTCTGCGGCCATACCTTGATGCCACCGCCACCAATGGCGCCCGGTTGGAACTGCGTGCGCTGCCCTTCGGTGAGGAGGAGGCTGACAGTACTGTGAGCGACAGGATACAGGATCGCCCGGGTTCCATCTACAGCGTGGCTGCCGCACGCGAACGCCGCATCGAGGTGCTGGGCATTGAGGTGGCTGCTCTCACCGAACGCACGGACAGCCTGCTCCGCCTGGTGCAGGAGCTCGGTGATGTGCGGCAGGATGAGCCGCAACGCATCACATTCCGCATCCACAACCCCGGAAGCCGCCCCTTGCGCATGGTGGAAAGCGACGCCGACTGCGGCTGCACAACTGCGGAACTGCCCAAGGGGACCATCGCGCCCGGCTCGCACATCGACCTCCCGGTGGACTTCAGCGGACGCGCACCACAGGGTCCCCTGAGCAGGCACATCCGCATTCGCACGGACGGCTCGCCCGGCATGGTGGAGCTCATCATCACCGGCACGGTGATACCTTAGGCGGCATGGAATTATTGCTTCTCTCCAACTCCACCCTGCCCGGGGAGGACTTCTTCCAATGGCCACGCATGCATGTAAGCAGCTTCCTCGCCGGCGCCTCCAGGGTTGGCTTCGTGCCGCTCGCCGCAATGCCGGCTCAACGGGAAGCCTATATCCGCAGGGTCACAGCCGTGTTCCACGAGCTGGGGATGGAACTGGTGCCAGTGTTGAACGAGGGTGATGCCGGGCGTGTGTTGGGCGGTTGCGATGCGGTGGCCGTGGGTGGAGGCAACACGTTCCAGCTGCTGCGCGAACTTTATCGCGGCGGGCTTGTCCGCAGCATTGCCGCTAATGTGCGCGCGGGCATGCCCTACCTGGGCTGGAGCGCTGGCAGCAATGTGGCCTGTCCCACGATCATGACCACCAACGACATGCCCGTGGTGGAACCTCCCACCCTGCGTGCCATGCACCTGGTCCCGTTCCAGATCAACCCCCATTACACGGAGGCCACCATTCCCGGACATGGCGGCGAAAGCCGTGACCAGCGCATTGCCGAATACCTCGAGGCCAACCCGGGGATGCCGGTGATCGGACTGCGCGAAGGGTCGCTCCTGCACCTCAGCGGCAGTCATGTCACGCTGAAGGGTCGCGAAATGAAGGTCTTCCGACATGGAAGGCAGGCGCGGAGCATAATGGATGGAACCACCTTCCGCAGCGACCTCAGTGACCTTGACCCCGAGACCGGAACATCCGCATGAAGCAGCAGCAAGGTGACACGCACTACCTGGGAGCAGCTGGGAGTTGCGCGGAGATCACCCGTGACCGGCCATGAAAAAGGTAAGCAGGCGTTCGGGCAAACGCGGCCTCCCTCCGGGATCGCTCGTACATGTGGGGGACCCTGGCAATGATCGCGCCTCCATCAGGCTGTTCAGGTTCAGCTCCGACCGTCATGAGGAGCTGCGTCCAGCCGATCTCAAGGGCATCGGCGCAGTTCCCCCGGCGGGCATGGTCATGTGGCTCGACATCGACGGGCTCACCTCTGATGAACTGCTGATGCAGACCGGGGATCTGTTCGGGCTGCATCCGCTGCTGCTCGAGGATGTCCTGAACACCGACCACAGGCCCAAGGTGGAGGAATACCAGAACGAACTGTTCGTGGTGATGAAGATGCTGAGCCTGGATGCAGAGACCGGGGGCATCAGGACCGAACAGATCTGCTTCGTGCTGCGCCAGGGAACGGTCATATCCTTCCAACAGCGTCCGGGCGATGTGCTCGACCCCATCCGTGAACGGATCCGCAAGGACCTCGGCAGGGTGAGGCGTTCGGGCGCCGACTATCTTCTGTACACGCTCCTGGACGTGATCGTGGACAACTACTTCGTGGTCGTGGAGGACCTTGGACAGCGCATTGAGCGGCTCGAGAGGAAGGTGTTGGTCAGGCCCGGCAATGAAGACCTTGCCACCATCCAGGAACTGCGTGGCATGCTCATCCTCATCGGCAGGTATGTGACACCGACCAGGGAACTGGCCGGCCGCCTCAATACGATCCAGAGCCCCCTGTTCGAAAAGACCACCCGCAGGTACATCGCCGACCTCCAGGACCATGCCGTGTACATCGCGGAGACCATTGCCACATTCCGCGACATGCTCGGAAGCCTCGAGAACGCATACCACGCCGGGCAGAACATGCGCATGGGGCAGGTGATGAAATTCCTGACCATCATCAGCACCATTTTCATGCCGCTCACATTCCTTGTCGGCGTATACGGCATGAATTTCAACCACCTTCCCGAACTGCAGTGGCGCTACGGGTATTTCGCGGTGTGGGGCGTGATGCTCCTGGTGGCCGGCGTGATGCTACTGTGGTTCCGCAGGAAACGCTGGCTGTGACCCCGGCATCCGTCCGCTGTGAACCGATCCACCAACGACCTACTTTTGCCCGCTCACGGACAGACCATGCGTTCGCCCTCCCACCACCACACCCTGGCATGCCGTTGTGCAGGTGTCGCGGCATCCTCGGTCACGGCCCGTCCACCCTTCCGCTGATGTCCCCGCTGGCCCTACCCGTGCACCGGCTCATCGCCACCCACACGCATGGGCCATACCGCACCGATCCGGACATGACCGGCAGCCTGCACTTCTGCGCAGGGTGCCAGGGCCCGGCTCCTGCACCCCATCACCAACCGCCCCGAACGACCCGCCCACTGCCCACCGATCAATGAAGACGCGCTATATCGACCTGATCGAGCAGACCTTCGACTTCCCGAAGGACGAGTTCCAATTGGAGGGGGAGAACCTGGTTTGGAACGAATTGCCGCTGGTGGAACTGCTGGAAAAGCACGGCACGCCCCTGCGCATCACCTACCTCCCCAAGATCGGCGAGAAGATCGACATCGCCCGGGCCAGCTTTGCAAAGGCCATCAGGGAGCACGACTACAACGGCAACTACGAGTACTTCTATTGCACCAAGAGCAATCACTTCAGCTATGTCATCGACCAGGTGCTCAGGAAGGGGGTCAACCTCGAGACCAGCAGCGCCTATGACCTGGAGATGATCGAGCTGCTCATCGAGCGCGGGCGGATCACCAGGGACGCCACCATCCTGTGCAACGGATTCAAGGACGAGCGCTACATACAAGGCATCGGCAAACTGGCCAACCGGGGCTTCAATGTCGTCCCCATCATTGACAACATGGCCGAGATCTATGCGCTGGATGAGGTGATCGAGGGCCAATGCGACATCGGCATCCGCATCGCCGCGGAGGAGGCACCCAAATTCGAGTTCTATACCAGCCGGTTGGGGATCGGGTACAAGGACATCATCCCCTTCTACATGCGGAACATATCCAAGCAGAAGAAGTTCCGACTGAAGCTGATGCACTTCTTCATCAATACCGGCATCACCGACACGGCCTATTACTGGAACGAGCTCAGCAAGTGCGTGAACGTCTACTGTGACCTCTGGAAGCTCTGCCGAACGCTCGACACGTTGGACATCGGTGGCGGGCTCCCCATCAAGAACAGCCTCAACTTCAGCTTCGATGTGGACTACATGATCGGTGAGATCGTCGGCCGCATCAAGGACATATGCGAGGAGAACAAGGTGCAGGAGCCGACCATCTTCAGCGAGTTCGGCAGCTTCACGGTGAGCGACAGCGGTGCCACGTTCTTCAGCATCCTTTACCAGAAGAAGCAGAACGAGAAGGAGCGCTGGAACATGGTGGACGGTTCGTTCATGACCACACTGCCGGACACATGGGCCATCAGCAAACGGTTCATCATGCTGCCGGTGAACAACTGGGGTGACGAGTACGAGCGTGTATTCCTGGGAGGCATGACCTGCGACAGCGACGACTACTACAACAGCGAGCAGCACATCAACGCCATCTATCTGCCGAAATACCGGGAGGACCGCAAACAGTACATCGGCTACTTCAACACCGGTGCCTACCAGGACACCCTTGGGGGCTTTGGCGGCATACAGCACTGCCTCATCCCCAAACCGAAGCACGTGCTGATCGACCGCGACGCGGATGGAAGGCTGGTGGACCGCGTCTTCGCTGAACGCCAGAGCGCTGAGCGCATGCTGCAGCTGCTCGGATACCTCTGAACCGACCCCGGCAGCGCATTCCGGAGACCGCATCTATATTTCGCCCGCAATCGACCAATGAGCAACGACCGAACCCTCTCGGCCTTCATGGACAAGCACTACCTGCATTTCAATGCAGCAGCGCTCGTGGATGCCGCCAAAGGCTACAAGGCCCACCTGGAAAAGGGCCGAAGGATGATGATAACCCTGGCAGGTGCCATGAGCACGGCCGAATTGGGCAAGATCCTCGCCGAGATGATCCGTCAGGGCAAGGTGGACATCATCAGTTGCACGGGTGCCAACCTGGAAGAGGATGTGATGAACCTGGTGGCACACGATCATTATGAGCGCATTCCTCACTACAGGGACCTGACCCCCGCCCAGGAACGCGACCTGCTGGACCGCGGCATGAACAGGGTGACCGACACCTGCATCCCGGAGCATGAGGCCTTCCGCCGCCTGGAGAAGCACGTGCTGGACCTGTGGACCGCGGATGACAAGAGCGGAAAGCGCCGTTTCCCGCATGAGTATTTCTATGAAATGATCCGCAGCGGGGTGTTGGAGCAGTACTACCAGATCGACCCCAGGGACAGCTGGATGGTGGCCGCTGCCGAACGCAACCTGCCCATCATCTGCCCCGGTTGGGAGGACAGCACCCTGGGCAACATCTTCGCAGGCCACTGCATCACGGGTGATTGCAAGCCGACCATGATGAAGAGCGGCATCGAGTACATGATGTTCCTTGCCGAATGGTACACCAACAACTGTGGGCCCGACGGCATCGGATTCTTCCAGATCGGAGGCGGTATAGCAGGTGATTTCCCGATCTGCGTGGTTCCCATGCTCCACCAGGACCTGCAACGCGACAACATCCCCTTCTGGAGCTACTTCTGCCAGATCAGTGACAGCACCACCAGCTATGGCAGCTACAGCGGTGCCGTACCGAATGAAAAGATCACCTGGGGAAAACTCGATATAGACACCCCCAAGTACATCATCGAAAGCGATGCTACTATTGTGGCGCCGCTCATCTTCGCCTACGTTCTGGACATGTGAGCCGCAAACCCATGCAACGCCTGATCCGATCCTTCAACACGCTTACCGACGCGCTCAAGGAGACCCTCCAGGAACAATACCCGGACGGGATCGACAGCACGCACATCAAGTCCATCCCCACAGCGAAGGGGGACATCCTGCGCGTGATCGAACTACGCACACCGGATGCGCTCTACCTGATCAAGATCAACCCCGAAAGCCGGGCCGAGATAGATGAATTCCTCGACCAGGAGGAAAGCTCCCCGTCCAGCGATGACATGGAGGGAGGGGACGAACTTGGGGGCGGTGATGATGCCGGCCAGGAGGGTGACACCGATGAGGACGAAGGCGACGAGGACGATGGTGACGGCGATGGTGATGGCGCCGATGAGGGAGATGATGACGGCGGCGATGACGATGAGGACTGAACCAACCGTGCACGTTCGATAACTCTTGAAGGCCCCGGCTGCATGGACCGGGGCCTTCGCTATTTTCGGTGGCAACCATCCACGCCGCCATGACAGGCACCTTTCACCTCGCCTTCGCCACAACGGACCTCAAGCGCATCAAGGCTTTTTACGGCAAATTCCTCGGCTGCAAGGAAGGCCGCAGCGCGGATGCCTGGGTGGACTATGACTTCTTCGGCCACCAGCTCACCATCCAGGAAGTGCCCAAGCTGATCAAGACCGCCCGCATCTACAACCCCAAGAGCAATGTCCCAAGCGACCATTGGGGCATCGTGCTGACCATGACCGATTGGAAGAAACTGCGCGACAAACTGGTGAAGGTGGGTCATCCCTTCTTCATTGAGCCGCGCACCGTGATGAAGGGTGAGGTGGGCGAACAGGTGAGCCTGTTCATCGAGGATCCGGACGGGCATGCAATTGAGTTCAAGGCCTTCCCCGATCCCGGGAACGTGTTCAGGAAGGGTTGACCCGGGCGTTACCTTATGCGGGAAGGCGCATTGAACATGCAAACAACGGCACCATGAAGACCCGCACAGCGATCATCCTGCTCCTTTCCGGATACATCCTGTTGACCACCGGGGGACTGTTCAAGATCATGCACTGGCCCGGTGCCAACCTGCAACTCCTTGCCGGTGCTTGCATACAGGTCATCTCCTTGGTCACCCTGATCATCCTGGTGGCCCGGAACAACTCCCTTCGGGCCCTGCTGGACCGATGATGCCGTGGAGCTTCAGTAGCTCCGCATGGCCACCAGCGCTCCCCGCTCATCATACAACTCACCGGTGCTCAGGTCACCGGCGGTATGCCCGAGCCGGCCCATCAGCGCATTGTTGGGGCCTCTGAACTCCCACGTACCCCTTCGCTCACCCAGGTGGAAAAGGGCCTGCGCCAGCAGCACGCCGGTATCGCTGAATTGTCTCCAGACACCATCGCGGTACCCGTCGTAAAAACCACCCTGCTCATGCACGCGCCCGTTCTCGTGGTAGGTGATGAAATGAATACGTCCACCTTCCGCATATCGTGTGCACCGCAACGTCCCGTCCGGCCAATGCTCCTGACCGAGCAGGGTCTGTGCGGTTGCCAGCGAACAGGGAACCAATGCAAGGAGAAGAAGGGTGATGCGAACGAGCATGATGAGGGGCGCCTTACTGATACGCCCAAAGCTAGCTCAATGTTCACATTGAATTAACATGGATCTAACATTGACCCATGCACAGGGCAATGTGTACGAACTGTGCGCCAAAGAGCGGGCCCAGGCGCGCCCTCAGAACGACAACCTGCCCTGTTGCTCCATGGCAAGGCGCAATTGGCCCACCTCCTTGCGCAGTTCCACAACGCTTCGGGCCAGTTCGTCGCGGCTCATGTTGGGCTCGGGCAGTTCCGCACTGATGAAGTGCACGAACTTCCACACCTCCAGCACGCTGGTGACAGGCACCTCATAGGGTGCATAGAGCGGGTTGGTGCTGCAGAGGAGCAGGGTACCCTTCTCCTTCAGCTGGTTGTACACCACCTTGAAGACTATGCCGTCGTCCTTGGTGACCACGATATAGGGCTGGCCGTCGCGGATGGTCTGCCAGTTCTGCACGTATTCGCCGGTGACCCATGAGCCATCGCTCACCGGGGGCATGCTGTCGCCGCTGATCTGGAAGGTGCGGTACTTGCGGTCCTTGGCCAGGAAGGGCATCTGGAAGGTGGGCAGGATGCTGATGTACTCCGGATCGGCGTAGCCCAACGCATAGCCGGCCTTGGCCTTCTCGGGCACCAGTTCCACGTTCTCACGGTCATCCTTGTCCACGGTGGTTGCCAGCACACGCAGGCGGCGCCCGCTGAGATCGATGTCGCCCCCGCGCTCCAGGATGCCCAGCTGGCTTTCGCTGAGGGCCGTGAGCTCGTCCTTGAGCAGCTTGTCGATACTCACCTTGAAGTACTCGCTCATGCGCACGAGCAGGTCGAACGAGGGCTCGGCGGTGCCGTTCTCGTAGCCGCTGTAGCTGGAACGTTTGATGTCGAGGCCGGCGGCGACCTCCTCCTGCGAACGACCGCGGCGCTGGCGGAGGAGCTTGATGTTGGACCCGAAGAGCGGGGTTGCCATGGTGATGAGTGTGTTTATGAGGATTGAAGGACTGTCGTGTGCTGCGGAGCGATGGTCATGCCGAGCCGGGTTTGAAGCCGATGGGCTTGCGGTGCCGTTCGGCGGCGCAGGAGGCGGCGGGATGTTGCCAAGGTTCTCATCGATCGGATGACCGGTTATCTGCCGGACAAAGATAATGACTATTTTACCACCTGCAACATGACAGGTATTTTGTCAATACCGAACTCTTGGGCGGAGCGGGGACCCCGCGCCCGGGATGGGAGCGGCAGCCTGCCGAAGACAGGGCCTGCGGATGGGTGCAGCGAGGAGGCGACCATCCCGGGTCAAGGCCCGGGAGAAGCCACCGGAGCGCCCCATCCGCTGGACCGGACAAGGCAGCTACAGCGGACAGCCCGATCAGGCGCCCACCATGCACCAATGACCATTCGCCACTGCCCAAGGGAATGAAAAATGATGAATGAAAAATGTAGAATGGAGAACGGCGAACGCACCATCCTGCACCTCGACCTCAATACCTTCTTCGTGAGCGTGGAGCGCCTGCGCGAGCCGAAGCTGAACGGCCGGCCGGTGCTCATCGGCAGCGACAGCGACCGCGGCGTGGTGGCATCGTGCAGCTATGAGGCGCGGGCCTTCGGGGTGCGCAGCGCCATGCCCATGAGGATGGCCAAGCAGCTGTGCCCCGAAGCGATCATCCTGCGCGGCGACAGCAGCCTCTACCTGAAGAAGAGCGATGAGGTGACCGAGATCATCCGCGCCAGCGTGCCGCTCTTCGAGAAGAGCAGCGTGGACGAGTTCTACGTGGACCTGAGCGGCACCGACCGCTTCCACGGCAGCCGCAAACTGGCGAAGGAGCTGCGGCAGCGCATCATCAAGGAGAGCGGGCTGCCCAACAGCTTCGGGATGAGCATCAACAAGACGGTGAGCAAGGTGGCCACCGCCGAGGCCAAGCAGGGCCCGGGCGAATGGTACGTGGAGCGTGGCACCGAGAAGCCCTTCCTGGCGCCGATGCCCATTGAGCGCATCCCCGGCGTGGGCGGGAAGACCGCGCACCTGCTGCGCAGCATGGGCGTGGCGAAGATCCACACGCTGCAGGAGGTGCCCATGGACCTGATGCAGCGGCTGCTGGGCGAGCATGGGCCGGTGCTTTGGCGCAAGGCCAACGGCATCGACGACAGCCCCGTGGTGGCCTGGCACGAGCGCAAGAGCATCAGCACCGAACGCACCTTTGAGCGCGACACCATCGACGTGGCCAAGCTCAAGGGCCTGCTCACCGCCATGGCCGAGAGCCTCGCCTTCCAACTGCGCAAGGGCAGCAAGCTCACCAGCTGCGTGGCCGTGAAGATCCG
>JBIJDX010000026.1:0-19307 GCA_044343855.1 Flavobacteriales bacterium
TCGTGAAAACACCCTTGCTCAGCCATTTGCCATCGAGGGAATCGCTCGTGTGCCTTGCGGTGGCGATGGCCGCCGCCGACTCCCTTGACTTGGCGTCGATATCGTTCTGCGCCAGCGAAGGCAGGGAGATGGCAGCAACGGTGATGACGATGAGCAGTTGTCGCAGCGTGATGCAGCAAGGCGCGGTGTTCATTGTATGTCTATGGGATCGGTGAAGTACGAGGGGCCGTTCGAAGTTGAACGGCCCCACAGTGGGCATTGCCGGATTCGAACCAGCGACCCCTACCTTGTCGAGGTAGTGCTCTGAACCAGCTGAGCTAAATGCCCCAGTTGAACATCAAGGCGACAAATGTAGCGGTCCACCTGCACACTTCGGTGAACACCATGAATCCGGCGCGAGGTCGGGATCGGCGCAGGACATCCCACATTGCGGATAACACCATTTCCAGGCACCCGGAAGGCGCAGGATGGCACCGCCCTATGGCGATGGATGTGACCGCCGTGCTCACTCGTGGTCGCGGCCGTAACCTTTGCGGTTGGCCTTCCAAAGCTCCTCCTCGGCCTTTATCACCGCGCGGAGGCTGTCGCTGACCTCCTTCTGCTCCATCCGGTCCAGGTCGGGTTGGCCGGCGTTCACCCATGCGGAATACCAGATGCTGCCAACCGCTGCGATGCTGGCGTTCATGCGCTCCTCCACCATGCCCTGCATGGCATCCTCATAGGCCTTGGCGAACTCCCTTGAATACACACGCATGCCGCCCCTTCCCCGGTCCTCGTACGTGAACTTGCGGTCCTCCGGGAAGGCAAGGCTGAGCCGCTTTTCGATGAGAAGCACCGAGTCCACCAGCGCATGGCTCGCCTCAACGGCCTGCCAGGCGAACTCAAGGGGGCGGTCGATGTAGGCGGCGCGACCGACCCAATGGTCATAATCCTCCGCGGACAGTTCCACGATGCGCGATTCCCAGAACGCATGGATCCCGTGCTGCCCCGTCAACTGGCCGTTGTAGTTCTCCGTGGTGTGCAATGGAACGTGTGCGTCCCCGATGTAATGTCCGATATCCGCCGCGTTGCTCAGGATCCGGTCCAGGTCGCCCCGCTGGAACGCCCTGATGAGGCGGGCATACATCACCTGGATGTGCCAGGGAACGATGCCGTACGCCTGCAGGGTGTCCTCGCTGTAGCGCACCACTGCATCCTCCCAGCGCCGTGGCACCACATCACCGATCCGCTGACCCGGGGCCACGTAGTGATCCAGGTCGATGTAATGGCGCTGGGCCTCCCCTTCCACGGCGTAGCGTCGGCGGTCGGGGTCCACTGCGTGATCGCTGATGAAATCGATATGGCGCTTGAAGAAGGGGAACATCTCCGGAGGCAGGGTGAAGGCGGCCATCCGGTTGATGCGTTTGTGACCGTAGAAGCCCCATGCACGGACAGGCTCCACCGTGCGCTGGGGAAGGCAGAGCAGCAACAGGAGGAACCCGGCGAGCAGTATGGCCGTCCGCTTGATCATGGACGTTCCATGCGCACCAGTTCACCGTTGGCCAGGATGGGTATCACCCGGCTCTGGTCAGGTGTGAGGCAGTACTTCACGTCGGGGAGCAGCTTCAACTGCTCGATGCGGCGCCTGCGGGGAGCGGCCTTCAGGATGCCCATGAAATTATCGCGTGCAGCCATGTACATGTACTTCGCCGCGATGGAGGAATCCTCCTCCACACCGAACTTGCCCGATTCAAGGAGCCGCTCCATCACCGCTCCTGCGAAGACGCTGTCCTCCAGGTTGAATTTGTCCTTCCAACCCGAACACAGGAGCAGGATGTTGTCCTCCTGCTCCACCAGCCAATCGCTCAAGGCGGTAAGGTTGAGGAAGGACCCGATGACCAGCTGCCGCGCTTCCCTGGCCAACTGGATGGCCTTGGTGCCATTGGTGGTGGTCATCACGATGGTCTTTCCCCGCAGGTCCTCGCCCACATAGGCGAGCGGGCTGTTGCCGTACCGGAACCCCTCCACCACCTGGCCATCGCGCTCCGCGGCGGCGATGTAGCCATCCTTGCCGATGAAGGCCCGGGCCTCCTCCGTTGTGGATACCGGGATGATCCGGTCCACGCCATGCTCGAAGGCGGCCACCATGGCCGAGGTGGCACGCAGCACATCGATCACCACCACGATGCCCATGTCCTGGGCGTACAGGGGATATTGGCTCGGAACGAAGCAGACCTCCACCCGGTGGCGGTAGTTCGGATCGCGGACTACGGCTTCCATCAGCCCTGCTGGATGAAAGGCAGCTTCACCACCCTGCCTTTGAGCGCCTTGCCGCGGATATCCACCCAGAGCTCGGAGCCCACGGCCGCCATGCCCGCAGGCACGTAGGCCATCCCAATGGGCTTCTGCAGGCTGGGACTCTGGGTGCCGGAAGTGACCCTGCCCACCACGTTGCCGGCCGCATCGAGCACGGGATGGTCATGGCGCGGGATGCCCCGCTCGAGCAACTCGAATGCCACCAGTTTCCGGGTGGTGCCCTCCTCCTTCTGCCGCTTCAGCAGGTCGGCATCGATGAACGGCTTGGTGAACTTGGTGATCCAGCCCAGCCCCGCCTCGATGGGCGAGGTGGTGTCGTCGATGTCGTTGCCATACAGGCAGAACCCCATCTCCAGCCGGAGCGTATCGCGCGCAGCAAGGCCACAGGGCTTGATGCCGAAGGGCGCTCCCGCTCCCATGATCGCATGCCAGGCGGCTTCGGCGAGGTGGTTCGGCACATAGACCTCGTACCCGCCGGCGCCTGTGTAACCCGTCGTGCTGATCAACACCAGGCCCACACCCTTCATCTCCGCATACATGGCCGTGTAATACGGCATGGTGGCGATATCCACGCTGAACAGGCCCTTGAGCGTATCGACCGCCTTGGGACCCTGCACCGCCAGCAGGCTCATTCGGTCACTGATGTCGGAAAGTTCAGCGCCGAAGGTGTTGTGGTCATTGATCCAGGCCCAGTCCTTGGCCATGTTGGACGCGTTCACGACCAGCAGGTAGTGATGGTCATCGGCGTGCTGCATGCGGTATACGAGCAGGTCATCCACGATGCCACCGCGACCATTGGGCAGGCAGCTGTACTGCACCTTGCCAACGGCGAGCTTGGAAGCGTCGTTGCTGGTCAGGTGCTGGATGAGGTCGAGCGCACCGGCCCCCCGCACCAGGAATTCACCCATGTGGCTCACATCGAATACACCCACGCCGTTGCGCACGGTGAGGTGCTCATCGTTCACGCCACTGTATTGCACGGGCATGAGGTAGCCCGCGAAAGGCACCATTTTGGCCCCGAGTGATCCATGGATGTGGCTGAGGGCGGTATGCTTGAGTTCGGTCATATGCGGGGTTTGTCGTTCAGTAGTTGGTCGAACAGTCCGAGGTAGCGGTCTTTCCAGGCGTTCACGGAGTAGTGCTCCTCAACGGTGCGGCGGGCCTGGTCGCCCAAGCGCTTGCGAAGATCGCCATCCTCGATGAGCAATGCCAATTTCCCGAGCCATTCCTCATCCCGGGAGGCCAGGAACCCGTTCACCCCGTCCTGTACGATGGTCCGGTTCACGCCGACGGCACTGAGCACCACCGGTTTGCCCAAGGCCATGTACTGAAGCCCCTTGAATCCGCACTTACCCTTGCTCCATTCATCATCGGGCATGGGCATGATGCCGATGTCGATGGCTGCGAGGTCGACCGCTTCCGAAGCGCTCCGCCACCGGACGTTCTCCACGGTGAGCCCCGGCACCACAAGGTCACGGTCGCTGATGACCCTGAACCGGATGCGATCACCGAACCGTTGTTGGAGCTGCAGGAGCATCGGCAGCGCTGTGCGCAGGTGCGTGAGCGATGTGTAACTGCCGGTCCAGCCGATGGTCACCACACCGGTCCGGTCGGGAGCAGGTGAAGGTACGGCGTACAGTCCGGTGTCCACCACCGTGGGGATCACCTCCACCCTTGGGTGGAACTGCCGGGCGTAATCGCCCAGGAATCGGTTGCCTGCGATGACCAGGTCGGCCATGCGTATGATGCGTTCGGTCTTCGAGGGGTCCTTGAGCCAGCTGAGCCGCTTGTTGGCTTCGCTGACGTCGAGGAGCCAGATGGCATCGTCGAAGTCGAAGATGACGGGCTTTCCGGATCGCGCCAACGCACGCTCGAAGCGGACGCTGCCGGTCATGAAGGCCTCGCGCTGGATGAAGATCAGGTCGGCCCTCGCAGCCCTTCTGACGTGCGCTCTGCGTGTCATCCATGAGCGCGCAAGGAGACCGGCCTTGGGTAGCCAGGCGCCACGCGCATAAAAGAGCCTGTCGTCACGCTCGCTCAACAGGGCGGCATAGTCGACCGAATACCCCCTTGATGCCCAATGGGGCACGTACTGCTCGAAGCGGTACCGCTGACTTGGCGAGCGGTCCGGCCGGTGCGCGGCCACGAACTGGATCTTCGGCATGATGGACCGCAAAGAAATACAGCCCGCCGCTCACGACACCTTGGACGGCTGCAAAGAAGGGCTCGTGCACCCCGCACGCCGGTGCGGGAAGGGGCTTGAAACCCGTTCGGCACCTCACCCGGACCTGCATGAACGGGGCACCAAGGACGCGCGAAGGACGCGGGACCGGGCGGTGATCACAACCGCAGCGCCAGCGAAGCCTGCAGGGCGAGTCCGCGGGTGGAGAGCTCGGCCTTGTAATCATCCAGCGCAATGCCAGTTCCGTTCAGTGTGTATTCGCGCAGCTTGAGCCCGTTGGCCACATAGTTCAGGTGGAGCTGCAGCCCGAAGTGGTCGGTGAAATGGAACGCCACACCCGTTCCCAAACCGAAATGGCCTCCCTGGTAAAGAGCGCTTGACCGTTCGTCCGGCTCGGAGCGATCTATCTGCAGGGCACTGGCCCCCAGGCGCAGGGAGGCCATCAGGGCGAAACGGTCCTTGTTCACGAGGTAGAACCGAGGTTGGAATCCGATGGAGGCCAGCCCGTTGGATTCCGTGGCGGAGGAATCCAGGTAGCTGCCGGGCTCGATGAAGATGCCGAGGCTGGCGACTTTCGCAATGCCGACACCCACTTCAATGGGTACGGTGACCGTGGCGGCCCCATCGTTGGAGGTGCTCTGGAAGGGGATGCCCAGGAACGTGGCAGTGACGGTGTACGAGGTGGCATGCGCCGCAGCTGCCATCCCCAGCGCCACGTGCACGCGGCCGGGACCATTGATCTGGGCGGCCAGCACCGATGGCAGGGACACCAGGGCCAGCGCAATAAGCCGGCAGGGGAAGCGCATGTTCATGGGGTGAAGATCGCACTTATTTCCCGTTCAAGGCCAAGGACCGTGCCAATGTCATGGCGACGCCTGTTCCCTGTGCCTTCCCGAGCCGGATCGCTGGATGGCACTTGCCCTCCGACGGTCCGACGCCCTATCTTAGCCCCGCACCGAACCAATGGAACGGTATATTGTTCTATTGACAACGGTTCTGGCATCATGGGAACAAGGAACAGCCGCGAGGTCGAGGGACACGCATCGGAGGTCGGTGAAGAGCAGGTGTCCGCGCCAAGTGAGGTGCATGCTGCTTTCAGTGGCATCGGCTTGGATTTCGACCCGCACAAGGACCTGAACCTGCCTTCCAGCTACGATGAGGTGATCGCACGGTTCCGCCGTCTGCAGGGCGACCGCTGGGCCTCCCTCTTGAACTGACCCGGCCGGCTCTTCAGGGGCGAACGAACCCCGTGGTACCCGCCGGCAACTCCACCGTGTCGTTGGCACGGTCGACGTCCGCCGTCCGTTTCAATGGGTCAAGAACGAGGGCCCTCACCTGGTGCAGCGGAAGCGCAAGTTCCAACGTGTACACCGGGTCCGTCCATTGCCAGGCGGGCAGCGCGATGAATTCGCCTTCGTCCCCATCCATCGGCATATGCCCCCGTTGGAGCGAGAGCGGTATGTGGAAGCGTCGGCTGGTTCCGTCGGCGAGGTCCAACTGCAGGTCCACGGGCATGAGCTGTTCACCGCGTCGCTCGAGTTCCACGGTGATGCCGCTGTCGCGCCCCCATACCGACCGTATCGCGTAGTCCATGGTGCGGGTGCTGTTCAACCAACCATCGAAGTACCAGTCGAGCTCAAGCCCGCTCTCCTTCTCCATCACGCGCTCCAGGTCGATGGGCTCGGGGTGCTTGAACTTGCAGGCCTCGTAATAGCGCTTCAATCCGTTCGCCAGCGCGCGTTCCCCCACCACCGCACCCAGCTGGTCCACGAAGAGTTCGCCGAAACTGTAGGCCGTGGCACCATAGCCGCGGTTGGTGCGGAAGTGATCGGCGTGCATGCTGGGTGGTTCGTGGCGCCCGCTTTCCACCATGGCATGGTATCCTTCATGGGCGCCCGCATGGGGGTCGCCTTCCTCCTTGAACAACTCCTTCATCACCTCACTCCCCGCATACTCGGTCATTCCCTCATCCATCCAAGGGTAACGTCCTTCATTGCTCGCCAGCACCCCATAGTACCAACTGTGCACGCTCTCATGCACGCTCACCCCCACCAGGCTGCCCAGCCTGCGTTTGCCGGTGATTAGCGTCAACATGGGGTATTCCATGCCTCCATCGCCACCTTGAACGAAGCTGTACTGCGGCCACGGGTACCGCCCGAAGCGTTCGTTCATGAAGCGAAAGCTCCGTTCCATGTAAGCGGGCAGCTCATTCCACACCGCATCCAGTTCGGGTTGGTCCTTGTGGAAGTAGTGCAGCACGGGACCATCGGCCATGGGGCGCACAACATGCTTGAAGTCCTTGTCGGCCGCCCACGCGAAGTCGTGCACATCACGGGCCACGAAATGCCAGCGCAGCCTGCCTCCTGTGGGGCGCTTGATCGGCCTGCTCGTGGGATAACCGTGGCCCACTTGTTCGGGGTTCTGAAGCACACCCGTTGCGGCCACCGTATAGGCGCTGTCCAGTTCGATGGTCACATCCATGTCCCCCCATACCCCATGGAACTCACGGCCCACATAGGGTATCGCATGCCATCCCCGGTGGTCGTACTCGGCCAGTTTGGGATACCATTGGGTCATGCTGTAGGCCACACCTTCGGCGTTGTTGCGACCGGTGCGACGGATCTGCACGGGCACCTGGCCGCTGAACGCGTAGGTGAGCGTGGTGCTTTTTCGGGGAGACAAGGGCTTGGGCAAGCGCACGCGCAACACGGTCCCCAGCGGCTCCAACTCCGCAACACGGCCATCCTGCTCCAATGCGGTCACCCGCAGGTCACCCACCTCATCCGGTGCAAGGGTCGCGATGCGGCTTCCCACGCGGGCATCCGGATCCTCGATCGTGCGCGAGCGGATGTCCATTTCACTGCCCGGCTTGAACGCATTGAGGTACAGGTGGAAGAACACCTCCCGCAGGGTGTCCGGACTATTGTTGGTATAGACCAGCCGGGAGGTGCCGGTGAAGCGGTGGTCCACATCATCCAGCCGCACCTCCATGGTGTAGGACACGCGTTGCTGCCAGCGATCGCATTGCGGCAGCGCGAGGGAGGGAGACAGAACGGCGAGAACGGTCAGGACGAACGCGTGGTGCATTGCGCAAAGAAAAGCGCCCGCCATGGTGCATCGGGCATGGCGCGGGGGGCACGCGGACCGTCGGTTCAGGAAAGGAGGCGCTGTCGCAGGGCGAACTCGAGCTGCTGGTTGGCCAGTTCAAGGGTCTGCAGATAAGCATCCTGCTCCTGCTCGCACCTGTGGGCCTCGTGTGCCTCGCGGACGGCAGCCATCAGCTGCTCATTGACCCAGGGCTTGGCGAAACAGCGGAACACTCCACCCTGGTTGACCGCCGACATCACGGCGTCCAGGTCCACATGGGCGGATACGAGCACGCGCCGAATGCGCGGGTGGCGCTCACGCAGCTGGTTGAACAGCATGGCCGCTCCATCACCGGGCAACCGCTGGTCGGCGATGACCACGTGCACGGGCCTGGCGGCGAGCAACGACCACATGGCATCGGCATCGGCCACGGCATGCACGTTCATATGGGCCCCGAAGACCTGCTCAAAGGAGTCCCTGGCCACCGGGTCGGCATCGATGAAAAGCACTTCCGGCAGCTCCCGGGAGATGGGTATCACGTTCAGTTGGACCATGGGGGCGTATGCGCTGGCCACCGTTCTACGGAAAAGTCCGGGACCGTGTTACAGGGCGATCGTGAAAATTTTGTTGAAAACTTGTTAATAAGTAGAGGCTGATTAACTTCGTCCCCTGCAGGACTACTTGGACCGTACCCTGCAACGACCTTGATGGACCCATTGCAGGAGGCGCTGAACCGCGCTTCGGCACCCGACCGGACCGTGTTCCGGCCGGTGTTCTACAGGCTTCCCGCCGACCGGGACGGACTGATGGAACTGCTGGAGCGCCCCACCCCACCGCAGGTGTACGACCACCTGCCGGGCCAGCTCATGGAACTGGTCCGAGCGCTTCATCCCGATCGGCGCCTCACACCCGATGAACTCCGCGCCGCGGCGTTGGCGCATCCGGGGGACACTCCCCTGTCAGACTACGGCGTCTGGGTCCATTATCCGTGGTCGGGGCGGTTGGTCCACCTGTTGGATGAGGCTGAGTTCACCTTGGTGCGCACGGACCGCAACCGCAACAAGATAACCCGGTCGGAACAGGAGCTGCTGGCCACCAAGCGCATCGGGATCATCGGCCTGAGCGTGGGCCAGAGCGTGGGACTGGCGCTGGCCATGGAACGCAGCTTCGGCGAATTGCGGCTGGCGGACTTCGACACGCTGGACCTGAGCAACCTCAACAGGATCCGCAGTGGCGTGCATGGGCTGGGAACGCCCAAGGTGGTGAACGTGGCGCGGGAGATCGCGGAGATCGACCCGTTCCTGAAGGTCACCCTGTACCCCGAAGGCATCACACCCGGGAACATCGACGATTTCCTCACCTCCGGCGGAAGGCTCCACATGCTGGTGGAGGAGTGTGACAGCGTGGATGTGAAGATCATGGCACGCCAGAAGGCGCGCTCGCTCGGAATACCCGTGGTGATGGACACCAGCGACCGCGGGCTGCTCGACATCGAACGCTTCGATGTGGAGCCCTCCCGCCCCATCCTGCACGGCCTTGTGGAGCACCTGGACCTCGCTGCGGCCGGACGTGCACGCACCAGCGAGGAGAAGCTGCCCTTCGTGCTGCCCATGCTGGGCCTGGAGAACCTGAGCCCGCGCATGAAGGCCAGCATGCTGGAGATCGAGAACACGATCACCACGTGGCCCCAGCTGGCATCCTCCGTGATCATGGGCGGCGGCATGAGCGCACACGTGATCAGGCGCATCCTCCTGGGCGAGGAGGTGCGCAGTGGCCGCTGGTGGCTGGACCCGGACGACATGCTCGCCCAGGAGCCTTCCATGGGCATCGTGGGCCCGCCACCCGGAGCACCGGCGCAAGCCCCTTCCGCATCGGCGGTGGATGCCCCGGAACCGCTCATGGCACCTTCATTGCAAACTGCTGTTGATGTAGAACTTGAGCAATCCGAGTTCGATCGATTGGCGAAGGCCGGCTCCCTTGCCCCGAGCGGCGGCAATGCGCAGCCATGGCGCTTCATGCATTACGGTGGCCGCATGCTGGTGTTCCTGGATCGGGAGCGGGCGGCATCAGCCCTCGATCCCGGTCTCCGCTATGCCCATTTCGCCATGGGTGCCTGCGTTGAGAACATCCTGCTGGAAGCGGCACGCACCGGCCTTGAGCTCGACCTCCAGCACCGACCGGTTCCGGCTGATGAGACCTTGGTGGCGGCATTGACACTGCGCGGACGCGGTCGCATGGGGTTGTTACCGCCCGGCCTGGCCGGTGCCGCTTCCCAACTTTCGGAGCGCTGCACCAACCGACGCGCGTCAGAGGTGCTGGAACTGGGAGGAAAGGAAGCTTCGGCCCTTGTGGAAGGACTGGGTACGGACGTGCTCGACAGCATCCGCGTGGTGCGTGACCGCGCCGTCATTGACCGCATCGCCGAACTCACCGGTCGGGCCGAACGCATCAGGTTCCTGAACACCGCATGCCACCACGACATGTTCGTGAAGGAGATGCGCTGGGACCGCGAGGAGGCCGAACGGACGCGGGACGGCATTGACATCGAAACACTCGAACTTCCGCTTGCCGACCGGGTGGGCCTTCGAGTGGCCTCGGATACACGTGCCATGGGCCTGCTGCGTGGATGGGGCGGTGCAAGGGCCATTGAGAAGCTCACGGCCCGCGGAGTGCGCGCCTCCGGTGCGCTGGCCGTGGTGTCCGTGACCGACCTGGATGTTGCGGCAACCTTCGCTGCCGGGCGTGCGATGCAACGGTTCTGGCTGAACGCCTCCGCCATGGACATCCTGGCACACCCGGTGGGTGCGGCCATCTTCATGGGGCTCCATGGGCGGTTCGACTCGGAGGGGCTGCTTTCCTCCGGGGAGCATGCCGAGGCCGCCTCCATTCTGGACGAGCTGGGATCACTGATCGACACGGGCGGCCGTGAGCCCTTCTTCCTCTTCCGACTCGGGCGTGCCACAGGTCCCAGCGCACGCAGCCTTCGACGCCCGTTGCACGAACTCATCCTTCCCGCTCCAACGCACACACGCGCATGAACGACCTCATCACCATCCGTGCTTTCAGGCCCACGGAGGATCCAGCTTCCTACGCTGCCTACCTTGAAGGGCACCAGGCGGTGCTCACGGAACTCGGGGTGCTCTCCGTGGTGAAGCCGAACGGGTTCAGGCCAGCCCCCCCTGACACCGTCATCCTCGTGGCCGAGCATGCGGAGCTCGGCATGGTGGGCGGCATCCGCATTGAACGGGCCGGACCACAGCACAGGCTGCCCATCCAACAGGCACTCGGCACCCTCGAACCGGGTATCGACGGGGTCATCGGTGCAATGGCCCAGGCAGGTTGTGGGGAGATATGCGGATTATGGAACACGGCCCGTTACGCCGGCAGGGGTGTTCCGCAACTGCTGAGCGAAGCAGCCGTATCCATGGTGCACCACCTGGGCTTGCGGCACCTTGTATGCTTCGTTGCGCACTACACGCTGCGCCACGCGTTGAAGGTCGGCTTCCAGCTGCTGGACAACCTCGGCGACGGGGGATCGTTCAACTATCCGATACCTCGCATCAGGTCGTTCGCGATGGTCATCCCCGATACGCTCGTGCTGGCCACTGCACCCGGCAACTGGCGTACGCGCATCCTCAGCCTGCGGTGCAGGCCGATGCAGGACCGCATCGAAGCACCAACGGGCATTCCCTATGCGGTGCGCTACCGGCTGCAGTCGGTCGCCGGTGAACACTTCCAGCCGATGTTCCGGCACATCGCGGACGAGCAGGCGGCGCTGAGGGCTTGAGCAACCCTTGGGGCCGGGCATGCGTAGAACGCCGCGCATGTCGATCCGCTCTCTGGTACTCCCCCTGTTCACGCTGTTGGTGATCGGCCTGCGCGCGCAGCCAGTGCATGTGCTTGCAGAGGAAGCGCTGAACAAGCCGGCAGGCAAATTCATGGAAGTGCTGTCCGTGCCGCACGGCACGTTCGGCCCTGATCAGGCATTCCGCGCCACCGGATACACCCGGTCAGCCCAGGACGTCATCAACCTCCACATCAGCGGTGACGACCATTGGTTGCGCACCCGTTTGGGCAACGCGACCGGCTCCGACGAACTCGCGGTGTTCATCCCCTATTGGGAGATCGATGAACTGGATGCGTATGTGTGGAACGGCCGCGAGCTGGCGCCCCTCGCCCACATCGGCCAGTCCGTGAGCGAGGAGGACCGCATGGGCGCATATCCCGAAATGGCCTTCGATGTGGACCTGCCCACGGTGGGCAGCACCACCCTCCTGATACGGGTGCGCAGCGTCAAACAATTGCAGCTGCCCGTCACCTTCACCACCCGTGAGCACATCCTTGGCGAGCGGGGCAACAGGAATCTGCTGAGCGGCTCCTACCTGGGCCTCATGGTGTTCCTGGTCCTCTACAACTTCTTCGTCTTCCTGAGCATGCGTGACAGGGGCTACCTGCACTATGTGCTTTACATCCTCACGCTCTGCCTGGCACAGCTTACGCTGCATGGCGTTGGCCAGGCTCATCTGTGGCCCGGCATGCCCCGTTTCGCAGCCAGCGCGTCGGTGATCTTCACCCTTGCCTCCATGTTGTTCGCCGGGTCGTTCACCCGCCGCTTCCTCGGGCTCCCCACCCTTCTGCCGCGGGTGGACCGCATCCTGAAGGGTGCCATGGTGCTGATCGGCGTCACGCTCCTGGTCAACCTCCTCCATTCGCGGGCATTGGGCTACCAGCTCGCCCATGCACTGACCGGGCCCTATTCACTGCTGCTCATCGGGGTCGCCGTCATGGCCATGCGTTCCGGTTCACGCGCTGCGCGGTTCTTCCTGGTGGCATGGGGCTTCTTCCTTGCGGGCGTGGTCGTATACATCCTGCGCGACGTGGGTGTGCTGCCATGGAACGACCTGACGACCTATTCCATCCCGCTCGGCTCCGCCATAGAGGGTGTGCTCCTCTCCTTCGGTCTTGCCGACCGCATCAGCATCCTCCGCAGGGAAAAGGAGCGTTCCCAGGCGGACACCCTGCGCGCGCTGCAGGAGAACGAGCGCCTGGTGCAGGAGCAGAACCAACTGCTGGAACGCAAGGTGCGGGAGCGCACCGAAGCCCTGCAGGAAAGCAACGACACGCTCAAACGGACCCAGGCCCAACTGGTGAACGCGGAGAAGATGGCCAGCCTTGGACAGCTCACCGCCGGTATCGCGCACGAGATCAACAACCCGGTCAACTTCATCTCAAGTAACGTGCCGCCCCTGAGGCGCAACATGGAGGATCTTCTTGAGGTGCTGCAGCATTACCAACGCATGACAGCGGATGACGGGCCGGAGGTGCTGGCAGGTATCCGCGCGCTTGAGCAGCGCCTGGACCTCACGACCACGCTGGAGGAAATGGCTGACATCGTCAACAGCATCGCGGAGGGCTCCTCGAGGACCGCGGAGATCGTGCGTGGCCTGCGCCACTTCTCCCGCCTGGACGAGCATGACCTCAAGGAAGCCGACCTCAACGAAGGCATCCGTTCCACCGTGGCCCTGCTGGCGCCCCAGCACCGATCCAAGGTGACCGTCCAGCTGGACCTGCATCAATTGCCATCGGTGGAGTGCTATCCCGGAAAGCTCAATCAGGTGTTCATGAACATCATCACCAATGGGATCCAGGCAACCATGGACAGGGAGGATGACGAGGAGCGCGTGCTGCGCATTTCCACAGTGTGCGCGGGGGATGATGTGCTGGTGACCATCAGCGACAACGGGATTGGCATGACGGGCGAGGTCATGGAGCGCATCTATGACCCGTTCTTCACCACCAAACCTGTGGGTGAGGGCACCGGGCTGGGCTTGGCGATCGTGTACGGCATCATCCAGGAGCACAACGCTTCCATATCAGTGGACAGTACACCAGGGTATGGAACCACGTTCCAGCTAAGGATACCCATGCGGCACCACCGCGATCAACCTGGCGTGGCAGCATGAACAGCGAACGCATCAAGGTCCTCTTCGTAGACGACGAGGAGGTGAACCTGAAAGCCTTCAGGGCCGCCTTCCGTCGGGAGATGGACGTATTCACGGCAGGCGGTGGCGAGGAAGGACTTGCCATTCTGGAGCAGGGCACTGTACACGTGGTCATATCCGACCAGCGGATGCCGGGCATGAGCGGGAGCGAGTTCCTGGCGCTGGTTCGCGCGCGGCATCCGCGTTGCATGCGCATGCTGCTCACCGGATACGCCGATCTGGAGGCCGTTGTCGCTGCCGTGAACCAGGGGGGCATCTACGCCTATGCCACCAAGCCGTGGGACGAGAACGACCTGCGGCTCCGCATCCAGCAGGCGTTCGAGATCCACCAATTGAAACATGAGAAGGAGCGGCTGCTGGACCAGTACCGGCAGATCTTCGAAGGGAGCGGCGACCCCATTGCACTGGTGGATGGCAGGGGGGCCATCCTGGAGGCCAACCACGCCTGCGAAAGGGTCATGGGGCTGGAGCGGGCCGAACTCATGCGCACCGGCTTCGCGGCATACATCGAAGACCCCCGCCGGTTGGTTCATGCCCTCCGCGGACAGCGCAACGGGAACACCTTCACCAACGTGGACCTCACCATCCGGACGCCTGCGGGCAAGGTGCTGGACTGCCTGCTGACCGCCACCTACCTGGGCCACCAGCCCATGGGCAGGAATGTCTTCCAGGCCATCATCAAGGATGTCTCCGACCGCCGGCAGGAGGAGGAGCGGCTACGCAAACTGAACCAGGACCTCGATCGTCGGGTGACCGCACGAACGGCCCAGCTGATGGAGGCACTGGAGGACCTGGGCGCTTACTCCTACTCCGTGGCCCACGACCTGCGCTCCCCGCTGAAGAACATGGCCGCCATGAGCGAACTGCTGCACGGGCATTGCTCACAGCAGCACGATGAGGAGGCACTGGCCTTCACCGAACGCATCCAGAAAGGTGCGCAACGGCTCATCGGGCTGGTGGATGACATGCTACGGTTCTCCCAGACCAACAGCAGGGAGCTCGACCGTCGGGAGGTTACGGTCTCCATTCTGGTACAGGAGGTGATCGACGAGGTGGTGCCGGAAGACCGCAGGGGCCATCTGCACGTCCGTGCCGGGTCGGGTGATACCATCCTGGCGGATGCGCCGCTGCTGAAGGTGGCTCTTCATAACCTGCTTTCCAACGCGCTCAAGTTCACCCGCCAGCGCGAGTTCCCGAGCATAATGGTGGAGCTTCTGCGGGAGGATGGCAGGGATGTGCTGGTCGTCCGTGACAATGGCGTGGGATTCGACCCGCAGCACAAGGAACGTGTGTTCGGCGCGTTCCAGCGTCTGCATCAGCCGGACCAGTTCGAGGGTACCGGGATCGGGCTTGCCATCGTGTCCAGGATCATGCGCAAACACGGTGGCACGGCATGGGCGGAAAGTGCCGTCGACCAAGGATCCAGCCTGTACCTCGCATTCCCAAGGTACGCTGCACCGTCAGCCGCGATCCCGTTCATCAAGGTGGCGTGATGTAACCCCGGTCGCCATTCTGCGTAAACAACACCAAGGCAACACCTTCCGAACCATGAAGAACGCGCTCCGCTCCCTGTACACGTCCAAGTTGTTGATGTTGGCCGCCACCTTGGGCTTTCAGTCCATGACCACATCATTTGCACAGGGCAGGTTGGTGGACAGCCGCGATCAGGCTGAAGGTTGGTATGTACCCGTGATCGGCCAGGTACTGGTCAGCGGCAAGGGCGATCCTGATTGCACCGTGGAGATCTTCAGGGATAACAAGACCCTTGGACAGGTGCCGGTGCAGAAGAAGGGCCGCTTTGAAGTGAACCTGGACCTGGATCAGCAATATACCATCCTTGTGCGCAAGGACGGCCATGCCACCAAGCTGATCCACGTGGATACCACCCTGCCCAAGGAGCAGGTGACCTACCCTGCGTACGAGTGCTACATCGCTCTGGTACCCAGGAGCTCCGGTGCAGGAACCGGTTTCTACGACGATTTTCCCAGCGCCATCGTACGCTGGGACCCCGAGTTACGCGGGTTCCATCATAGCGAGGACTACATGGCCCACTTGCAGGAAAGACTGATGAACATGGCGCGGGTGGAACGCTGATAGCGACAGCATCCCCTCCACATCGCTTGATCAACGATACGGGCGGACCCTGGGGTCCGCCTGTCTCCTGTCATCCCCCAAAAATCATCGCGACATTTTTTGAAATGGCGGCCAAGCTCAGTGCTGGTCGTAATCGACCACCACGCGGGCCGAGCGCGGATGTGACTGGCATGTGAGCACGTATCCATCCGCCACCTCCTCATCCGTAAGGGCATAGTTCATCATCATCTCCACCTGGCCCTCCACGATGCGTGCCTTGCAGGTGCAGCACACCGCTCCTTTGCAGGCATAGGGGACATCCAGACCGCCCTCCAGGGCGGCGTCAAGAATGGCATCCCCGTTAGCCGGCACGTTCAGCTTGGTCTCCCTTCCGTCCATGATCACCACCACCTCGGCCACTCCGGTGAAAGCTGCAGGCCCTACGGGTTGCGAGGGGCGTTCCGCCTCCGTGGTGACCGGGGTGGTGAACAGCTCGATATGGATGTGACGCCTGTCGATGCCGCGTGCCTCCAACGCTTCACTCACGTTGACCATCATCTGTTCGGGTCCACAGATGAAGAACTCCTGTTCCAAGGATCCGTCCACGAACCGCGCGAGCAGGTCGTTCGCCTTGGATGCGGTGATGCGGCCATTGAACAGGTGGTCCGCATCATGTCCCTTGGAAAGGATGTGGTGCACGGACAGCCTGGATCCGTGCTGTGCCTTGAGCTCCTCCAGACGCCCGCGGAAGATGATCCGGTCCACATCCGTATTGCCGTAGAACAGGGTGAATCGGCTCTTCGGTTCGGTACGGAGCACCGTTTTCAGGATGCTCAGTATGGGCGTGATGCCGCTGCCTGCCGCAAACGCAACAAAATGGCGCTCCCTGGCAGGGTCGAGCGCGGTGGTGAAATTGCCCATGGGTGTCATCACCTCGATGTGCATGCCCGGCTTGAGCTTCTCAACCAGCTGGGTGCTCGCGCGTCCACCGGGAACCTTCTTCACTGCGATCCTGAATCCACCGGGTTCGAGTGGCGAACTGCAGATGCTGTAGGAGCGTCTGAGTTCCTGCCCATCGACGGTCAGCTTGAGCGTCACGTACTGGCCGTGGGTGAACCTGAAATCCTCCTGCAACGCGGGGGGGACATCGAAACCAACGACTATGCTGTCGGCTGTTTCCTGATGCACATCGGTGACCTCGAGGCTGTGGAATCGCGCCATGCGGGAACTGTTCATGTGGGTGGGGGGCAAAAGTAGCCAGACCGCCGATCGGGACGCGGCCCTTGGGAACCACAAGGGTGCCCCGGTTGTTCATCACACTGACCCACGTCACCACAGAGCACACGCATCCCCCCTATCTTAGCGACCCACTTACCGCCATGACGGATATCAAGAACCTTGAAGACCGCTTCCAGGCGCGGATCGACGACGAACAGAAGATCGAACCGCGCGATTGGATGCCGGATGAGTACCGCAAGACCCTTGTGCGCCAGATCAGTCAGCATGCACACAGCGAGGTGGTGGGCATGCTTCCGGAGGGCAACTGGATCACCCGTGCACCGAGCCTCAAACGCAAGGCCATCCTGCTTGCCAAGGTGCAGGACGAGGCCGGACATGGCCTTTACCTGTACAGTGCCTGCGAAACCCTCGGCACGAGCCGCGAGAGGACGATAGACGACCTGCTCAGTGGCAAGGCCAAGTACAGCAGCATCTTCAACTATCCCACGCTCACCTGGGCGGATATCGGCGCGGTGGGATGGTTGGTGGACGGCGCGGCCATCATGAACCAGGTGATGCTTTGCCGCACGAGCTATGGCCCCTATGCCCGCGCAATGGTGCGCATCTGCAAGGAGGAGAGCTTCCACCAGCGCCAAGGCTACGAGATCATGGCCGTGCTGGCCAAGGGCACGCCCGAGCAGAAGGAGATGGCGCAGGATGCCCTGAACCGGTGGTGGTGGCCCAGCCTGATGATGTTCGGCCCCACCGATGCGAACAGCCCGAACAGTGCGCAGAGCATGAAGTGGAAGATCAAACGCCAGAGCAACGACGAGCTCCGCCAGATCTTCATCGACCGCACCGTGCAACAGGCCAAGGCCATCGGACTCACCATACCGGACCCGGACCTGAAGTGGAACGAAACCACCCAGCACTACGATTGGGGCACCATCGACTGGACCGAGTTCAACAATGTGGTGGCCGGGAACGGTCCGTGCAACAAGGAACGCCTCGCCGCGCGCAACAAGGCCCACGCCGAAGGTGCCTGGGTGCGCGAGGCTGCAGTGGCATACGCAGCGAAGAAGGCCAGGAAGAAGCAGGCAGCATGAATCCGAGTGGTGCGTAGCGAGCGACGAGTGGCGAGCCTGCATCCGCAGTGCCACTCGCTACCCGTAACTCGCCACTCCCCACTCGCCACCCACCGGACCCCATGAGCGACAACCCGAACAACTGGCCCCTTTGGGAGATCTTCATCCAAAGCAAGCGCGGCCTGGACCACAAACATGTGGGCAGCCTGCACGCTGCTGATGCCGACATGGCCATCGAGAACGCCCGCGATGTATACACCCGCCGACAGGAAGGCAACAGCATCTGGGTGGTGAAGAGCGAGCACATCCATTCCTCAAGGCCCGAGGATGCCGAGAGCCTCTTCGACCCGTCGGACGACAAGATCTACCGGCACCCCACCTTCTACACCGTGCCCGAGGGGGCGAAGTACATATAGTGACCGGCGAATGGAAGTCGGTGAATAGCGCCTGAACGCTTTCCCCATTCACCATTCGCCAACTCCCATTCACCATGAGCAAACCCCTCCTCACCTACACCCTCCGCCTCGCGGACGACCTCCTGATCCTCAGCCACCGACTGAGCGAGTGGTGCGGGCATGGACCCATTCTGGAAGAGGACATTGCCCTTACCAATCGTGCCTTGGACCACCTTGGCGAAGCACGCAACCTGCTGACCTATGCGGGTCAGTTGGAAGGCAAGGGGCGCAGCGAGGATGACCTGGCCTTCACCCGCATGGAGCGTCAGTTCACCAACGTCAAGCTGGTGGAACAACCCAACGGCGACTATGCGCACACGATGGTCCGCAGCCTGCTGTTCGACGCATACCACCTGCCGCTGATGCAGGCGCTCACCAGCAGCAAGGACGAACAACTGGCTGCCATTGCAGGTAAAAGCGTGAAGGAAGCCACCTACCACCTGCGGGCCAGCAGCGAATGGGTGATCCGTTTCGGCGATGGCTCAGAAGAGAGCCACCAGCGGGCACAGACCGCATTGGACGACCTGTGGACCTACACCGGAGAGCTCTTCGCGATCGACGCCATCGCGGAGGAAATGACCGCGGCAGGCATCGGGCCCGACATGACGGCCGTAAAAGCTGCATGGGATGGCGTCCTGGATGAAGTGCTGACCGAAGCCACCTTGAAGCGCCCTGCGGATGGATTCATGATGACCGGCGGCCGCAAGGGCCTCCACAGCGAACACATGGGCTTCATCCTGGCGGAGATGCAGCATGTGACGCGGGCGTATCCCGGAGCGGAGTGGTAGAGAAGATCAACGCAGAGGCACTTGGTGCGCAGAGCACGCAGAGTCCTCGTCTTTCGTACTCAGCGTATTTGCATTCCTGCAAACTGCTTTGCGTCCTTAGCGCCTCTCCCCGCTGCGTTGCG
>JBIJDX010000027.1:0-18995 GCA_044343855.1 Flavobacteriales bacterium
TGGACCGGATCGAGCGCTTCGAAGCGGAGCTGAGCTTCCGCACGGGCAGCAGCCTGCAGTGGTGGTTGGGCACGGAACGCAGCGAGCGCGACAACCTCATCGGCTACCGGTATGCGCGGACGGCAGGGGAGGGTGTGACCGTCCTGGAGAGCGGGTCTCTCGTGGGCGGCTTCAGCGCGGCCGTGCGTTACGCCCCGCGCGAGCAGGTGGTGCGTACGCCCTTGGGCGAGCAGGTGCTACCCTCGCGCTGGCCGGTGTTCCGGGTGCAGGTCTTCCAGGCCGTGGAGGGCATGTGGGGCGGTGATACCCGGTTGTGGCGTGTGAGCGCCCAGGTGGACAAGACCTTCCGCATGAGGCTGCTGGGCACGTTGCAGGTGCGCGTGATGGGTGGCATGGCCGATGCGCGCGCTCCCTACCCGTTCCTTTTCAACCTGCGTGGAACCTTCGTCGAGCGTCTTCCCGTGGCGGTGAACAACACCTTCGAGACCATGGTGCCCAATGAGTTCCTTGCCGATCGGTATGTGGCGTTGCACCTGCGTCACAGTTTCGGTGAACTGCTCTTCGGCCGGAAGAAGTTCAAGCCTGTTCCCTGTGTGGTATACAACATGGCCATGGCCGGTCTCTCCGAACCGCAGCTGCACCGGGGCTACACCTTCAAGGCGGTGGACGAGGCTTACCACGAAGCGGGGCTCCAGGTGGACCGCCTGCTGGTCTCGGGTTTCTCCTCGCTGGGGGTCGCTGCGTACCATCGTTTCGGCCCGAACCAGCTTCCCGGGGTCGCCGGAAACTTCGTGTTCAAGGCCTTGCTGGGCTTTGTGTTGTGACCGGTCGTCCGGAATGTGTTCCTTTGCCGGTGCTGCACGGCGCTGCCGGAAGTGCATCCCGCACCATGTGGGCCTGGCTATCGAGTAGGATACTTCGCAACCGCATCGGCATCCTGGTGGTGCTCGGCTTGCTCACGGCTTTCTTCGGCTATCACGCGCGGAACGTCAAGGTGAGCTACAAGTTCGGCGGTCTGTTGCCAAAGAACGACAGCGCCTACGTGCAGTATGAGCGGCTGCTGGAGCGGTTCTCCGAGGATGGCAATGTGATCGTGCTGGGGGTGGAGGACCGCCGACTTTACGACCTGCGGCACTTCCAGGCGTGGTGGCAGCTGGGCCAGGACCTGAAGGAGCAGCCCGGCGTGGATTCCGTCTTCAGCGAGGCGCATCTGTACGAACTGGTGCGGAACGACAGCCTCAAGCGCTTCCAATTGGCCAGCGTCGTGCCTGGCATGCCCACCACTCAGGCCGGAGTTGACAGCATCATCCGCAAGGTGCGTGCGTTGCCCTTCTACCATGGATTGCTGTACAACGACACCAGCGGCACCAGCCTCATGATGGTGTTCGTCAATGCGGAGCGCTTCAACAGTGAGCGGCGTGGTGACATGGTGGAACTGATCGAGAGGCGGGTGAGCGAGTTCGAGCGGGACCACTTCGAGGTGCGCCGCAGCGGGCTCCCGTACATCCGCACGGTGGTCACCGAACTCACCAAGCGCGAGCTGCGCATGTTCGTGGGCTTGATGGTGCTGGTGGTCGCCCTGTTGCTGCAGCTCTTCTTCCGCTCATGGCGCGTGGTGTTCGTGAGCATCACGGTCGTTGCGGTCGGCGTTGTATGGGCCATGGGTTCCATCGGCCTGTTGGGGTATCGGCTCACGTCCGTCATGGCCATCATACCCCCGCTCATCATCGTCATCGGCATACCCAACTGCATCTTCCTGATCAACAAATTCCACCATGAGTACGCCCACCACCGCAACCGTGTCAAGGCACTGACGCGCGTGGTGTACAGGGTGGGCAAGGCCTCGTTCATGACCAATGCCACCACGGCCGTGGGCTTCGCCACCTTCGTGCTCACTTACAGCGATGTGCTGAAGCAGTTCGGGCTCATCGCTTCGGTGAACATCATGGTGGTCTTTGTGCTGAGCCTGGTGCTCGTGCCCATCCTGTTCAGCTTCCAGGGCGATCCAACGGACCGGCATCTCGCGCACCTGGACCGCAGATGGGTGGACCGCAGCACGGAGCGCCTCGTACACATCGTGCAGTACCAGCGCCCCATGGTCTATGCGGTCACTGCCGTGGTGGTGGTGGTCGGCCTCATCGGCATCAGCCGCCTGCGGAACGAGGCCCATGTGGTGGACGATCTTCCTTCGGACGCCAGGATCATGCAGGACCTGCGTTTCTTCGAATCCCGCTTCAACGGAGTGATGCCGCTGGAGGTGATGGTTGACACGCGCAGGAAGGGACAGGTGCTCAAGGACGTCAACCTCAAGCGGATCGGGCAGCTCCAGGACAGCCTCTCCACCCATCCCGAACTCTCCCGCTCGCTCTCCATCGTCGATGCGGTCAAGTTCACCCGGCAGGCCTTCTATGGCGGCGATCCGGCGCGTTATGACCTGTTGCGCGGCAACGAGAAGACCTTCATCCTGCCCTACCTGGAGAGTGCACAGGACAAGGGCGATCTGGCACGCGGCTTCATCGATGAGGAGCGGCGTTCCACCCGCATCACCGTGCAGGTGGCTGATGTGGGCACCGCCCGGATGGATGTATTGATGGATCGCCTGCGTTCCCAGGTCGATTCCATTTTCGATCCCGGGAAATATGACGTTGTGCTCACCGGTACGAGCGTGGTCTTCCTGGAGGGCAGCAAGTACATGGTCTCCAACCTGCTGATATCCCTGGCGATGGCCGTGGTGCTGATATCAGCATTGATGGCGTTGCTCTTCAATTCCTTCCGCATGGTGCTGGTGTCACTGGTGCCCAACCTGGTGCCCCTGATCACCACCGCAGGCCTCATGGGGTATCTTGGTGTGGCGATAAAGCCGAGCACCCTGCTGGTGTTCTCCATCGCCTTCGGCATTGCCGTTGATGACGCCATTCACTACCTGTCCAAGTACCGGATGGAGCTGAAGGCGACCAACCACAACATCAAGCGTTCGGTCCTGCTCGCGCTGCGCGAGGCGGGGGTCAGCATGATGTACACCAGCATCGTCCTGTTCATGGGCTTCAGCCTGTTCATGTTCTCCGAGTTCGGTGGCACACAGGCGCTGGGGCTGCTGGTGTCTTTCACGCTGCTGGTGGCCATGTTCACAAACCTGATCATCCTGCCCTCCCTGCTCCTGAGCTTCGAACGCGTGATGACCACACGTGCCTTCAAGGAGCCGTTGCTCGATATCTTCGACGAGGAACAGGACATCGATCTGGAAGAACTTCGGGTGGAGGAACCGCCCAGCGCATCGCGACCATGAAAGGCATCATCCTCGCCGGGGGGTCCGGCACCCGCCTACATCCCCTGACGCTGGCTGTCAGCAAACAACTGATGCCCGTGTTCGACAAACCCATGATCTACTACCCGCTGAGCACGCTCATGGCGGCTGGCATCAGGGACATCCTTATCATCAGCACCCCGCACGACCTTCCCCATTTCCGCAAGCTGCTGGGGGATGGCACCAGCCTGGGTTGTCGGTTCACCTATGCCGAACAGCCCGTGCCAAACGGCCTTGCCCAGGCATTCGTCATCGGTCGTGAGCACGTGGGCAACGATCCAGTGGCGCTCATCCTCGGTGACAACATCTTCCATGGTGCGGGCCTGGGGCGCATGCTCGGGCAGCACACGCAACCCGATGGCGGCCTTGTGTTCGCCTACCATGTGAGCGATCCCGAGCGGTATGGTGTGGTTGACTTCGATGCCGCTGGTCGTGTCCTGAGCATCGAGGAAAAGCCCGCACGACCCAAGAGCAATTACGCCGTGCCCGGACTCTACTTCTACGACAACAGTGTCGTGCACATTGCCCGCGAACTGCGGCCGAGCGCGCGGGGCGAGTACGAGATCACCGATGTGAACAGGGAGTACCTCCGCCAGGGTCGCCTCAAGGTGGAGCTGCTGGACCGCGGTACGGCATGGCTGGATACGGGAACCTTCACCTCGCTCATGCAGGCCGGCCAGTACGTTCAGGTGATCGAGGAACGGCAGGGCCTGCGCATCGGCTGCATCGAGGAGGTGGCGTGGAAGAAGGGCTACATAACAGATGAACAATTGCGCACCCTCGCGCGTCCCTTGGTCAAGAGCGGATATGGGGAGTACCTGCTGAAGCTCGTGGACCGCTGACCGATGGGCAGACCGGAAGCCTTGCGTGCTGTCGTTGAGCAGCACATCGAACGTTGGAACAACGCCCTGCCCGCAACCGGGCTGTATGCCCCGATGGCCTACCTGATGCGCCTGCCGGCCAAGCGCATTCGACCGGTTTCGTTGTTGCTGGCGCACGAACTTTTCGGCGGCGATCATCGAACCGCGCTCGATGAGGCACTGGCCATCGAGGTGTTCCACAATTTCACCCTGATGCATGATGACATCATGGATGCCGCCCCATTGCGGCGCGGTATGCCCACGGTGCATCTGCGTTGGAACGTGAACACCGCCATCCTGAGCGGTGATGCCATGCTGGTGAAAGCCCACCAGCTGATGGGACGGGACCCTCGCGCTGCAGCGCGCTTCGAAGAACGGGCCGTTGAAGTGTGCGAAGGCCAGCAGTTGGACATGGAGTTCGAGCAGCGCGGGGATGTGACCCTTGCGGACTACAACGAGATGATCCGGCTGAAGACCGCCGTGCTGCTGGCCGGAGCGATGGAGATCGGCGCTTTGCTGGCCGGTGCCTCGGATGCTGATGTGGAACGCATCGGCCGGTTCGGTGAGCACCTCGGTCTGGCCTTCCAGCTGCGCGATGACCTGCTCGATGCCTTCGGAGATCCAGACAAGGTGGGCAAGCAGGTGGGGGGTGATCTGCGCGCCGGCAAGAAGACCTGGCTGCTGCTGCGCGGCATGGCCGTGGACGATGGAACCTTGCGAGAAGCCCTGCATGCCAGTCCCGCCCAGCGCAACGTGCCCCGCATGATAGCCGCCCTGGAGCGCAGCGGTGCGCGTGCGGATGCCGAAGCCGAAGTGGCGCGCTTGGATCGGCATGCCCTCTCTGCGTTGGACAGCATTGCAGTGCCTGAGGAACGTAAGCAGCACCTGCGGGCTTTGGCGGCGCAGTTGATGGTGCGGGTGCATTGATGGGGACCGCCTATCCGGCCAGCTCTTTCAACGCATCCTCCAGGCATTCATATCGGTAGATGAACCCAGTGCCGCGCAGTCGTTGGCTGGAGGCGGGCGAGCCTTCCAACAGAATGCTGGACATGTCGCCCAAGGCCAGGCGAAGTGCGAAGGCGGGAACAGCGGGCAGGAACAGCGGTCGACCCAGCACGGTGGCCAGGGTGCGGGTGAAGGTGCGGTTGTCCACCTGCTCTGCGGCACACACGTTGTACGCACCATTCAAGCCGGGCATCGCGAACGCATGGCGGTAGGCGTTCACGAGGTCGTTCAGGTGTACCCAGGGCATCCATTGCCTTCCCGTGCCCAGTGGGGCTCCCAGTCCCCACCGTATCGGCAGGGCCAGCTTGGCCAGGGCACCACCGGTCGGACTGAGCACAATGGGGGTGCGCAGCTTCACCACGCGGCAGAGGGCGCTCCACTCGTCCACGGCAGCTTCCCACGCCACGCTGATGCGCGCAATGGTGTCGGTGCCCGGCGGGTCCTGTTCGGTGCACGTGTGCCCGGTGGTCACGGCACCGTAGTAGTTGATCCCTGCCGCACTGATGAAGCTCGTTGGACGCGCTCCCTCCCGCTGTGCCATGCGCAGCAGCAGGCGGGCACTTTCGGCACGGCTGTCGATCAACTCCTTCACCCGCGCCGGAGTCCACCGCTTGTCCGCGATGCCCGCCCCGGCCAGGTGGATGATGTGGTCAACACCTTCCAGCGCAGCGGTATCCATGCTACCCCGGTGGATGTCCCAGGTGAACCGCCGCACGTTGCCCGACCCGTTCTTCCCGCGACCGATGTGACGCACGGAATGCCCGTCACGCAGCAAAGCGGAGGTGAGCGCTGTTCCTATCAAGCCGCTCCCGCCGGTGATCAGAAAAGTGGCCATGCGCCTCTAGAACACATCGGCCCCCGGGGGGGTTCGCCCGATGCCGCGACATGCAGGAGTGATGGAACTATCGCATGGTTTCCCGCCGGACACGATGACCGGACGCCGATCGGCCGGCAGGGGCGGTGTGGTTCCCGATGGACGTTCCATCCACGGATGCCCCGGGTTCATCGGGCCCGCGCCACGTTCGTCAGATCCGTGACGATGAAGCCTTCCTTCTTCCCCGCAAGGGCTTGGTCATCGCCCAGGTACATCAGCTCACCGCTGCCGGCGTTGAAGATGCGCTTGAAGCAATGTCTGGTCTTGTAGTCACCGGTGAGCACCACATCGCTCACGCACCTGCCCTTGTCCTGTGCGCTCACGGCGGCCATCACTTCAGCCTGCGGCACCAGCTGCACGGGGGCGCTGTAGTTCTCCTTCACCGCATCCACGGCCACGTTCTTGTCCAGGTGTTCCTTGGCGATGAGCAGCTCGCTGTCGCGCACCAGGCGGGTGCGGCTGGCGTAGAGCCGATCGGCCGTGGCCTTGTCGGTGATCTTGCCGCTCTCCACGTTCTTCAGGTAGTCCTGCAGGTGCTTCACATACACATGCAGCATGGCGGTGTTCAGGTTCTCGTTGATGGCCCTGGGGTCGATGAGGATGGAGGCCAGTTCCTGTTCGGCGGGCACGTTGGTGAAGCCGTTCTCCTTGGTCTGGAGGGCATCGCCCTTCTTCTGCTTCCAGCCCTTCATCACCGTGAGGAAGGTGCCCTCGAACTTCACGGGGTCGACCTTTACGCTCTTCAGCACGTAGATGCGCGCGGGGTCGATGGGCATGGTTGCAAGGTCCCCAACGTTCACGAAGTCCATTTCCGAGGTGAATTTCCAGTGGCTCTTCATGGCCTCCATCACTGTGCGGTTGTATGGCGAGTCACCGTTGTCCAGCACCACGACGGTGGTGGCGCTGCGGGCCGCTTTCACAGCGGGGGCATCGAACGTGCCGTATTGGCCTTGTGCGGTGAGCAGGAAGGTGGCGAGTGCCAGGCTGGTCAGGATGCGTTGCATGGACATGGGGTCTGGGATGCGTGGAGCTGGTCGGGATGTGGGTGTGCGAAAATAGTGCCACGTTGGTGACCTTTGCCACGGTCTCCCATGAGCAGCGAACCGTACAATGATGCCGGCCGTGGCCTCCAACGCCATCTGGACCGTGCCGAGGTCATGGAGGCCGTGGTCGTGCAGCTGCGCAAGGACCTTTCAACGGGTGATGCGCTGGCCGTACCGGTGGCCGACGAGGATGGTTTTGAGGCCCTGCGCGTGGCCGTGGTGCCGCGCTTGATGGAGCTGCAGGCCAGGGGCAACCTGCAGGCCGCCATGTACCGGGTGGATATTCCCGAAGCGCACCTGAAGCGGACCATGTCGGCAGGGGGGCTGCACGCCCTTGCCGGGGAATGCGTTCTGCGGGCGTTGCAGAAGGTGCTCACCCGGCTGCGCTATGCGGGCCGCTGGTGACGCGGTCCCCGACCCGGAGGAGGACCCCGACACCACTGTTCCGTTCAACCCCACGGCCAAAACCTACCTTTGTACCAGGATCCGTACGGACCAACATGGACAAGCACTCCTACCTGAGCAATGCTGACAGTTCCGCGCTGGACAGCATCTACCAGCAATACCTCCAGGACCCGGCCGGCGTGGATGCCGGTTGGGCCAGGTTCTTTGAAGGATTCGAGCTGGCCCGCACCTCATTTGATACCCTGCCCGGGGTGCAGGTGAAAACCGGTGGTGATGAGTTCCTGCGCAAGGAGTTCCTGGTGCTCGATTACATCAACGCCTACCGGCAACGGGGCCACCTCTTCACCCGCACCAACCCGGTGCGCGAGCGGCGCACCTACAGTCCGCCGTTGGACCTGAACACCTACGGGCTCAGTGAGGCCGACCTGGACACCGTTTTCGCCGCGGGCAACGAGGTGGGCCTGGGTCCCGCCAAGCTCCGCGACATCATCGCCCTGCTCGACCAGACCTACCGCCAGAGCATCGGCGCCGAGTTCCGCTACATCCGGAACCCCGAGAAGGTGAGGTGGCTGCAGCAGCGCATGGAGGGCGTGCGCAACACCCCCGACTTCTCCATCGACCGGAAGAAGGAGATCCTGGAAAAGCTCAACGAGGCGGTGGTGTTCGAGAAGTTCCTCGGCAAGAAGTTCATCGGTGCCAAGCGTTTCAGCATTGAAGGTGCCGAGGCCCTGATACCCGCGTTGGACACGGTCATCGAGCGGGGGGCCGAACAGGGCATCACCGAGTTCGTGATCGGCATGGCACACAGGGGACGCCTCAACGTGCTTGCCAACACCCTGCGCAAGAGCTACGATCAGATCTTCAGTGAGTTCGAGGGCAAGGATTATGAGGATGAACTGGTGGAGGGTGACGTGAAGTACCACATGGGCTACAGCTCCGTGCTGAAGACCAACAGCGGCAAGGAGGTGCGCCTGACCCTGGCGCCCAACCCCAGCCACTTGGAGAGCGTGGGTCCCGTGATGCAGGGCATCAGCCGCGCCATCATCGAGCACGATGACAACTTCGCGAAGGGTATCACGGCCCCGATCATCATCCATGGCGATGCCGCCGTGGCCGGTCAGGGTGTGGTGTACGAGGTGGCGCAGATGGCCGGGTTGAAGGCCTATGAAGTAGGAGGCACCATCCACATCGTGGTGAACAACCAGGTGGGCTTCACCACCAACTACATCGACGCGCGCACCAGCACCTACTGCACCGATGTGGCCAAGGTGACCCAGTGCCCCGTGTTCCACGTGAACGGCGACGATGCCGAGGCCGTGGCCTTCACCATGCAGTTGGCGATGGACTACCGCCAGAAGTATGGCACCGACATCTGGGTGGACATCCTCTGCTACCGCAAGCACGGTCACAACGAGGGTGATGAGCCCAAGTTCACGCAGCCCGTGCTATATAAGGCCATTGCGGCGCACCCCGATCCGCGCAAGATCTACGTGGACAAGCTGATCGCGAGCGGTGTGCAGGAAGCGAAGGAGCTGGCCGAGGAGATGGAGCGGAACTTCACCGCCATGCTGGACGAGCGCCTCAATGAGGCGAAGCAACAGCGTGTCGGCAAGATCACCAACTTCATGGCCGAGCGCTGGAAAGGCTTCCGGCGTGCCACCGTGCAGGACATGGTGGAGGCGCCGGCCACAGGCGTGAAGAAGGAAACGCTGAAGATGATAGGGGAGAAGCTCACCTTGCCGCACCCCGATGGCAGGAAGTTCTTCAGCAAGTTGGAGAAGATCCTCAACGACCGCAGGAGGATGATGGCCGACGAGACCCTTGATTGGGGCCTTGCCGAGCTGCTCGCCTACGGGTCCTTGCTCATTGAAGGGAAGCCCGTCCGCTTCACCGGTCAGGACGTGGAGCGCGGCACGTTCAGCCACCGCCACGCCGTGGTGAAGGTGGAGGACAGCGAGGAGGAGTTCATCCACCTGAAGCACATCCAGGAGGGCCAGGCGCTGCTGCAGATCTACAACTCGCTGCTCAGCGAATATGCCGTGCTCGGCTTCGAATATGGTTACGCGCTCACCGATCCCAACACCCTCACCATCTGGGAGGCGCAGTTCGGCGATTTCGTGAACGGTGCACAGATCATCCTGGACCAGTACCTGTGCTGCGCCGAGGAGAAGTGGAACACGCAGAACGGCCTGGTGGTGCTGCTTCCCCACGGCTATGAAGGCCAGGGTGCGGAGCACAGCAGCGCCCGCATGGAGCGTTTCCTGCAAAGCTGTGCCGATGACAACATGCTGGTGGTGAACTGCACCACGCCGGCCAACTTCTTCCACGTGCTGCGCCGCCAGCTGGCGTGGGACTTCCGCAAGCCGCTGGTGGTCTTCACGCCGAAGAGCCTGTTGCGCCACCCCAAGTGCGTTAGCAGCCTGGACGAGCTGGCCGAGGGTCGCTTCCAGCCCTTCATCGACGATGCGAAGGCCGATGCCAAGCAGGTGCGCACGGTGATCCTCACGCAAGGCAAGGTGCACTACGACCTGTTGGATTACCGCGACACGAACGGCATCACGGACACCGCTCTGCTGCGCGTTGAGCAACTGCATCCGTTGCCGATCGATGCGATCAAGGAAGCGTTGGCCCGCTACACCAAGGCCGAGCGTTTACTGTGGGTGCAGGAGGAGCCCCGTAACATGGGCGCGTGGATGCACATCCTCACGCATTTGCAGCCCGAACTGGACGTGAAGCTTGAATGCATCAGTCGTCCTGCGAGCGGCGCTCCCGCCACCGGCAGCAGCAAGCGCAGCGCCAAGCAGCAGGAGGAGATCGTTGCCAAGGCCTTCGCACCTTTGGCGTCGAAAGCGAAGAAGGCCGCCACCGCCAAGGCCTGAACAGAATACCACTGACAATCGACCATCGCCCCCATGGCCATCGTAGACATCAAGGTCCCCAGTCCCGGAGAAAGCATCAGTGAGGTGCGCATTGCGCAATGGCTCGTGAAGAGCGGCGACACGGTTGAGAAGGACCAGGTGATCGCGGAGATCGACAGTGACAAGGCCACGCTGGAGTTGAGCGCCGAGGCCGAAGGCCGCATCGAGGTGCTCGCTGCCGCCGATGCCACGGTGAACGTGGGCGATGTGGTGGCGAAGATCGATACGAGCGTGAAGGCCGAGAAAAAGGTGAAGGAGGAGAAGGTGGCGAAGGAGGAGAGGAAGCCCGCTGCCGCTCCTGCACCTCCCCCTGTAACAGCAGCACACGCGACACCGGTGGCCAAGGCCATGCTTGATGAGAAGGGTGTGGACGCGAGCAAGGTGAAGGGCAGCGGTCCCAACGGCCGCATCACCAAGAGCGATGTGGAGGCCTACATCGCCGGTGGTGTGGATGCCAGCGGCAGGCTTATGAACGGCTGGGGCGGTACGCGCAACGACAGCCGCGCCAAGATGACCACCCTGCGCAGGAAGGTGGCCGAGCGCTTGGTGAGCGTGAAGAACACCACGGCCATGCTCACCACCTTCAACGAGGTGGACATGAGCGCGGTGATGGCCCTGCGCGACAAGTACAAGGACAAGTTCAAGGAGCAGAAGGGCGTGAACCTCGGCTTCATGAGCTTCTTCACCAAGGCAGTGACCGAGGCGCTACGCCTGTATCCAGCGGTCGGGGGCCAGATCCAGGGCGAGGAGATCGTCACCTTCGACTACGCCGACATAGGCATCGCGGTGAGCAGTCCGAAGGGCCTGATGGTGCCCATCGTCCGCAACGCCGAACGCATGAGCCTGGCGGAGATCGAAGCGAAGATCAAGGAGCTCGCGATCAAGGCGCGCGACGGCAAGCTGAGCATCGATGAGATGACCGGCGGCACCTTCACCATCACCAATGGCGGCGTGTTCGGCAGCATGCTCAGCACGCCCATCATCAATCCGCCGCAGAGCGCCATCCTGGGCATGCACAACATCGTGGAGCGTCCGGTGGCCGTGAACGGTCAGGTCGTCATCCGCCCCATCATGTACGTGGCGTTGAGCTACGATCACCGCATCATCGACGGCAAGGAGAGCGTGAGCTTCCTGTTCAAGGTGAAGGAGATGATCGAGGATCCGAACAAGCTGGTGTTCGGCGGGAAGGATCCGGGGGAGGTGTTGTTGGGGCTTTAGTCCGCCGCATCCACCACGATCATCCGCGTGCTGTCGCGCGAGATGATGAGCTTGCGCCAATTCCGTCCCTCCCCGATGGCGGTGTTGCACGTGAGCACACTGTCGCCGAAGGTGCCTGCCGAGAACCGGTCGGAGGCATCCATGTCCGCAGCTTCCACCTTCAGCAGGTACGTGTATTGTTGCAGCACGCGTCGCACCTCCACCGGACAGGTTTTCACACGCAGACGGATGGTGGAGTCGATCTTCGGGATGGTCTGGTCCTGTGCATCGATCACGTGCACGCATGCTTCAGGAGGCCCGAACAGCGATCCATAGATCACATCTCCCGAACGCGGTGCGGTGAGTGCCCGCACCTCATCAACCGTGCGGTCAACGATCAGGTATGCCGCATACGCACCGCTAATTATGGCCAGGACCATGCTGCCAAGGGCTGCATACAGGGGACTGAAGCGTCTGGTAATGATGGACGCCATCAGGAGCACCATGCTCAATGCGCCCAGGCTGAACGCGACGACGATCCCGATGAGCATGGGTGACATGGGGCCACGAAGATGCACATCCGTCGCGGATGCATTGCCATACGGCTATCATCCAGGCACCCCACACGCACTTGTTGACAAGTGCCATCCGCCTGTAAATCAGGGCTGCGCATCGTGGGCATAGGTTTGCCTTGCATCGGATGGCCCATTGTGCCGGTCTGCGTCCCGATCGTCGGTAAAGGCTTACCCGTGGTGATCCGGGTGTCCTCTTTCGCCGTTCATGGCAGCGCAGATGAACGCTTCGATCGGTTGTTCCGGATGCACATTATCGATCGGTAAATGGCAGCATCATTCAGCCTCCTGCGCGTGAGCCGCATCAGCGGAACCGCGATCCGTACTTTCCTGAGCACCGTGCTTCCCGCGCTTTTGGTGCTGCTATTGTGGCGGACCGAAGCGCGTGCCACACATGCAATGGGTGGTGAACTCACGTATGAATGCGTCGGCAACGGCATCTACCGGGTGCGCCTCAACTTCTACCGCGACTGCAATGGTGTTGCCGCTCCAACGAATTGCAGCAATGGCAGGCAGTTCCGCCTGGTAAGCCCCAGCTGTGGCGCAACGCTCAACCCCTGCTTCGGACTTGATGGCGTTGACCTTGTAACACCGATCTGCGTCTCAGCCGTTGATCGATGCAACAGTTCGTCCGGTGTCTATGGCATCCAACGCTATCGTTACAGCGCCCTGGTGAACCTCAGTGCTTACAGCGGATGTGGAACGGATTGGACGATCAGTTGGGACCTGTGTTGCCGCAATAATGCGATCACCTCGCTGAACAATCCCGGCAACAGGAACCTCTACCTGACGGCGACGCTGAACAGCACGCTCCCCCAGTGCAACAATTCGCCGCGCTACCTGAACGATCCGACACCCTTCGCGTGTGTCGGCCAACAGGTGAGCTACAACCACGGATTCAATGATATCGATGGTGATTCCCTTTCCTTCGAGCTGACCCCGGCGCTCGGGTCCAATGGCAGTGCCATTCCATACAATGCAGGCTACTCCTTCCTGCAGCCGGTGGTCACGGCGGGTGGCGCCAACGCGGTCCAGGTGAATCCCGTCACGGGTACCATCACCTTCGTGCCGAGCATTCAGCAATTCGCGGTTGTCACCGTGCGGGTTCGCGAGTGGCGCAATGGTGTGCAGATAGGCAGCTACCTGCGCGATGTTCAGTTCGCGATCATCGCCTGCAGCAACAGTCTTCCTGCGGTTAGCGGCGTGAACGGTACGGGTGCATACACCTTCGAGGTTTGTGCCGGTCAGCCGTTCTGTTTCAATGTCAACAGCAGTGATGCGGATCCCGGCCAGACGGTGACCATGACCTGGAACAGCGGCATTCCGGGCGCCACCTTCAATACCACCGCAGGCCCACTGCCTGTGGGTACGTTCTGCTGGACTCCGCCGGTGAGCGCCATCGGACAGAACCTGTTCTCAGTGAACGTGCGTGATGATGCATGTCCCCAGGTGGGGTTGAACAACTTCGGATTCGCGGTCCAGGTCACACCACCCTTCACTCCGTCAAACGCAGGGCCGGACCAGAGCGTTTGTGGCTTCACCACCACCCTGGCGGGTCAGCAACCCTATGCCCAGGCGGGTGGCCAATGGAGCGTGGTCAGCGGAACAGGTGTTTTCGCCAATGCCAGTGACCCGGCCACCCAGGTCAGCGGACTGTCCACAGGTGCCAACGTGTTCCGTTGGTCGGTGAACTATGGCACTTGCGGCACCACGAGCGATGAGGTCACCGTGACCGCGTTCAACCCCGGCCAGGCAGCGGCCAATGCTGGTCCCGACCAGGAACTGTGCGCGGCTCCCGGATCCGGTGCAGGCGCGACATTGAGCGCCAATGTGGCCGTTGCGCCCGCGCTCGGCTCCTGGACACTCGTCAGCGGCACTGGAACCTTCGCAAGCGCCGGCAGTCCGGTCACCACGGTCACAGGGTTGTCCATCGGTGCCAATACCTTCCGTTGGACCATCAGCAACGGGGCCTGCGATCCACCAACGAGCGACCAGGTCACCATCTTCGTGTTCAGCAGCGCACAGGCGGCCGCCAACGCAGGTTCGGATCAGCAGCTTTGCCTGCCTTCAACAAGCACCACCCTCTCCGGCAACGCCCCAACTTTTCCCGCCACCGGACAGTGGACCGTGGTGAGCGGTTCCGCCACGTTCGCCAACGCCAGCCAGCGCAACACGTTGGTCAGCGGGTTGTCCGTGGGCATCAACACCCTCCGCTGGACCATTTCCAATGGTCCCTGTGTGCCGTCCACCACCAGCGATGAGGTGAACATTGTTGTGTTCGACCAGGCCAGCCCGGCTGCCAATGCCGGTCCCGATCAACAGGTCTGCGCACCCAGCTCCACATTGGCAGGCAATGCGCCGCTCGCACCGGCCACAGGGCAGTGGACCGTGGTGAGTGGCAGTGGGACATTCGCGAATGCCACAAGCCCGACCTCGGGTGTAACCGGTCTGGCCATCGGGACCAACGTATTCCAATGGACCGTTAACAATGGTTTGTGTGCAGGAGGGCTCACGAGCGACCTGGTGACCATTGTGCGCTTCGATCCCGCGACACCTGCGGCCAATGCAGGCCCTGATCAGGACATCTGCACCTCGGGAGGCACCGCGAGTGCAACGCTGGCGGCCAGTGCTGCGACCCCACCGGCAACGGGAAGCTGGACCTTGGTGAGCGGAACCGCGACGATAACCAATGCGTCAAGCGCGACCACGACGGTGACAGGCATGACACCCGGTACCGTGGTATTGCGCTGGACGATCAACAACGGACCATGCACCCCGCCTTCCACAAGTGATGAGGTCATCCTCCGTGTATTCAGTGCATCCGCACCCACAGCGAACGCCGGTCCGGATCAGGATCTCTGCGCACCGGTGGCGAGCGCGAACCTGCAGGCCAATGCACCGGTGGCACCTGCCTCCGGCACCTGGACCGTGGTGAGCGGCAGCGGTGTGTTCTCCAATGCCAACGACCCCACCACAACGGTGAGCGGCATGTCCATCGGCAGTAACATCTACCGTTGGACCCTGAACAATGGCCCGTGCGCGGGTGCGGTCACTTCCGACGAGGTGCAGGTCCGTCTCTTCGACCCCGCCATTGCCGCTGCGAACGCGGGTGCCGACCAGCAGCTCTGCGGTACTGCAGGAACCAATCTAGCGGGAAGTGCGGTGAGTATTCCCGCCACTGGTACCTGGACACTTGTCAGCGGCGTGGGTACCATCGTCGATCCCGCGAACCCCGCTGCATCCGTGACCGGCCTCGGCATCGGGGCCAATGTGTTCCGCTGGTCGGTGAGCAATGGTCCTTGTGGCAGCACGAGCGATGATGTGACCATCTTCCGTTTCGACCCCAGCAATGCATCCGCCAATGCGGGCCCCGACCAGAGCATCTGTGTCCCGGTCGCTCCCAGCGTGGTTCTCCTCGCGGCCAGTGCGGTCACGTTCCCGGCAACGGGTCAATGGACCGTGGTGAGCGGAGGAGGCACGTTCGCCAATGCCAACAGTCCCAACACCACCGTCAGCGGACTCTCCCCGGGTATCAATGAATACCGGTGGACCGTGAGCAATGGGCCCTGCCCGGACGGTGTCACAAGTGATGTGATGCGCGTTCTTGTGTTCAGCGACAGCAATCCGCAGGCCAATGCCGGTCCGGACCAGTCGCTCTGTACCACCAGCGGTACGATCACCATGGCGGGCAGCACCCTCATAGCCCCCGCCACAGGTTCATGGACCCTGGTCAGCGGTTCGGGTGTCATTGCCGATCCGGGAAGCCCAACCACCACCGTGTCAGCTATCGGCGTGGGCCAGAGCATCTTCCAGTGGACCGTGAGCAACGGTCCTTGCGATGTGGTGAGCACGGATCAGATGAGCGTGTTCGTCTATGACCCGAACAATCCTGCCGCCAACGCTGGAGCCGACCAGAGTTTCTGCACCCCGCTTACGGGAACCGCGCTTGAAGGTAGTGCTGTCACATTCCCCGCCACTGGGGTCTGGAGCATCGTGAGCGGCAACGGCACCTTCGTTGACATCACCGATCCGGCCACCACGGTGAATGCTCTCGGCCTCGGGACCAACCAGTTCGCATGGACCGTTAACAACGGTGTTTGTCCGAACGCAGTGACCACGGATGTGGTGCAGGTGGAGCTGTTCAACGGGAACGCCCAGGCTGCGGACGCAGGTCCCGACCAAGGTGTCTGTGGCATCACCGCTCCGGTGCTGATGAACGCCAACAGCCCTTCAGGTCTTGCCACCGGCAGCTGGTCCGTGGTGCAGGGTACGGCTGATTTCAGCAGCACCAGCTCACCCAACGCCACGGTCTCCGGCCTCAGCATCGGTGTGAACACCCTGCGGTGGAGCATCGACAACGGTGCCTGCGGGATCACCAGCGACCTGGTTACCATTCTGGTGTACGACCCCAACAACCCCCAGGCTGATGCAGGTGCCGATCAGGAACTGTGTACGCCGAATACGAGTGCCTCGCTGCAAGGCAGCCTGCTCACGCTGCCTGCGGTGGGTGTGTGGACACTGGTCAGTGGCAGCGGTACCATTGCGAACCCCAACAATCCTGCCACAGCCGTAAGCGGTCTGGCGATCGGCGCGAACGTCTTCCGTTGGCAGGTGAACAACGGTGCATGCGCCAACCCCATCACACAGGACGAGGTCACCATCTTCCTCTATGAGCAGGACGCACCGCCGGCGAACGCCGGTCCGGATCAGGAACTGTGCACGCCGGGCAATACGCTCCCGATGGCGGCGAACAGTGCCGTTGGCAGCGCCGTTGGCACATGGACGCTGGTGGCCGGTGGTGGAAGCATCACCAACGTCAACGATCCGAACACCACCATCACGGGATTGCCGGTCGGTATCAATGTGTTCGCATGGAGTATCAATAACGGCCCGTGCGGCACAAGCAGCGACCAGGTGCGTATTCTGGTGTTCGATGCGAACAACGATGAGGCGGATGCCGGCCCCGACCAGGAGCTCTGCACCCCAACGACCGGTGCGACCCTTGCGGGAAGCACATTGACCTCCCCTGCAACAGGCCAGTGGACCTTGGTGAGCGGCAGTGGTGTCATCGCAGATCCATCGTCACCGAATTCCGCGGTCTCGGGACTTGCTGTTGGTGAGAACATTTTCCGGTGGACCGTTGGCAACGGCCCCTGTGCATCGGGCATCACCGAGGACCAGGTGAGCATCTTCCTCTTCGATGATGCCAACGCACTCGCTGACGCAGGGTCCGACCAGGAATTCTGTACGCCGGTAAGTTCCACCTTCCTGGTCGGCAGTCCGGTGACCCCTCCGGCATCCGGGAGCTGGCAGTTGGTCAGTGGCTCGGGATCGATCGTATCGCCTGACAGTCCCACCACGGAGGTGACGGGCATGACAGTTGGGGTGAACGTATTCCGTTATTCGGTGAGCAATGGACCGTGTGCTAATGGTCTGTCGGTGGATGAGGTGACCGTCTCCATATTCGATGATGGCAATGCAGTGGCCGATGCAGGACCGGACCAGGAGCTGTGCACCCCGGATATAAGCACCAACCTGTCCGGCAGTGGTGTCACATCACCGGCCACGGGCGTATGGTCGCTGGTCAGTGGCGGCGGCACAATCGCAGATCCGACGTCCCCCTCTACATCCGTATCCGATATGCCGGTGGGTGAGAACATTTTCCGGTGGACGGTGGAGAACGGACCATGCTCCGATGGAACTTCCTTCGATGAGGTGAGCATTTTCGTCTTCGATGCGAGCAATCCCGTTGCCTCTGCGGGGGATGATCGCGAGCAATGCACCCCCAATACGATCACCACCCTGGTGGGCAGCCCGCTCATCTTCCCCGCAACGGGTACATGGACTCTTGTGGCGGGCCAGGGCAGCATCACATCGCCAAACAGTTCCACCACCACGGTGATCGACCTTGGTGTAGGTGAGAACATCTTCGAGTGGACCGTGAGCAACGGACCCTGCTCCAGTGGTGTCACCAGCGATCGTGTGAGCATTTTCATCTTCGACCAGAACAATACGCAGGTGGATGCGGGGAACGACCAGGACCTTTGTTCGCCGGTGCCCTCCACGTTCCTGCAGGCCAGCCCGCTCATCTTCCCGGCCTCCGGGACATGGACCCTGCTAAGTGGAAGCGGGACGATCGTTGACGTGAATTCCCCGACCACTGAGATACTCAACCCTGGTGTGGGTGAGAACGTCTTTGAGTGGAGTGTGGTCAACGGGCCCTGTGAAAGCGGTGCGGGGTCCGATATCGTGGTGCTCCGCGTGTTCGACGAGAACAACCCGGTGGCCGATGCGGGTCCCGATCAGGAGCATTGCTCCCCCGACATCTTCACCGTCCAGCTGAACGGCAGCCCGGTCACCTTCCCGGCGCTCGGCACGTGGACCCTGGTGAGCGGCACCGGAACCATCGCCAACGTGAACGATCCGGCCACGACTGTTTTCGATATCGCCATCGGGGAAAGTGTGTTCCTGTGGACGGTGGATAATGGGCCCTGTGCCACCGGCATCACCACGGATGAGGTGCGCGTCCGCATCTTCGATGAGAACAACCCTGATGCCGCAGCGGGTGACGATCAGAGCTTCTGCACCCCTGTGAGTTCAGCCGCTCTCAATGGAAGCCCCGTCACGTTCCCCGCCACCGGGACCTGGACAGTGCTCAGCGGCAGCGGTTCGGTGGCCGATCCGGGGCTTCCGAGCACCACCATCACTTCGCTTACGCCCGGTGTGACCGTCGTTGAGTGGACGGTCGGCAACGGTCCTTGTGCGAACGGTACCACGAGCGATCAATTGCTGATCACCCTCTTCGATGCGAACAACC
>JBIJDX010000028.1:0-18936 GCA_044343855.1 Flavobacteriales bacterium
CTACACGGATGCCGCCACGGGCTGCTCCAACAGTGCCTCGGTGGATCTGGTGGTTAATGCGCTGCCCGTGGCGATCATCGAGAACGACCCGGTGTACTGCGTGAACGTGCCAGCCACCTTCATCAACTTGAGCACACCGGGAACAACGGCCGAATGGGCGTTCGGTGATGGAGCGACCTCCAACTCCTTCACGGGGGTGAACCTGTACACCGATACGGGGTCCTATCCGGTGCAGCTGATCGCCACCAACGGTGCTGGTTGCAGTGATACCACCTCAACGGTCATTTCGGTGTACGATGTGCCGCAATCGGTGCCTGTGCTCAGCACCATCGAGGGCTGTGGTCCGTTGACCGTATCCTTCGGCAACGCATCCGTGGGGGATGGGCTCGGATACAGCTGGGACCTCGGTGGCCTCGCCACCGTGCTTGATGCCGTGCCGGCCGATATCACATTGCCGATGGATCCGGTGGATGCGGTGGTGTACTCCATCACGTTGACGGCCGGCAACCTGTGCGGAAGCGATGCCACAACGGTTCCAGTGACCGTGCTTCCGGCCCCGACCGCGGCGTTCGGATCCAACGTGAACCTTTATTGCGCCTATACGGCGGTTCCGTTCGGTAACGCCAGCTATGGCCTGCCTGACAGCTATCAATGGACCTTCGGCGATGGATCGGGATCCGCCAGCAATGCTCCGGAAGTATCCCATGTCTATGAGGTCGATGCGCCAGCGGTCACCTATTACACCATCACCCTCATCGCCACGAACAACTGTGGAAGCGATACCGCGCAGCAGGTGATCGGCATCCAGCCGAACGAGGTCAACGCCTTCTTCAACACCGATCCGGTGGTTGGCTGCGGTCCCCTGACAGTGCAGCTTGCCGACTTCTCCGTGGGCGATACTGCTCGTTTCTGGGAGTTCGGTGATGGCAACAGCAGCATCCTTGAGAACCCCAGCCATACCTATACGCAGGCCGGAACCTTTACGATCACCCTCCATGCCTACGGTTGCGGCTATGACAGCTACTCCACCGATGTCACGGTGCTGCCCTTCCCCTCGGTGGAATTCACCGTGAGCCCGGAGGCCGTGTGCCCCGGTGATCCCTTCACCTTCACGAGCAACACCGCCGGCAACAACGGACTGCTATGGGACCTTGGTGACGGTACCGGATCGACCCTTGGCAGCTTCACCCATGCGTATGCCACCGGCGGAAACTATACGGTGACCCTGACGGTGACCGATGCGGTGAGCGGCTGCAGCGCCTCCGCCAGTCAGTTGGTGCCGGTCAACACCGGTCCGGAGGCGGTCTTCGCCCCCGACCCCGGTGACGGTTGTGTGGACCTGGCCGTGCAGATGCAGAATACCAGCGCCAATGCCCAGTTCTACCAATGGGACCTGGGTGATGGCAACACCTCGATCGGCTTCGCTCCCGCACACACCTACACGGCTCCGGGCACTTATACGGTGACGCTCATTGCGGAGAACGTGAGCGGATGCAGTGATACCGCCCGGGTCAACGTTGTGGTACATCCGTTGCCCGTCGCCTCCTTCAACCTGCCGCAGGCATTCAGTTGCTTTTCACCTGTCGACCTCCAGTTGTCCAACACTTCAGTGGGTGCGATGGCCTTCGAATGGGACCTTGGCAACGGTACCAACTCCATGCTGAACCAGCCACAGGCCACGTATTCCGGAGCGGGCACCTACACCATCCGCCTCACCGCCACCAACCAGTACGGTTGCACCGATGAGCAGCAGGCCACGTTCATCGTGCATCCCACTCCCAATGCTTCGTTCACGGCCACGCCGCAGCCCGGTTGTGCCGGGTATCCCACCGCGTTCGACAACACGTCTGTCAATGCGGAGACCTACAGTTGGCGTCTGGGTGATGGAAGTGTCAGCAGTGCGGAGGACCCCGGGCACACCTACGCGCAGGCAGGGATCTACAACGTGCTGCTCATCGCCACCGGGGCCGGCGGGTGTGCCGATACCCTCAACGCATTCGGTGCCATCGTGGTGAACCCTTCACCGATCGCCGGCTTCACCACCGACACGCTGGCCAGCGTACGCAACGCGCTCCGCTTCGAGAACCTCAGCACGGGTGCTGTGAGCTATTGGTGGGACTTCGGCGATGGGACCGGGGAGGATGAGGAGTCGCCCTTGCACGTGTTCCCCGCGGATGGTGGCACTTACCTTGTGACGCTCATCGCCGTGAACAGCTTCGGGTGCATTGATACAGTGCGTTCCTTCATTGGCGCAGGAGCAGACCCCATGATCTTCGTGCCCAACGCGTTCACTCCGAACAACGATGCACGCAACGAGGTGTTCCTGCCGGTGCTCAATGGATTCCAGGGCTGGAACTACACGCTGCTCATATTCGATCGATGGGGAACGGTGGTCTTCGAAAGCCGGGACCGGGAAGCTGGATGGGACGGCCGTGTGAAGGGGCGGGAGCCCGTTATCGACACCTATGTATGGCGCGTACTGGTGGAGCGCGACGGCGATGCACGTGACTTCACAGGACACGTGACCCTTGTGGATTGATGCCGATCAGTTATCCAGCCGTTGTCCGCACTGATGGCAGAAACGTGCGTCGCTCCGATGCTCTGAGTGACCGCAACGGGTGCACATACGGTCATCGCTCCCTTTGGAACGCCGCGCCACCTCCACGCTCACGATGCCCGTTGGAATGGCGATGATCGCGTAGCCCAGGATCATGATGGCCGATGCAATGGCCTGTCCCAGGTCGGTCTTCGGTGCAATGTCACCATAACCCACCGTGGTGAGCGTGACAATGGCCCAGTAGATGCTGCGCGGGATGCTGGTGAATCCGGCCTCCGGTGTTTCCACCAGGTACATCACCGCGCCGAACACCGTCACCAGCGCCAGTACGGCGAGCATGAACACGATGATGCGGTGGCGGCTGGCAAGAAGGGCCAGCAGCAGCAACCGGGCCTCGCGAACGTAGTCCAGCAGGTTAAGGATGCGGAATATCCGGGTGATGCGCAGCACCCGGACCACCGTGAGTGATGCTGCACCCGGCACGATCAGGGCGAGCAGGGAGGGCAGCACGGCCAGCAGGTCGATGACGCCGAAGAAACTTGTGATGTAATGCCGTGGCTGCGGGGAGCACCATACGCGCACCAGGTATTCCAACAGGAATGCAAGGCCCAGCACACCTTCCATCACCCGCAGCTGTGAACCCCACCGGGCGCCCACACTGGCCACACTCTCCAACAGCACCAGCACCACGCTCAGCAGGATGGCATAGAGCAGCACCACATCGAACCGTCTTCCCGCCGGCGTGTCGGACAGGAAAATGATCTGGTACATGCGTTCCCGGAGTGATCCGGCTGCATTGCCTTCCATTGGTACGAAGATGGGGCTTCCCGCCCGATACCTTTGCACCATGGCGTTCCGAACAGTGGATGAGGCCTTTGTGAAGGCCCTGCAGGCGGTGGTCTCCACCGGGGATGTATGGGTCGGAAAGGACGAGCGGGAGCGCTATGGGCACGATGAGACCGAGGATCTGGTGCATCCCCCGGAGGTGGTGGTGCGCGCCACCAGCACGGCCGAGGTCAGTGCCGTGGTGCGGCTCTGTGCCCTGCATCAGGTGCCGGTCACACCCATCGGAGGTCGCACAGGCCTGAGCGGAGGTGCCCTGTCGGTGCATGGTGGCGTGGGCTTGGCATTGGACCGCATGGACCGCATCCTTGAGATCGACGAGCGGAATCTGCAGGTGAGGGTCCAACCGGGTGTCATCACGCAGGTGCTGCAGGATGCCGTGGCGGAGCGCGGCCTCTATTACCCCCCGGACCCCTCCAGCCGTGGCAGTTGCACCATCGGCGGGAACCTTGCGGAGAACGCCGGTGGACCCCGCGCCGTGAAGTACGGCGTAACCCGTGATTTCGTTCTGAACCTCGAGGTGGTGCTTCCGAACGGGGAGGTGATCCGTACCGGTGCCAACACGCTGAAGAACGCCACGGGATACGACCTCACCCACCTGATGGTGGGCAGCGAAGGCACCCTTGGCATCATCACGGAGGCCGTACTGAAACTGGTGCCGCTTCCGCGTCATACCATGCTCATGCTGGTTCCCTTTCCCGATGCGGTGAAGGCCTGCGAGGCGGTGAGTGCCGTTTTTCGCGCAGGCATCGTGCCGAGTGCGATGGAGTTCATGGAGCGTGATGCCATCAGCTGGACGATGCGCTTCACCGAAGGATTGCCTGCGCAGCTTTCCACCGGGCCGGCAGCCTACCTGCTCATCGAGGTGGACGGAAACGACTCCGATGTGCTGATGCGCTCCTGTGAGACCATCCTGGGCGTGGTGGAGGCACACGGTGCGGGAGATGTGCTTTTCGCGGAAAGCACGGCGGAGAAGGATGCGCTCTGGAGACTGCGTCGCAGTGTGCCCGTGAGCGTGAAGGCTCACAGTGTGTACAAGGAGGAGGATACGGTGGTGCCCCGGTACGAACTGCCGCGCCTGTTGCAGGGTGTGAAGGACATCGGCGCGCGGCACGGCTTCACATCGGTCTGCTACGGCCACGCGGGCGATGGCAACCTGCACGTCAATATCATCAGGGGAGACCTCAGTGACGCATTTTGGGAACATGAGCTTCCGGTGGCCATTCGGGAGATCTTCACCCTGTGTGTCTCACTGGGAGGCACCCTCAGCGGCGAACATGGCATCGGGCTGGTGCAGCGCTCCTATATGGATATCGCCTTCACGCCGGAACAGCTCCGCGTCATGAAGGCTATAAAGCACGCCTTCGACCCGACCGGTATCATGAATCCGGGCAAGGTGTTCCCCGATGCGTGAACCCAATGCCTGACGGGTCTCAGTTGGAACCGTCCAGGGCGGCGATCAGGTCGCGCATGCTCTTGAAGAGTTTCATTCCATGCGGGGTTTCTGTTACTTCCACGCGGCTCAACTGGGAGCCGGTCAGCCAGAAGTTCACCCGTTCATCGGGTACCATGGCACGCAGTTTGATCAGGTAGTCCGGTACCTCCGACGGCGCCGGGCTGGCCATCAGTACCGAAAGGAAGACCAACGGCCCCTGGTGGAGATAGGCGACCTGGCGCAGGTCCTCCAGTGGCACGCTCTGTCCCAGATAGATCGTGCGGACACCCTTGCTGCGCAGCACATGGTTCGCATAGAGCAACCCCAGTTCATGGATCTCGTCCTCCATCAGGTGCAGCACATACGTGGGGCCATTGCCATCCACACCCGGCGATAGGATCTGCGTGGCGGTGATCAGCTCGTGGCGGATGAGGTTGCTTACGAAATGCTCCTGCGCCGGGCAAATGGCATTGGTCTGCCACAGCACGCCGATGTTCTCAAGCAGGGGAACGAAGACCTCCTCCACCAAGCCCCTGAAGCCATTGTGCTCCGCATAGCCCCTCGAGGTGCGCACGAAGAGCGCCTCGTCAAAGGAGAGCATGGCCATTTTCAGGGTGTTCAGCACATCACCACCCTTGCCCATGCGCTCCGATAGTTCCTGAACCTTGCGCTCCCGTTCATCAGGGGTCATGGCCGCGATGTGCGAGATCTTGAGGCCATGCTGGTTCAGGAAGCTCACGTTCATGATGGTCTTCAACTGATCAAGACCATAGAACCGGATGTTCGTGTCACTGCGTTCAGGCTCCAACAGGCCGTAACGCTTTTCCCACATCCGGATGGTATGCGCCTTCACGCCGGAGAACTCCTCGAGGTCGCGGATCTGGAAGTGGGTGAGGAAGGGCTTCATGACGATGCGGGAACGTCTTTCTGATGAGCGACCACCTAAAACGATCCGACTTCCGGTATTGTTCGCAGGGTGAGCATGGAAAAGGGGCGCCCCTCACGGAGCGCCCCTGTCCAAACCGACCCTGGCCTTAGTGGGCCACTTGCACCGGTGCGGTCACCACCGAGCCTTCTCCACGGATGCTGAGCACGTAGCTGCCGTTGCCCAATCCGCTCACATCAAGGCTGATACGGCTTTCGCCGGCCGCGATGCTGCGGCTGCCCAGCGCGAGCACCTCGCGGCCGGTCATGTCGAGCAGACGGATGTCAGCCTGTGCGTTCATCTTGCTGTCAATGTCCACGAACAGGACATCGCTGGTGGGGTTCGGCCACACGTTGAGACCGCTCAACAGGGTGCTTTCCTCCACACCGGTGGCGAGGGGCAGTTCCACCAGGTCACCTCCGGAAGGAAGTGCCACCCAGATGCCGAAACCGGGACCATTGCTGTTGTTGGCAGGGTTGAGGAAGCCGCTCGCAACGGCCACCAGGGCTGCGTTCTCAAGGCCGAGTGCGTTCAGCGGGGCGCTGTAGCTCACCACCGGAGTGCCGTCAGGCAGTTGCACTTGCAGGGTGAGGTCCACAGCGGGCACCTCGAGGTAGTCCGGGGTGAATTCACCGAAGCTGAAGGGGGACACCACGACGGCGCCACCGAGCACAGCGGTCTCAGCCACCTGCACGGTGGGGGCGTCGGTGCTGCCATGGATCACCAGGATGTCCACATTGCCGTCCACGCTTGCAGCCTCACGGCCGGGAGCGAACACGTTGATGTCGAAGGGCTGGGCCGGGTTGTAGCCGGAACCGCTAACGATGCCGTTGGCCACGAGGACGTAGGTCTCACCATCGGCGAGGTTGTAGTCGAAGGTGGCGATGACATCCTGTGCGCTGGTGCTGTTGCCCGGTGCGATGCCCACTTCCAGGTCCACACCTGCGGGGAGGTCGAGGAAGGGGGTGGCGGTGCGGAATGCGAAGTCGTCAATGGCGAGAGCGCCGTTGATGTACACGTCCACCTCGGCGGCGGCGGCATCAGCACTGTTGTGGATCACCTGCACGCGTGCGCTGGGTTCCGTGGCAACGGGCAGGGGGACCAGGGGGCCGCCGCTGGGCAGGGCCACCCACACACCGAAGGCAGGACCGTTGCTGTTGTTGGCAGGGTTGAGGAAGCCGCTTGCAACGGCCACCAGGGCAGCGTTCTCCAAGCCAAGGGTGGCGAGGGGCGCATCGTAGGCCACCACGGGGGTGCCATCAGGGAGTTGGATCTCCAGGGTGAGGTCCACAGCGGGCACCTCGAGGTAGTCCGGGGTGAATTCACCGAAGCTGAAGGGGGACACTACCACGGCGCCACCGAGCACAGCGGTCTCGGCCACCTGCACGGTGGGGGCGTCGGTGCTGCCATGGATCACCAGGATGTCCACATTGCCGTCCACGCTTGCAGCCTCACGGCCGGGAGCGAACACGTTGATGTCGAAGGGCTGGGCCGGGTTGTAGCCGGAACCGCTCACGATGCCGTTTGCCACGAGGACATAGGTCTCACCATCGGCGAGGTTGTAGTCGAAGGTGGCGATGACGTCCTGCGCGCCGGTGCTGTTGCCGGGTGCGATGCCCACTTCCAGGTCCACGCCTGCGGGGAGGTCCAGGAAGGGGGTGGCGGTGCGGAATGCGAAGTCGTCAATGGCGAGAGCGCCGTTGATGTATACGTCCACCTCGGCGGCGGCGGCATCAGCACTGTTGTGGATCACCTGCACGCGTGCGCTGGGTTCCGTGGCAACGGGCAGTGGGACCAGGGGGCCGCCGGTGGGCAGTGCCACCCACACACCGAAGGCAGGGCCGTTGCTGTTGTTGGCTGGGTTGAGGAAGCCGCTTGCAACGGCCACCAGGGCAGCGTTCTCCAGGCCGAGGGTGGCCAGGGGCGCATCGTAGGCCACCACGGGGGTGCCATCAGGGAGTTGGATCTCCAGGGTGAGGTCCACAGCGGGCACCTCGAGGTAGTCCGGGGTGAATTCACCGAAGCTGAAGGGGGACACCACCACGGCGCCACCGAGCACAGCGGTCTCTGCCACCTGCACGGTGGGAGCGTCGGTGCTGCCATGCACTACGAGAATGTCCGTGTTCCCATCCACGGTGGCACCCTCGCGACCGGGAGCGAACACGTTGATGTCGAAGGGCTGGGCCGGGTTGTAGCCGGAACCGCTCACGATGCCGTTTGCCACGAGGACGTAGGTCTCACCATCGGCGAGGTTGTAGTCGAAGGTGGCGATGATGTCCTGCGCGCCGGTGCTGTTGCCGGGTGCGATTCCCACTTCCAGGTCCACGCCTGCGGGGAGGTCCAGGAAGGGGGTGGCGGTGCGGAAAGCGAAGTCATTGACCGCAAGGGCACCATTAACGTAAACATCCACTACGGCCGCGGCGGCGTCGGCGCTGTTGTGGATGACCTGGACGCGCGCTTGCGCCCAAGCTTCGGTACCGGACACAAGGCCCGCCACCAGCAGTGGAAAAGAGAGTCGATTCGTGTTCATGATCGGTTGTAATGTTTGGACAACACTACCCGAACAGAGGAACATCAGGCTTTGTTCAGCGCTTTCGACAAAAAATTCAACAAAGCTGACAGACGTATGACAGAACGCTTGATTATCAGCGTACTAAGGTGACGTGCCCGAAGAGTTCTTTCGGTTCCTTGGTGATGGCATCGACCATGTATACGCGGTAACCATACACGCCGTTCGGAACAGGAGTACCCCCACTGGTTCCGTCCCAACCCGCCTTGAAGGGGCCCTCCTGCCGCCAGATGGCTCCGCCCCAACGGTCGAAGATGGTGAAGTCGTAGGTCTCAAGATCGACCACGTTGACCGTTGGTGTGAAGACATCGTTGTATCCATCGCCGTTGGGACTGAACGCATTCGGGCCATAGAAGACGTAGTCCTGAGGCTTCAGGTAGGCAATAATGGTATCCGTAACCCACCATTGGGCCGTGAATTCCGTGGTGGTGCTGTCATCGGGCAGGTAGGCCGTGTTCTTCACGTACCAATGCAGGAAGTCATAGTACATGTTGGCCCCCACGGAAACCTCGAGGTCAACGCCTTCCGGCACGGAGATCAGGGTGGGGAAGGAGGTGTAGGTGGTGCCTCCCACGGTGATGCTGGCGCTGTTGCGTGGCTCCACGTCCAGGAGGATGTCGTACCTGGTCGGCGGCACGAAATGGGCCACAACGCTGTCCGCGGTGAGCAGGTCAATGGTCACCAGCGAATCCTCGAGGGAGGGGAGCACGTTGTTGGTGCTGAACACTTCCCAATGGCTGAACAGCCACCCTTCCTCGGGCAGCGGTGCCAGGGTGGTATTGATACCCCCGTAGTAATCACCCGCGAACGGATAGTCGGTGGGGGTTATCGAGTTGATGCGGATGCTTCCGCTAAGTGGCGGATCAACATTGAAGACCACCCGGTTGGGGCCCTCCAGTTCGTAGCAGTCCACCATGCCCTCCTGTACCTGCACGCAACGCTCCTCGATGAAATCGCGCAGCACCTGCACGTTGGCCTCCCACTGCGCCATGGAGCCACCCCAGCGGGCCACCTGCCCGGGCATCTCCGGGGCGATCAGTGCCACCAGGCTGTCCAGGAACGGGAGCATGTTGTCGCAGTTGAACAGCGTGTTGCCCAGGTCCACATACCGGTTCACGTAGTAGTCGTGGACCATCTGGTTCTCGGTGATGAGCTTTTCGAGGATCACCGTGTGGCCCTGTCCTCCGGGGTCGGGCAGTTGCTCGGCATCACAGGGGTCCGCCGTGGGTGTCTGGTTGGGGATGCCGGTGAAGTTGGTGTAATGGCCGAAGGTGGCATCCATGTCCCATAGAATGTAGCCCCATTTCCTGTGCTCACCGGCGGGGTCCAGCCCGCGCCACCACGCTGTGTTCCAATTCAGCCAGTCTGCACATACCGTGTAGCTGTTCAGGCAGAAATAATCCACCAGGCTTTTCCAGTTGAACTGGGCATCGACCGTGGCGAATGCGGCAGGATCCCCCATGTCGTTGTTCTGGATGAAACTGCGCAACGCATCCCAATCCGCCTGCGCCTGTCCTCCGCCATACTCTGTCCAGGTGCCACCCCACGTCTTGAGCATCTGCACGTCGAACTCGTCCTGGTCGTAATAGTACCTCGTGAAGTCGTGGTCGTCCACCTTTTCGCGAACGTCATACACGCCCCAGTACTGGCCGTTCATGTAAAGCACGGCAGGTTCATAACTGCGCTCGTCCAACCGCAGGTTGCCTGTCTGGCTGAGTGCTTGCACATAGGCATCCCGGATGTGTGCCGGTTGCCCCGGGCCGAAGTTGAAATTGTCGCCGGCCGCCGCCTTGATGATCAGGCGCTGGTATTTCTGCCTGTCCTTCGTGCGGAACACCGGGTGGCGGATGGCATCGTTGTAGCCGGTCTGGTCGCGGGCGATGTAATCGAATCCACGCTGGTCATAGGCCCAGCTGTCCTGGCCGTGTTCATTGAATTCGCCCACGGCTTCGGCCAAAAGCACTCCGGCCGGACTGAAGTACTCGAAATTGCCGAAGGGTTGTATCCCGCCATCGCCTCCCAACAGCTCGTCCAGCTGGTCACCGCTGATGCTGATCACCGGCACGGAGTGCGAGACCCCCACGAAGTAGGTGTTGCTGGTGGTGAAGCTGGCATTCGCGCCTGCCGCGAAGCAGGCCGCACGGATCACCGTGGTGCCATTCACGTTCACAGGGCCTGCGTACGCCGTGGAGGTGGCCGTGGGTTCGGAACCGTCCACCGTGTACCGTATCGTGGCACCTGCCGGGCCGGTCATGGTCACGGCCGTGGCCCCGGGGAAGAAACCACCCTCCGGTGAAAGGCTGGGTGCCGCCAGGTAGTTGGCGGCGGCCCCTGAATTGGTGGCACCCGGAGTAGGTGTGGTGAACAGGCTCCAGGTGGCAGCGCCATCGGTCGTGCGACCGCGGGAGTGTCCCAACCGGGTGCGCTGGCCGATGGTCAGTTCGAAGTCGTCCACGGCATCGCCGGCAGCATTGCTGAGGATCACATGGTCCTCCTCGGTCTGGTTCAGGTTGAAGCTGGCGTGCACCCACGCACCGGCTACCTCATTGCGCTTGCTGCAGATGATGACGCGATATCCTCCTGCCGGTACGGTCACACCGGCGGGGATCTGCCATTTCAATGGGTTGCCGGCACGGTTGGTCATCCACCAGCCACCAAGGTCCACAGCCGCGCCACCCGGATTGTACAGCTCCACCCAGTCCTCGAACCCACCGAAATTGTCCGCATAGCTGTTCAGGTTGGAGGCGCATACCTCGTTGATGACAACCTGTGCGCTTAGGGATAAGCTGCTCAGGGTCAGCAGGCAGGAGGTTGCCATTGAAAGGATCGGCAGGCGTCGGGTCATTGTCTGTGCAGGTTCCGCAAGGTACGGGTTCGTCGAAGCTCCACGATTTTCAACAGCTAACCGTCCGGCTGTCATTCCCGGAAAGCTGAGCCGAACGTTACATCAACAAGACGTTACGCGAACATGTTCCGGTGCCTGGGGCGTGTGGGAAATGAGAACGGCGACCCGAAGGCCGCCGCTCCATCCGTTGGACAGGTATGCTGCTCAGCTCTGCGCTGGCTTCGCGGCACCACTGCCAATGTGCTGGTCCAGGAATTTCTCCATGGCCTCGTAGAACTCGAAACGGTTCTCCTCATTGCGGAAGCCGTGCCCTTCGTCGTCCTTGACCATGTAGTCCACCGTGACCCCCAACTTCCTCAGGGCTTCCACCATCTGGTCGCTCTCGGCTTTCACAACGCGTGGGTCGTTCGCACCTTGGGCCACAAAGAGGGGGGCTTTGATCTTGTCGGCATGCAGTGCGGGAGATGCAGCGGCCAGCAACAGGCTGTCCTTTTCCGGGTGCCCCACCTGCTCATAGAGGGTTTCACGCCATGGGCCCCAATACGGTGGAATGGTGCGCTGGAAGGTGAAGAGGTTGCTCACGCCCACGTAATCGATGCCGCATGCGTAGAGGTCGGGTGTGAAGGCCAGGCCGGCCAGCGTGGCGTAGCCACCGTAGCTGCCGCCGTAGATGGCCACACGCTTGGGGTCGGCGATGCCTTCGGCCTTCAACCACTCCACGCCATCGGTAACGTCGTCCTGCATGGTCTTGCCCCACTGCTTGAAGCTCTTCATCCAGAAGTCACGACCGTAGCCGGTGCTGCCACGGAAGTTCACCTGCAGCACGGCATAGCCGCGGTTGGCCAGGAACTGCGCCTCAGGGTCGTAGCCCCATTGGTCGCGGGCCCAGGGGCCGCCGTGCACCATCATCACCACCGGCAGGTTCTTCTCCCCGCGCCCTTTGGGCAGGGTGAGGTATCCATGGATGGTGAGGCCATCGCGGCTCTTGTAGCTGATCGGCTTCATTTCGGCCAGTTCGTTCTCGTTCAGCCAGGGATAGAGCGTGGCGAGCTCTTCCACCTTGTCCGCCGTGGCGTCGTAGAAGTAGTATTTGCCCGGCATGCGGTCGCTGCCCACCCAAACGATGGACTTGGTCTCGGAGTCGTCGGAGCCGTAGACCCATGTCTCATAACCCTTGAACTTGGCTTCCATCTTGGCGTACATCGCCTTGGTCTCCTCGTCCAGGAAGTGGCGTTCGCTCCTGGCGCCGGTCCAGGTGACCATGGTAAGGACCTTGCGCTTGCGGCTGTAGTCAAGCCCGTCCACGTCGTTGTCCGCATTGGCGAACAGTTCCTTCACCTCCTTGCCGGTGGCCATGTCATACTCCACGATCGCCATCTTGTCGCGGCCGTTGAGGTTGCTGCTGGCATACAGGTTCTTGTTGTCGAAGGTGAAGAACAAGGGGGCGAAGCTGTCCTTGAAATCGGTGCGCATGAACTCCTTGAAGGGCTCCTTGTCGCTGGCGCGGTGGTAGTACACGCTGGTGACACCCTCGGTGCGGGTGGCGATGCGGATGACGCCGTTGTGGTCGGTCATCCAGCTCTCGTAGTTCTCCTTGTTGTTGTAGAGCGACTTGGCCTCGCCTGTCTCCACATTGATCAGGTAGGGGTCGAAGATGCCGGGGTCGCGCTGGTTCATCTGCACCATGATGTGCTTCTCCATGCCCGGGATGTTGTGCAGGTCGTCCAAGGTGCCGGCCCGTACGCCCTTGGTCGGGGTGAGCGGCTTGGCATCGGTGCCATCGATGCCCACGCTGAACACGATGAAGTTCTCGTCGCCATTGATATCCCGGCTGTACACGATGCGGTCGCCCTTCCAGAAATAGCCCCCGATGTCGCGCACGGTATCCTGGGTGACCTGCCTGGCCGTGCTGTCGCCGATCTTCTGCACGAAGATGTTCATGCGGTTGTTCCAGGGCGCCCTGAAACTGAAGTACTGGCCGTCAGGGCTGATGCGGAAACCGGCCTTCTCGGGGTTCTTGAAGAAGTCCCTCATGGGGAGGCTGGGCGGCGGGGTGGCCGCGGTTTCCGCCTGCGGCGTGGTTCCGGTGCCGCCGCAGGCACTGAGCAGAGTGATGCCGGCCAACAGGGCCGGGCCTATGAAGGGTCGCATTGACATGCAGTTTGTGATTGGGAGTGTAAATGTCCGAAGCAACGGTCGTTCACCAATGCCGCCTACATGAGCGGCTGAAGAACGGGATGAGCCGCTCAAGGGACGGAGTACAACTCCACGAACACCTTGCGGTCGGCCTCCACCCGCTCCTTCATCCGGTAGCGGCGCGCCAGGGCCCAATCAACCGTTTGACCTGGGTCCACGAGGCTGGCCCACGCATCCACCCGCACCAGTCGGTCGGCGCTGGGCCATCCGCTGTACAGGTCGTGCAGGCCCGTGGTGGGGTGTATGCCCCGCAACGCGAGCAGGCTGTCCAACGTTGCAGGGTGCTTCACCAGGCTGCTGTCGAGGTGCCATGCGTAGGCGTCCTTGTACCAGCCCGGCTGCACGAGCACGATGCCATTGCCGCGCCATGCCTCGGCCTGCGCCACCACCCGGCTTGGATGCGGATAGTCCGTATTGAACGGTTCGAAGGTGGCTGCCATGCCCACCACGGGTGCCGCCGCTGCGGCCCACGCCCACCAACGGCCCGCCAGCAGTGCCTCCAAGGCCAATGCCACCCACAGCGCGAATCCGGGTGCAGCGAACAGCAGGTAACGGTCCAGGAACATGGGTGTGTGTTGGGAGATCAGGAACAGCCCCAGCATCGGTGCCGAGGTCCACACGATCGCCGCACGCATCCCAGCCGCCCGTGCGCGCCAGGTTCCAGCCACCAGCACCGCCATGAACAATACGGTGATCACGGGGGCATTGCTCCATCGCCAAAGGGTGTTGTACAGCTCCTCGGGCTCAGGTGCCGTAAGCCAGGTTCCTGCAGTTGAGGTATACCGCAGGCGCTCGTAGAAGATCACTGCGTACGGCAGGTAGGCGAGCAGCGTATCGGTGAGCGCCGTACGCACGGCCCGTGCCGCCGATCGCCACGGTCCGGGGAAAACCACCAGCAGCAGGTGAATGCCCGGCACCAACCAGCCCAGGAAATGGGTGTACACCAGCAGGATGTAGAGCCCCACGAGGTACCATCCGGCCCGTGGTGCGCCCATGGCCGCGCGCCGCAGCTGCCACATGGCGGTGGTGGTTAGCAGGGCGAACAGGGCATAGCTCCGTACCTCATGGGCGAACGCCTGGTGGTGGCTGCTCAGTATCACCAGAAGGGAGGCGAGCACCCCGGCCCGGTAGCCGGCAAGCGAGCGCCCCAGCAGGAACAATGGCCAGATGAGCAGCACGCTGAACAGGACGGAAGGCAGCCGCAGCCAGGGCGTGTCCAATGGTGCCATGCGTACCCAGCAGTGGGTGAGGACGAAATGGAAGGGGGGGTTGTTCTCATGCCGAAGCTGCGCGAACAGGTCGGGCAGTGTGCGATGCGCCATCACCACCGTGAACGGCTCGTCATGCGCCAGCTCCGTTGCATCCACCCACGGCAGCCGCACCGCCAGTGCAAGGGCCAGCAGTCCCACCAGTGTCCAACGATGCAGCCGGGGCATGGCGCTAAGCTACCCGACCGGCCCGATCGGACGATGCATCACTTGGTGCGGACCGATGCCAGCGATCATGAACAAGGGGCCCTCACCGGTGAACCCCATGCGTCCATAGAACGCGATCGCGGTCTCGCGGGCGTTGCACCAGAGCAGGTCGGCTCCGCGGCGTTCCAATTCCGCGTAAGCCAGATCGAGCAACAGGCTGCCGGCGCCCCTGCCGCGCACGTCCGCTGCCGATGCCATTCCCCGAAGGCGGTACGGTGTCCCGGCCGAAAACTGGGGATGCCCTTCCGGGCTGAAGGACCCGACGGCCACGCATCGCCCGTCCAGGAAGGTGCCCACATGGAACCCACCGGGTATCACATCGCTCTGGAAGCGGCAGTCCTCCAGCGTGCCACCGGGTCGCAACACCTCCAAGCGCAGAGGATATGTGGCCTCCAGGGGTATCAGTGCGGCATGCATCAGTAACGGGTCAGATGGTCGTGCAGGGCGCTCGCAACGAATGCGCTGGCCGCTCCATCGCGGTGGGGCAGCAGCAGGTCCATGGTCCCGCCATCCACAAGGGTCACGCGCAGGGTGTCGCCCGAGGGTGCAGGATGTGCAGCGACACCCGCCACCTCCGCACGTCCTGCGCTCCTTGCCAGAGCGGGTACTGGCAGGCTCAACTGACCGAACAGGGCTGCACGTTCGCCGAGGCGCAGGCCGTTGGGGGTCACGGACAGGGTGCGGGGGGGGAGGAAGAACACGGCGAACAGCCCCCAGGACAACAGCGTGACCAGTGTCCAGCGCGCCACCGACCAGGCACCGTACCGGGTGAGCGGTAGGCGGGACAGCAGGATGCCCAGGGCGGCCGCGGGGAGCAGCGCCACAACTGAGGCCAGTGCGATGCGTGCAAGGAGGGGCCATGCATTGCCAACCACCTGGCCCGCATCACGCAGCAGGTAACCCGCATGTTCACGCACCAGCACCTCTTCCACTGGTGTGGCCGGGTCGGCAGGCAAGGTCAGTGCGGCAACACCGATGCCGGCCCCCATCAGGCCCAGTGCCACGCCCGCGAAGGTCAGCGACCTGTGCGCCTCAGCGACACGGTGGTACCGGCCCTGCGGCATGGGCTACTTGAAATAGCGCATGTCGGCACCGGCCTTCAGCCCCTTCACACTGGCGAGCATCAGCTTTATCACATTCTCCACATCCCCACGGTGTACCGTCTCCACGGTGGTATGCATGTAGCGGAGCGGAAGGCTGATCAGTGCGCTGGGCACACCCGCGCTGCCGTAGGCGAACGCATCGGTGTCCGTACCGGTCGCACGGCTCTGGGCCGCACGCTGGAAGGGGATCTTCTGCGCCTCTGCGGTGCGCACGATGTGCTTCAATACGTTGTTGTGCACCGCTGGTGCATAACTGAGCACGGGACCCTTGCCACAGGCGATGTCTCCGCTTTGGATCTTGTTCATCAGCGGGGTCTGTGTGTCGTGCGTAACATCGGTCACGATGGCCAGATCGGGCTTCAGCCGTTCCACGATCATTTCAGCACCCCGCAGGCCCACCTCCTCCTGTACGCTGTTGGTCACGTACAGACCGAATGGGAGCTTCACCTTCTGCTCCTTCAGCAGACGTGCCACCTCGGCGATCATGAAGCCGCCCATGCGGTTGTCCAGCGCCCTGCCCACGAAGTTGCGCTGGTTCATCACCATGAACTCGTCCTCGTAGGTGATCACGCAACCCACGTGCACACCGAGCGCCTCCACCTCCTCCTTGCTGTTGCATCCGCAGTCCAGGAAGATATTGTCCAGGCTCGGGGTGATCTCCGTCTTGCCATTGCGTACATGGATGGCCGGCCAACCGAAAACAGCCTTCACCGGGCCCTTCTCGGTGTGGATGTTCACCCGCATGCTGGGTGCGATGATGTGGTCGCTGCCACCGTTGCGTCGCACATAGATGAAACCTTCCTTGGTGATGTAATGCACGAACCAGCTGATCTCGTCCGCATGCGCTTCGATCACCACCTTGTACCTGGCACCGGGGTTGATCACACCCACCACGGTGCCATAGGGGTCGACGATGTGGTCGTCCACATAGGGTTTCACATAATCCAGCCAGATGCGCTGCCCGGCGCTTTCGAAGCCGGTGGGCGAGGGGTTGTTCAGGTAGCGCTCCAGGAAGTTGAGCGAACTGTTCGTCAGGATGCTCTTCGCTGCGGTTTTCTTGGCCATGGTGGGTGTGTTCGTCGGCCGCGGCTATCTTCGTTCACGGCTCGGCACTGCAAAGCTACTGGCACGCGGGGGCCGATGCAGCCGCTCATTCAGGTACCTTTCAACAGCGAACACCCCATTATACCGATCATGCTGCAACGCTCGCATCCGGTGACCCTCGCGCTCATCCTGACCGCCACGCTGGCTGCCGCACAGGAGCGACCAAGACAGGTGGAGGACCTGCTGAAACAGGCCGACAAGCTCGCACAGCTCGGCGGGGCGCAGCACGTGCAGGCCGAGACCCTGTACGAACAGGCCCTTGCCCTGGCCCCTGAGGATGCCGAGGTGAACCTCCGGATGGGCATGTGCCAGCTCAATGGCCCCTTCCGGCACAAGGCGCTGCCATACCTGTTGCGGGCACGCGAACTGGATGCCGGCCTGCCGCGCATCAACTACCTCGTCGGTTACGCCCACCATCTGAACGCCGAATGGGACCCGGCCATCGCAGCGTTCGAGGCCCACAAGAAGGTGCATGATGTGCGCGATACCGATCCGCGCTACAACGATGCCGATGACCACATCAGGCAATGCCGCAACGGTCGCAGCCTGTCGGCGACCCCCCTGCCCGTCACGGTGCGCAACCTCGGTGCCGGCATCAACTCCAGTGCCACGGATCATGGACCGCTCATCACCGGTGATGGACGCACCCTGTACTTCACCTCGCGCAGGGCATCAACCATGAACACGAAGGTCAACAAGGTCACCGGAGAGTATTTCGAGCAGGTGTTCATGGTGCACCGTGGCGATGCGGGATGGGGTGCGCCTCAGGAGCTCCCCGCACCCCTCAACAGCCCCGAGAACGATGCCGGTGTGGGCCTCGCCACCGATGGCTCCTCCATCATCCTGTACCGCGACAGGACAGGCGCCGGTGATCTGTACGAAAGCCGTTGGAACGGCTCGGCATGGGGCGCTCCCACCGCCTTCGGCGAACCCATCAACAGCGGTGGCAATGAGAGTGCCGCGTGGCGCACTGCGGATGGACAATGGCTCTACTTCGCCAGCGACAGGCCGGATGACAACGTGGGAGGGCAGGACATCCTGTGCGCCCGGTGGAACCCCGCGACCCTCAGTTGGGGGGCGCCGGAGAACCTCGGCCCCACCGTGAATTCCCGCCTTGACGAGGATGGGGTGTTCATCACCCGCGATGGCACCACCCTCTACTTCAGCAGCAAGGGCCATACCAGCATGGGGGGCTACGACATCTTCCGAACCAGGCTGGTGGACGGGCAGTGGACCAAGCCGGAGAACCTGGGCTGGCCCATCAACTCACCGGAGGACGACCTGTTCTTCGTGCTCACCGACGATGGCAGCCGCGGCTATTTCAGCTCCCTGAGGGCCGATGGACTCGGTGAGGACGACATCCATGAGGTGCTCTTCGGCGGTCAGTAGGCCAGGGCGCAGTCCCGTACTTTCGTGCCCATGAGCACCGCCACAGCAGTGCCGCAGCGTACGGCTGATGGCTCCCTCACGCTGCTCCATACGCGGCTGGGTGCCACCTACCACAGCATGCACGGTGCCGTGCAGGAGAGCATGCACGTGTTCATACAGGCGGGCCTGGCCCGGCAGTTGCAGCCCACGGTGGACCTGCTGGAGGTGGGGCTCGGCACCGGCCTCAACCTGCTGCTCACCTGGATACGCTGCTTCGAGGGCAAGTGCCGTGTGAATTACACCGCGCTCGAACCGCAGCCGGTGCACGCCGATACCCTGCACGCGCTCGCACATGCCGAGGAGCTCGCCTGGCCCGGGCTTCACGCACCGTTCGTGGACCGCATGTGCGCGGACGAAGGGGCATGGCAGCCTGAATTGGGCGGATTGCGTTTCCGCAGGCTCGCCACGCCCGTGCAGGACATCCATGAACAGGGTGCCTACGACCTGGTCTACTTC
>JBIJDX010000166.1:0-6609 GCA_044343855.1 Flavobacteriales bacterium
ACCACGCAGAGCGCATGCGACAGCTTCACCTGGAGCGTGAACGGAACGACCTACACCCAGAGCGGCACGTACACGAGCGTGAGCGGCTGCGCCACTGAGACCCTGGTGCTGACGATCATCCCGAGCACGAACAACACCACCACTGAGAGCGTATGCGACAGCTTCACCTGGAGCGTGAACGGCACCACCTACACCCAGAGCGGCACGTACACGAGCGTAAACGGATGTGTCACGGAGACCCTGGTGCTGACGATCCTGCAGAGCGGTACGAACACCACCACGCAGAGCGCGTGCGACAGCTTCACCTGGAGCGTGAACGGAACGACCTACACCCAGAGCGGCACCTACTCGGCAGTGACCGGTTGCAGCACGGAGATCCTTCAGTTGACCATCACCCCGAGCACGAATAACACCACCACGCAGAGCGCGTGCGGAAGCTTCACCTGGAGCGTGAACGGAACCACCTACACCCAGAGCGGCACGTACACGAGCGTGAGCGGTTGTGCCACGGAGACCCTGGTGCTGACGGTTGCCCCGCTCACCAACAACACCACCACGCAGAGCGCATGCAGCAGCTTCACCTGGAGCGTGAACGGAACGACCTACACCCAGAGCGGCACGTACACGAGCGTGAGCGGATGCGCCACGGAGACCCTGGTGCTCACGGTGCTGATCCCCGGTACGGCCTGCAGCGACGGCAACCCCGGCACGATCAACGATGTGCTTGATGCGAACTGCAACTGCGTGGGCACTCCCACGGGCTGCACGGAGAACATCAATCTGGCCATCACCCTTGATGCCTTCGGCAGCCAGACCACCTGGCAGTTGCAGGTGGAGGGTACGGGCAGCGTAGTTGAGGAGGGCGGTCCCTACACCAATGGCACCCCGGGTACGGTGGTGAACGAGGCGCTGTGTGTTCCTGCCGGCTGTTACCGCCTTGTGGTGAACGATGCGGCCGGTGACGGCATCACCGCCGGAGGTTATCTGCTCACGGTGAGCAGCAGCAACGCGCGCATCATCGACAACCGCGCCAACTTCAGCAACGGTTCGGTGAGCGCGATCTCCGGTGGCCAGGGTTTCTGCCTGCCGCTGGGTCTTGACAGACTGATCACCACCAGCTGCGACAAGCTGGACTGGATAAGCGGCCAGTACGTCGTGGCCAGCCCGAACGCCGCCGTGAGCGCCGAGTGGATCGTGGGCGGTTCCAACAGCGTGCAGGATAACAACAGCGGTTACGAGTTCTGGATCTTCGATCCCAACGGCAGCTACAGCTTCCGCCGTTTCCGCAGCCACAACGTGAGCGATGGTTATGCCAGCGTGGGCGCCACACGTGCCTGCCACATGAAGATCAACAACTGGGCTGTTGCCAGCCAGATCCCGCAGAACGTGCTGATGAACGTGCGTGTGCGTGGTCGTGTGAACGGTGTGAACTTCGAGTTCGGCCCGGCCTGCCAGTTCAAGCTCGATCCCGTGGCGGCCGCCTGCCCGCAGACGCAACTGATGAACATCCCGGGCAACCCGTACTTCAGCTGCGGTGTCACCCGCACCTGGGGCTTCAGTACCAGCATCATTGCGGCAAGGCCTGTCAGCGGTGCCAACCGTTACCAGTTCCGCTTCCGCCGCCCCGGCTTCGAGACGGTGCGTACGACCACGAGCTACCTGCTGGCGCTGAACTGGACGGGCGACATCCTCCAGGCAGGCTTCACCTATGATGTGGAGGTCCGCGTGAGCAAGAACGGAGGCCTGACCTACTGCACGGATGCCGCCGTATGGGGCCCTGTGTGCCAGGTGACCATCGCTTCGGCCACGAGCCAGACCCCCGGCCTGATGAGCATGCAGGACAATGGTGAACTGAGCATGTACCCCAACCCGACCCGCGGCGACGTGCTGAACTTCAGCCTGAGCAATGTGGAAGCCGGTGTTGAGCGTGTGTCCATGGACATCTTCGACCTGAGCGGCAAGCGTGTGAGCAGCCGTGCGCTGCCCGTGAACGCCGGCGCGGTGAACACCGTGATCGACCTCAAGGGCGAACTGGCCGCAGGCATGTATCTGGTGAACATCACCGCCGGTGAGCGCGTCTACACCGAGCGCCTGATGGTGCAGCCGTAAGGATCCGCACTGAATGGAACGGCCCCGCCTCCTCACCGGAGGCGGGGCTTCGCTTTTCCGGCCTGCCGGTCAACTCAAGTCGAACCCCCGATCCATCGGCCTGCGCCACCATGGGCTTATACCAGTGGACGGATGTTCAATATCCAAGGATCCAGGCGCATGCCGTAAGGCTGCTGTTCATGGTGGAACGGGGCTTCCCGGAAGGACTGCTCCGGATGTCGGTCGGTCCTCACGTCGGACGAAAGCCACGATCATGAGCGCATCATGGATGGGCGTTCCTCCGGATGCATTTTCCCGTGGAACGAACAAGGGCGCCCGTTCCGGAGCGCCCTTGTGGGTGAAGGTGTTGCGTATCAGTAGTAGATCAGGCGCCGAACCTTGGCGATGTGCTTGGCAAGGCGGATGACCTGCTTGGTATAGCCGAACTCATTGTCGTACCACGCGTAGAGCGTCACGGTCCTGCCGTCGGGAGCAACGATGGTGGCGTTGCTGTCGAACACGCTGCAGCAGGTGTCGCCGATGATGTCGCTGCTCACCAGTTCCGGATCCACCTGGTAGTGTATCTGGTTCACCAGTTCACCGTTCAGGGCGGCATGCCGGATGATGTCGTTCATGGCGGCGACATCCGCGATCGGCTTCTTCAGCGTAAGGTTCATGATGGCCAGCGAACCGTTCGGTGTGGGCACGCGCACGGCATTGGCGGTGAGCTTGTCCTTCAGGCTGGGGATGGCCTTGGCCACGGCGGTGCCGGCACCGGTGCTGGTGATCACCATGTTGATGGCGGCACTGCGACCACGACGCGGACCTTTGTGGTAGTTGTCCAGCAGGTTCTGGTCATTGGTGTAGGCATGCACCGTCTCGATGTGCCCCTTTTCAATGCCCAGGTTGTCCTCCACCACTTTCAGGATGGGGCAGATGGCGTTGGTGGTGCAGCTTGCCGCACTGAACACCTTTTCGTTCTCGATGTCGAGCTCCTTGTGGTTGATGCCGTAGACGACGTTGGGGATCTCCTTGCCGGGAGCGGTCAGCAACACCTTGGAAACACCCTTGGACTTCAGGTGGCGCTCCAGGTCGGCACGCTTGGTGAAGGCACCGGTATTGTCGATCACCAGGGCATTGTTGATGCCATACTGGGTGTAATCGATATCCTCGGGGTTGGCGGCAGCGATGAGCTGGACCATCTGTCCGTTGACCCAGATGGCCTTGCGGTCGAGGTCCTCCACCACGGTTCCCTTGAAGGTGCCATGCACGCTGTCATTGCGCAGCAGGGCCGCGCGCTTGATCAGTTCGGCGTCGGTGAGGGTGCGGGTGACGATGGCGCGCAGGCGCAATTGCTGTCCCTTGCCCGCCTGCTTCACGAGTTCGCGTGCGGCGATGCGCCCGATGCGTCCGAATCCATAGAGGACCACATCCTGGGGCTTGAAGGTGTGTTTGTCCTGTCCGATGAGGTCCTTCAGGTGGTCCTTCAGGAACCCGACGGCATCAGCCGCGCCGCTGTTCTTGAACTCGTGCGTGAGGCGGCCGATGTCGATCTTGCTCGGGGCCAGGTCCAGCTCGAGCAGACCGCGTGCCACCTTGGCGGTGGTGAACACGTCGATGGGTTTATGGACCACCTTGTCGGCATAGGAGAACAGCTTGATCACCTCCGATATGCTGATGTCGAGCAGGTGGTTCCTGAAGAATACGAGCTCCACACCGCGCCCGTACATCAATTCACCAACGGAGTTTATGAGGTCAACGGCCGCACGCTCGCGGTCAACATGCTCCTTTAGTCCGGCCTCATAGCCGGATATCACGTCTGCGGTCTGCATGAAGGGGAAGGAATGGGTGTTGGGAGTGTCGATGGTACGCGGGAGATCAGCCCAGGTACGCCTTCAGGAGTTTGCTGCGGCTGGTGTGTCGCAGGCGGCGGATGGCCTTTTCCTTGATCTGCCTGACGCGCTCCCGCGTGAGGTCGAACTTGGCGCCTATCTCCTCCAGGGTGAGCCCGTGGTTGATCCCGATGCCGAAGAACAGCTTCACCACGTCGCGTTCCCGTTCGGTGAGGGTGCTCAGCGCGCGCTCGATCTCCTTGCTCAGCGACTCGTTCAGGAGCAGGCGGTCCGCAGGAGCGCTGTCATTGTTGGGCAGCACGTCGAGCAGGCTGTTGCTCTCGCCCTCCACGAAGGGGGCGTCCATGCTGATGTGACGACCGCTCACCTTCATGGTGTCCGCAACCTTCTCCGCAGGGAGGTCCAGCAGGGTGGCCAGTTCATCCGCGCTGGGCGGACGCTCGTACTCCTGTTCCAGCTTGGCGAACGCCTTGTTGATCTTGTTCAGCGAACCCACCTGGTTGAGGGGGAGGCGCACGATGCGGCTTTGTTCCGCCAATGCCTGGAGAATGCTCTGGCGGATCCACCACACGGCATAGCTGATGAACTTGAAACCACGGGTCTCATCGAAGCGTTGTGCTGCCTTGATGAGGCCGAGGTTGCCCTCGTTGATGAGGTCGGGCAGGCTGAGGCCCTGGTTCTGGTACTGCTTGGCCACGGAAACCACGAAGCGCAGGTTGGCCTTGACCAACTTCTCCAAGGCACGGCCATCGCCCTCCTTGATCTTGCGCGCCAGCTCCACTTCCTGGTCCGCGGTGATGAGTCCTTCCTTGCCGATCTCCTGCAGGTACTTGTCCAACGACTGGCTTTCCCGGTTGGTGATCGACTTCGTGATCTTGAGTTGACGCATCCTTGATGCCACGGTGCTCAGGTCTTAGGGGTGAATGGGGAGGGGCGCATGTCCGATGGTCCGCAGCGGACGGCCGGACGTTGGTTGCAAAGGTACGACCCGGTTCAAGTACGAGGCAAGCGAACGGGGATGACTTTGTTAATCGCTTGGATCACAGGGTGGTCATAGGCCGATGCCGTAATAGGCGCGTGTTCCGTTGGGGTAATAGCCCTCCAGGAGCACACCGCCGCGCTTGTTACCAAGGATGCGTTCGATATCCGCGGCCTTGCGCACCGGTTCCTGGTCGATCCGGGTGATGATGAAGCCCTCCTTGATGCCGCTGCTACGCAGCTTCCCTGCCTCCAACGTACCCACCTTGACGCCATGTTCCAGGTTGAGCGCCCTCAGCTCCCCTGCTTCAGCATCGCGGAACACGGCCCCGAGCAGGGAACGCGCCCCGGCAGCCTCAGGGCGTTCAACGGTCCTGCTGCCGTCCTTGCCGAGCAGGGTCAGTTCAAGCACCTGTTCGCGCCCGTCCCGGACAACGGTGACCGGCACCCGCTCACCGGGGCGGAAGCGGCCAACCTGCTCCTGCAGCTGTGGTACGTTGTTCACCTCCACCGCACCGACCCTGACGATCACGTCACCGGCCTTGAGGCCCGCTTTCTCAGCGGCCCCGCCATCAGCGAGCCCGTTCACATAGACACCACGGATGCCGCCCAATCCGTTCTCCTCGGCGAGCTGTTGGTCCACCTCGCGGATGGTGACCCCCAGGTATGCACGCTGCACACTGCCGAACTCCAGCAGGTCGCCGGCCACCTTCTTCACGATGTTGACAGGGACGGCAAAGGAATAACCGGCATATTGGCCCGTGGTGCTTGCGATGGCGGTGTTGATGCCCACCAGCTCCCCGTTCGTGTTCACAAGCGCGCCGCCGCTGTTGCCCGGGTTCACGGCGGCATCGGTCTGGATGAAGGACTCGATCGGGAAGATGTCGCGCCCCGGATCGTTCTGAAGGAGGTTGATGTTGCGCGCCTTGGCGCTCACGATGCCGGCGGTGACCGTGCTGGTCAGGTTCATGGGGTTGCCCACTGCCAGCACCCATTCGCCCACCTTCACCTCATCGGAATTGCCGTAGCGCAGCACCTCGAGGCCTTCGGCTTCCACCTTCAGGAGCGCGATGTCGGTGCTCGGGTCGCGGCCGATCACCCTTGCGTCCATGATGCGGCGGTCGTTCAGGTGCACCTTGATCCTGTCAGCCGATTCGATGACATGGTTGTTGGTGACGATGTACCCGTCGGGTGAGATGATCACACCGGATCCCGCGCCCTGTCGCTGCTGCTGTGCCGGGGGGCGATACCCCCAGAAATACTCGGCAAAGGGGTCGCGAACGTTCACCGTGGTCTCGGTGGTCACGTGCACGACGGCATTGACGGACCGTTCGGCCGCCGGAACCAGGTCCACCGGTGCCATGGTGAGACCATTGGCCGGCAAGGAAACGGAGTGCACCGGTGGCGTGACACCCGCAGCCGGAGCCGGGGAGGAATGCGGGTTGAAACGCGCGGTCAGGGCCACGGCAATGAAACCGCCGGCCAGGGAGGTCAGGAACGGGATCAGGATGCGTCGCATGGTTCGTTGTCTCTTGGTGACGGTGACATCAATTCCTGTGCCCCGTCCGTTCATGGAACGTTCTGTCAGGCCTGTCAGTACAGCTTGTCGCGTTAAAAAGTGTTGATCCCGACCGACCTGACAGGCGCTGCGGCGGGCGATATTTGCGGCATAACCATGCGGATACTGTTC
>JBIJDX010000167.1:0-6516 GCA_044343855.1 Flavobacteriales bacterium
GTTCAACCCCGCCACCATGACCGCCGGCGTCTACACCTATACCGTCAACGGATCTACGCCCTGCCCCAGCGATGCAGCAACGGTGACCGTGAGCGTGGTGGATGAGCCGGACGCCGGAGGCCCAGGCTTCCTCACGGTGTGTAGAACCGGCGAGTTGGAGTCACTCTTCATTCGCTTGGAAGGAACGCCGGATGCAGGTGGCACGTGGACAACGCCGAACGGTGTGGTCTTCGATGGGAACTTCGACCCGCAGACCATGCCGGGCGGCACGTATACATACAGCGTAAATGTGCCTCCTCCATGCTCCAGTGCCACATCCACTGTGGATGTGACCGTGGTCGAGCCTCCTGCGGCAGGATCGGATGGCAGTGCCACGTTCTGCAGCATCGGTGCCGCGGCAGAACTCTTCCCCGACCTGGGTGGCACACCACAGCTTGGAGGTGTGTGGTCCACCTCTGCGGGAGCAGCGTGGACAGGGATCTTCGACCCCTCTCTGGATCTGCCCGGTGCATACCTCTACATCATTGCGGGAACCACACCGTGTCCCGCAGATACAGCAGTGGTGAACGTGGCTTTGGTGGAACCGCCTGATCCCGGAACGGACGATGTGTTGAACCTGTGCGTCACGGGTGCTCCGGCAGATCTGTTCCCCTTCCTTGGAGGTGGCGATGGTGGCGGTTCATGGACCGCTCCGGGAGGGGGGAGCTTCAGTGGCGTGTTCGATCCGGCCACGAATGCAGCCGGTGACTACAGCTACACGGTGATCGGTACTGCACCTTGCCCCGCGCTCACTGCGGTCATCACCGTTCAGGTCCTGAGCGATGCGGATGCAGGTGACGACGGCGCCATCACCCTGTGCCAATCGCCGGACCAGGTAACGCTCTTCGACCTGCTGGGCGGAACTCCCAATGTGGGTGGTATCTGGTCCGCTCCTGATGGCAGTGGGCATAGCGGCGTGCTCGATCCGAGCGCGGCGACCGCCGGTGCCTACCTGTACATCGTTGAAGTGCCGCTTCCCTGCCTGAATGACACCTCGGAAGTACAGGTGACCTTGGAGGCGCCGGTTGACGCAGGTTCCGATGGATCGCTCATGCTCTGTTCGGACAATGCACCCGCCGACCTGTTGGACCAACTGAACGGCACACCGGATGCGGGCGGCACCTGGACCTTTGGTGACGGCATTGTGGACGGAGTATATGATCCTGCGAACGAGCCTCAAGGCATCTACACGTACACGGTTTTCGCGGCCGGTGTCTGTCCGGACGCGAGTGCCGAGGTCATCGTTACGGTGAATCCGTTGCCTGTTGCGGGAACGAACGGCAGCACCACCGTGTGCCCTGAAGCACCGGCCTTCGCACTGCTCCCCTTGCTGGGCGGAACGCCCGATGCTGGGGGCATCTGGACAGCTCCGGATGGGAGCACATCCGACGGCACCTTCGATCCCGCAACGGACACCCCCGGCCTGTACACCTACACCGTGTTCGGCGCAGCTCCCTGCCCGAATGCCAGTGCCAGCGCCTCCATTGCCATCCAAGTGGTGCCACAGCCGGACGCGGGGCCGAACGTGGTCAGTTGTACCTTGGAAGGAGCGGTGCTCGCCTCCGGAACGTGGTCGTCGGGAACATGGACCGGTGATCCGGGATTGAGCTTCGGCGATGAGTCAAGCGCGGGCACGACCGTGAGCGTCAGCAACGGCGGGCAGTACACAGCCATTTGGTCCACCACCGGTAGTGAAGGCTGCGCGGCATCGGATAGTGTGCAGCTGACCTTCACCGATGCGGTGGTGACTGTCGTCACCTTCACCAACGCGATCTGCAACGGAGCATGCGATGGCGCCGCATCTGTCACCGCCACGGGGGGCAATGTCCTGAACGGCGACTACAGCTACGAGTGGAGCATCCCCGGAAGTGGCAGCATCGCAATGCTCGAAGGGCTATGTGCAGGCACTTACACGGTCGCCGTGGCGGACAGCAATGGCTGTGGGGCAAATGCAACGTTCGTCATCACGGAGCCGGCGCCCTTGGTCATCGATCAGGTGTTCGATGTGGACGAAACGTGCCCGGGCACCTGCGATGGACGCATCGTGGTGGTGGATGCTGCAGGGGTATCCTTCAGCCTGGACGGTTCCGACTACCAGCCCACGAACCTGTTCAACGACCTCTGTCCGGGCGCCTATACGGTGTGGATGCAGGATGCCAACGGATGCATCACCTCGGCACCAGCGGGGATCGGCAGCCCTCCGCCGGTCGTTGCGGGCTTCATCCAAGACCCAGATACGCTCTTCATCGACCAGCCACTGGTCACCTTCATCAACACTTCAAGCAGCAACGCGACAAGCTTCATCTGGGATTTCGGGACCGGCGATGGGTCCACCCTTGCCTCGCCCACCTACGCCTTCCCGGGCGGCATTGGAGGCACCTACACGGTCTGCCTCACAGCCTTGGACGCCAATGGCTGTGCGGATTCGGTGTGCGCCGTGATCCCGGTGCTTGACCGGTTGTTGGTTTTCGTTGCAAATGCGTTCACTCCCAATGGGGACGGGTTCAACGAGGGATTCAAGCCGGTGTTCAACCTGCCCCATGTGGTTGACTATGAGTTCATGATCTTCGATCGCTGGGGTGAGCGCATCTTCAACAGCCGCTCCCTGGACGAGGCATGGGATGGATCATATGGTGGCGCATTGGTGGAATCCGAAGTGTATGTCTGGAAATTGACGTGTCGCGATCAACTGAGCGGTGACCTCATCGAGCGCATGGGACATGTGACCGTCCTCCATTGATGGCCGTATGAATGAAGAAGCCCTGCCAAGAGGCAGGGCTTCCGGATCATCGCTTCAACGCAGGCTCACACGTCGAGCTTGGCGTAGATGGCGTTCTTCTCAATGAACTCGCGGCGGGGTGGCACTTCATCGCCCATCAGCATGCTGAACACCCGATCGGCCTCGGCGCCGTTCTCGATGGTCACCTGGCGCAGCGTACGGCGGCTGGGGTCCATGGTGGTCTCCCAGAGCTGCTCGGCGTTCATCTCACCGAGACCCTTGTAGCGCTGAACGCCCACGCTGGCATCCTTGCTGGAGGCCTTCATGCGTTCGATCACGGCATCCCGCTCCGCTTCACTCCAGCAGTACACCTGCTCCTTCCCCTTCTTCACCATGTAGAGCGGTGGCGTGGCGATGTACAGGTAACCCTGTTCGATGAGCGGCTGCATATGCCGGAAGAAGAAGGTCATGATCAGCGTCTGGATGTGGCTTCCATCCACGTCGGCATCGCACATGATCACGATCTTGTGATAGCGCAGCTTTTCCATGTTGAGAGCCTTGCTATCCTCCTCGGTGCCGATGTGGACGCCCAGCGCTGTGTAGATGTTGCGTATCTCCTCGTTGTCGAGGATCTTGTGCTGCATGGCCTTCTCCACGTTGAGGATCTTTCCCCGCAGGGGCAGGATGGCCTGGAACTCACGATTGCGGCCTTGCTTGGCCGTACCACCTGCAGAATCACCCTCCACAAGGAAGAGTTCGCTGGCACTGGCATCCTTGCTCTGGCAGTCTGCCAGCTTTCCGGGCAATCCACCGCCGCTGAAGGCGCCCTTGCGCTGCACCATTTCACGTGCCTTGCGGGCGGCATGGCGGGCCGTGGCGGCCAGGATCACCTTGTCCACGATCTGCTTGGCATCGCGGGGGTGCTCCTCCAGGTAGTTCTCGAGCATCTCGCTCACGGCGATGTTCACTGCACCGCTCACCTCGTTGTTGCCCAGCTTGGTCTTGGTCTGTCCCTCGAACTGGGGCTCGGCCACCTTCACGCTGATCACGGCCGTGAGTCCTTCACGGAAGTCATCCCCACTGATCTCGAACTTCAGTTTCTGGGTGGCGCCGCTGGCATCCGCGTACTTCTTCAGCGTGCGGGTGAGACCGCTGCGGAAACCGGCCAGGTGCGTACCACCCTCGTGGGTGTTGATATTGTTGACATAGCTGTGCAGGTTCTCGTTGTAGGAGTCGTTGTAGACCATGGCGATCTCCACCGGGATGCCCTGCTTCTCGCCCTCCATGTGGATCACCTTCTCGATCAGGGGTACGCGGGTGCCATCGAGGTACTGCACGAACTCCACCAGACCGTTCTCGCTGAAGAAGCTCTCGCTCACCGGCTTTCCATCCTCGTTCTGCCGACGCTCATCGGTCAATGTCAGGCGGATACCCTTGTTCAGGAAGGCCAGCTCACGCAGGCGCGCGGCCAGGGTGTCGAAGTTGTATTCGCCCACCTGGAAGATGCTGAGGTCGGGCTGGAAATGGACGATGGTGCCCCGGTAGTCGGTCTTGCCGATCTCGCGCACAGCATAGAGGGGCTTGCCCTCGCTGTACTCCTGCTCATACATGCTGCCACCGCGGTGCACTTCGGCGCGCAGGTGGGTGCTCAGTGCGTTCACACAACTGACACCCACGCCGTGCAGGCCACCGGACACCTTGTAGCTGTCCTTGTCGAACTTGCCGCCGGCGTGCAGCACGGTCATCACCACCTCCAGCGCGCTGCGCCCTTCCTTGGCGTGCATGTCCACGGGAATGCCTCGACCGTTGTCCTTCACCCGGATGCCATTGCTGGCGGTGATGGTCACGTCCACCGTATCACAGTGGCCGGCCAAGGCTTCGTCGATGGAGTTGTCCACCACCTCGTACACCAGGTGGTGCAGGCCCTTCACACCGATGTCGCCGATGTACATGGCCGGGCGCTTGCGCACCGCCTCAAGCCCCTCAAGGACCTGGATACTGTCCGCCGAATAGCTGGCGGCATCCTTCTGCTTTTCACTCATTTCCACTACGGTCTCAGACATGGTTGTCGGTCGTTCATTCCCCCTCTGTTAGGAAAGGCTTGCGAAGATACCGCTCCAAGGCCCTTCAGCCAATGGTTTTTCCCAACAGGGACGCGGGTTCTGTTAATAATTAACAACCCGCCGATTTGCGTATTCCACGGGATCGGCTATAATTGGACAAAGGCGGGGGAGGGAGCATGCTCCCTCCCCCGCCTTTGTCCATTGCAAATGTTCAGAAAGCGTAGGTCACCCCACCCAGCAACAGCCCGCGCTGCACCGGGTGGTTGCGCCAGCGCTCGTACTTGCTGGCACTCAGGTTGCTCATGTCCAGGAACACGCTCAAGCGCTTGGTGTAGCGGTACTCCAGCCCCAGGTACAGGTCCAGGAAGCCCTCCAGGTCCACCTTCTCGGATGGCACAAGGGTACCGTCGGGCGCATCGGCGGAGCCAACCCGGAAGCTCGGGCGACGGCCCAGGAACTGAAGCTCAGCCTTGGCAATGAGCTTCTGGCGCATGTCGTAACGTGCACCGAAGCTGAGCTGGTACGGCGGCAGGTTCCAGGCCTGCTGCTGCACCTGAGTTGCATAGGTGAACACATCCACCCGGGCGGAGAGGGTGAGGACCTCCTTGCGCCGATAATTCACTTCGCCGCTCAGGTCCAGGATGTCCACACGGTCATACACCACCTGCATGCGATCACCCAACGGGCTGTTGCGCAGGTTCACGAACAGTGGCATGTCCTCCTGCCTGCTGCGGCTCACGCGTACATCGAAGCCAAGGTCACTGCTGAAACTGCCCCGCAGGCCCCCGTACAGGTCGTAGAGCAGGCTGGTGTTCAGAAGACCGGGAGCACCATCCAGCCAGGGGTTCTGGCGCGTGAGGCTGCGGAAGCTGTTACGGCGCCGTTCCCCCTGCAGGCCCACGTAGGGGATCAGGATGTCGTTGAACAGGCTGTAGTGCGCATAGGCATTGGGATAGAAATGGAACGTGGTGGCACCCAAGGCATCCACGAACAGCCCTGCCCCCACCCGAACCATGTATGCCTTCCCTTGCGTGCTTACATGGGGCTGCAGGCCCACAAGGGTGCCGTTCTGGCGGAACTCCGCAAGATCCGGAACCACCCCTTTGTAGGCGTTGTTGTCGAGGATGAACGTTCCGCCATAGGTCTCGCTGCCGATGGTCTTTCCAAGGGTGGCCGTCACGCGCATGTTGGTCTCCCGGCTGCGTGAGAGGTTGCTGTAGCTGTGTACTTCCAACCCGATGTCATGCGCCAGTTTGGTGCTGTCGGTGTACAGGCTGCGCAGCCGCCCGGCGAATCCGATGTCGTTGTAGATCTGCTTGCGGCCATCCTCTGGCGGTGCCAGTGACTCCAGTGCATCCTCGAGGCTGTCGGTGCTGGCGTATCCGTAGTAGCTCACACGCCGCCGGTCGTACATGAGCCTACCGCCGGCCTCATGGTCCGGCAGGAAATGCTTGTAATAGCCGTCCACGCTGTTGAAGCTGTAGGCACTGGGCCCCACATCATCAAGCCCGCCGTTACTGCTGAAGTGCCTGGCGTGCACACCGTAGCCATTGGTGCGCGAGCGGGTCTGGTCGAAATACAGCTCACCGAGCGGTGTGGTGTACAGGCCGAAACCGGCCTTCACGAATGCCTTGTAAAGCATGGGCTGTGGCGCCAGCACGCTGAGCTTGGCCGCAGCGATGCTGTCCACCTTGG
>JBIJDX010000168.1:0-6504 GCA_044343855.1 Flavobacteriales bacterium
CCCATCACGGTGGATGTGGGTCACCTGGAGGTCCTGGCCAGGCGCGGAGCGGAAGTGGAGTTCGAGGTGCGCGTGAGCAAGGGCACCTACATCCGATCGCTGGCCCATGACCTCGGGCAGGTGCTGGGATGCGGCGCCCACCTGAGCGCCTTGCGCCGCACAGCGATCGGTCCCTACCGGGTGGAGCACGCAGAACACCCTGTCACCTGGGCCCAGCGCATTGCCCCCCTGCCGGATCGGGAGCATCCGCGCAGCGAGAGCCAGAACCTTGATAAACAATAGGTTAGGCGGACGAATCAACACCCCATTGACCTTCGCTTCGCGGTGATCGTATCTTCGCCGCCCTTTCCAACCCCTGAACGGGCCCGTAAGCCCCGATCGCACCCATGAAACTGACCGCCTTCAAGTTCGACCTGCCCAAGGAGCTCATCGCCCTGTACCCCACCAAGGACCGCGACGGCAGCCGCCTGATGGTGCTGCACCGGAAAACCGGCAGGATCGAACACAAGAAGTTCAAGAACGTCATCGACTACTTCGATGATGGTGACACGTTCATCCTCAACAACACCAAGGTGTTCCCGGCACGGATGTGGGGCAACAAGGAGAAGACGGGCGCCAAGATCGAGGTGTTCATGCTGCGCGAACTCAACCGCGACAGCCTGCTGTGGGACGTGATCGTGGACCCGGCACGCAAGATCCGGATCGGGAACAAGCTCTACTTCGGCAAGGACGACGAACTGGTGGCCGAAGTGATCGACAATACCACCAGCCGCGGCCGCACCCTTCGTTTCCTGTTCGACGGGACCTACGAGGAATTCAAGCGCACCATCACCGAGATGGGCGAAACACCGCTGCCGCGCTACATCAAGCGGGAGACCGAGGCCAGCGACGCGGAACGCTACCAGACCATCTATGCCAAGGAGGAGGGCGCGGTGGCGGCCCCCACGGCAGGCCTGCATTTCAGCCGGGAGCTGCTGAAGCGCATGGAGCTGAAAGGCATCCATTTCGCCGAGGTGACCCTGCATGTGGGGCTCGGCAGTTTCCGCCCAGTGGAGGTCGAGGACCTCACCAAGCACAAGATGGACAGCGAGCAGGCCATCATCACCAAGGAGGCCTGTGATATCGTGAACCGTTCGAAGGACAGCCGGAAGCGCGTATGCTGTGTGGGAACCACCACCATGCGGGCCATCGAGAGCAGCGTAAGCACCGAGAACCACATGAAGCCCTTCAACGGGTGGACCAACAAGTTCATGTTCCCTCCGCACGATTTCAGCATTGCGGACAGCATGATCACCAACTTCCACATGCCGGAGAGCACCCTGTTGATGCAGGTCTGCGCATTCGGTGGTTACGATCATGTGTGGGAGGCCTACAAGGTGGCCATCAAGGAGAAATACCGCTTCTTCTCGTACGGGGATGCGATGCTGATCATCTGAGGGCAAAGAGGGTCGACCGCATCGGGTGTGCAAGGGGCGAAGACCCTCGCACGCCCGATCCCTTACACCCTTTCACCGACCTTAGCAACCATGGACCGCACCACGATCATCGTCGCCGGAGGATCAGGCAAGCGCATGGGCACCGCCGTACCCAAGCAGTTCCTGCTGCTGCACGGTGAGCCGGTCCTCTTCCATACGCTGCGGGCCTTCCACTCCTTCGATGCCGCCATGCCGCTGGTGCTGGTGCTGCCGGCCGACCACCATACCACATGGAACGACCTGTGCGCAGAACATGTATTGGATGTGCCGCACACCCTGGTGGCCGGCGGTGCCGAGCGCTTTCACAGCACGTTGGAGGGCCTGCGGACCGTGGACCACGACGGGCTGGTGGCCGTTCACGACGGAGTACGACCGCTGGTGAGCACGGCGCTCATCGCACGCTGTTTCGCCGCCGCCGAAGCGCATGGGGCCGCGATCCCCGTGGTGCCCATCGCCCCCTCGGTGCGCGAGCTCACGGAGCATGGCTCCCAGGCCATCGACCGCGGCCGTCTGCGTGCCGTGCAGACCCCGCAATGCTTCCGGGTACCGCTGCTGCGCCGGGCCTTCCAGCTGCCCTACGACCCGGCCTTCACCGACGAGGCCACCCTGGTGGAGCGTCTGGGTGAGGAGGTGCACCTGGTGGAGGGTGAGGACCACAACATCAAGGTGACCACGCCCTTCGATCTGCAGGTGGCGGAACTGGTGCTGGGGGCGCGGGGGTAGAGGCACCTACCTTTGAAGGCCATGTCCCAAGCCACCGACATCCGCGACCTCTCCTTGGACGAGGTGCAGGCCCTGGTCGTGGAGCTGGGCGAGAAGCCCTACCGCGCCAAGCAGTTGTGGGAGTGGCTGTGGAAGAAGAAGGCACGGGACTGGGACGACATGAGCGACCTGCCCAAGGCCTTCCGGGCCCGGCTGGCGGAACGATGTGTGCTGCGTCCGCTGGTGCTGGCGGAGGAGCAACGGAGCGAGGATGGCACGGTGAAGTGCGCCTTCAGGACCTGGGATGGCCATGTGGTGGAAGGAGTGCTCATCCCCACCCCCACCCGCCTCACGGCCTGCATCAGCAGCCAGATCGGGTGCAGCCTCACGTGCAGTTTCTGCGCCACCGGCAAGCTCAAGCGCATCCGCAACCTCGACACCGGGGAGATCGTGGACCAGGTGGTGTTGATCGACCGGCTCGCGCACAAGCACTACCGGCAGGGGCTCACGAACATCGTGTACATGGGCATGGGCGAGCCGCTGCTCAACTACGCCAACACCCTGCGCAGCGCCGAGCGCATCACCGCACCCGACGGGCTGGGCATGAGCGCCAAGCGCATAACGGTGAGCACCGCAGGCATTGCCAAGATGATACGCAAGCTGGCCGATGATGGCACCAGGTTCAATCTTGCGCTGAGCCTGCACGCGGCCAATGATGCGAAGCGCGACCGGATCATGCCCATCAACGAGCAGAACTCCCTCAGTGAATTGAAGGAGGCGCTCCGCCACTACACGAGGGTCACGCTCCAGCCGGTCACCTTCGAGTACATCCTGCTCCGCGGCTTCAACGATTCACTGGCCGATGCGCAGGAACTGGTGAAGTACGCCAGCGATGTGCACGCCAAGGTGAACCTGATCGAATACAACCCCATCGACGATGGCGGGTTCGGACGCACCGAGGCCACGGATGCCGAGGCCTTCCGGCACCACCTGGACAGAAAAGGGATCATCGCACGGATACGTCGCAGCCGCGGGCGCGACATCGATGCGGCCTGCGGACAACTGGCCAACAAGAATGAACCGGCCCTGAAGCACGGTGAGCGGCCGTTGAAGTGACCCTCACCAACCGACACCCACACGGATGCCCAGGAAGAATGCGGGGACGCGGTCCTTGCGCTCCTCCACTTCATACGTATACTCGTCGGTGGCGAAGTCCAATTCCTCCCTCACCACCAACATCCGGCGGTCGCGCAGGGCCACCCCGCCATACACGTCGAAAAGCCAGTTGCTGCGGGTGCTAAGGGATTGATATCCCATCATCAGCCGAAGGTCGTTGAAGGTGCGTTCGTCCCGGTACTTCGTGTCCGAGAAGGTGCCGTCGGACCGGCGCACGAGGATGTCCTTGGAGTAGACCAGGTGGGAATAGCCCGGCTGCAGGTAGAGGCCCTGAGGCTCCAGATCATGAACAAAATAGAACCGCGCTGCAAGGTGGTAACTGGGATTGGCGATGATCTCGGTGCCGGCCCCGAAGTCATCCGCATCGTCCGCTGCGAAGGAGAGCGCGATGTAGTTGCGCAGGGTCACACCAAGGCCCACCTCCAGGCTGACATTGGGGGAGATGGCCCGTTCGTAATAGAGGGGGATCTCGCCCCTGAAGAACAGCAGCGGATTCGCCTTGATCACGTTCTTCACCACGTCCACCGTGTCGAACTGAGCGGCCATCCGATCCTTGTAGAGCAGGACGCGGGCCTTGCCGGGCTGAACCTTGCCCGGCTGCCCTTGGAGCATGGTCGCGAACCCCAGCATCGAACAGAAGAGGAGCATCAGGCGTGTTGATAGACGGCGCATGCATAGCGAAGGTAGCACACCCTTGGCAGAGCGGGCAGCAGTGATGGAAAGACGGTCAGCCCGCGCGGCCAACCACCGATATGCCGAACTTCGCCCCCGATGGTGAGCATGGAGCAGATCCAACGGCCGATCGCCGCCGAGTTGCAGGCGTTCGAGCCGCATTTCCGTGAAGCCATGCGCAGCCGCGCAGCGCTTCTGGACAGGATCATGCACTACATCGTCAAGCGCAAGGGCAAGCAGATGCGACCCATGTTCACGCTGCTGAGCGCTCGGCTTTTCGGTCCGGTGAACGAGAGCGCCTTCACGGCAGCGAGCCTCATTGAACTGCTGCACACGGCAACACTGGTCCATGACGATGTGGTGGACGGAAGCCCCATGAGGCGGGGCTTTTTCAGCATCAATGCCCTGTGGAAGAACAAGATCGCCGTGCTGGTGGGCGATTACCTGTTGAGCCGCGGGCTGCTACTTGCGGTGGAGAAGGGTGAATTCGAGCTGCTTCGCATCGTCAGCCATGCGGTGCGTGAAATGAGCGAGGGTGAGCTTCTCCAATTGGAGAAGAGCCGGAACCTCAACTTCAGCGAGGACGTCTACTTCACCATCATCCGCCAGAAAACCGCAAGCCTCATTGCCGCCTGTTGTGCCGGTGGTGCCAGCGCAGCCGGTCGTTCTTCCGGGGAGGTGGAGCGGATGCGCCTGTTCGGTGAGCACGCAGGCATCGCCTTCCAGATCAAGGATGACCTCTTCGATTATGGCAACGCCCAGGATATCGGCAAACCCAGCGGGCTCGACATCAAGGAAAAGAAACTGACCCTGCCGCTCATCCACGCCCTGCAGCAGGTGAGCAACGCCGACCGCCGCTGGATGGTGAACGCGGTGAAGGAACGCAGCGAGGACGACAGGACCGTGGCGAGGGTGGTGCGGATGGTGCGAGAGGCGGGCGGGATCGCCCACGCCCAGCAGCGCATGATGGAGCACCGCGACAAGGCACTGGCCGTGCTGCACGGCTTCCCCGGGAACGAGGCACGCGACGGGCTTGAAGGACTCGTACAATTGACCGTGGAACGCACGAAATGAACCCGATGGAACCGCGCCACCTAGTTCCATTATTGTCGATCATCCTGCTTGGCGCCTGCACGGCGCCCTCCGATGCGCCATCCATCGTGGCGACGGGAGTGGACAGCGCCAGGGCAGATGCCAACAGCAATGGTCCACGCATCATCCACCTGCAGGATGGGGGATGGATGGCCGGCGAAATTCAGGATGGCAAGCGGGTGGGTACCTGGAGCTCCTTCTTCCCGGACAGCACCCTGCGCAGCCGCATCACCTACAGCGACGGAAAGGAGAACGGGGGAACGCTGGTCAACCACCCGAATGGAAGGCCGTATTACGTGGGCGCCTATTCCGATGGAAGGAACGCCGGCGAATGGGTGTTCTACGACGAGCACGGCGGCGAGCTCAGGCGGGTCCTGTACGACAGTACGGGGGTGCCTGTCAAGCAGTGAATATCCTGTGGATGGATCGTGGGATCGCTGTTCAAGCCTGACGCTTGGCGTTGAGGATCAGGTGCCCGCATCACCTCATCCCCCGGGGCTTTCAACAAGGTCATGCCGTGGGCTTCGCCTGGGGTACCTTCGCATCAACGCCTCCTCGTGATCCAGCCGCACGCCATCCAACAGGTGAAGGACGCCGCCCGCGTGGAGGAGGTGGTGGGTGAATTCGTGGCGCTCAAGCGCAAGGGCCCCCGCTACCTGGGTCTGTGCCCGTTCCACAACGAGAAGACGCCGAGCTTCAACGTGAATCCGGGCCTGGGCATCTTCAAGTGCTTCGGTTGCGGGGAGAGCGGTGACAGCATCTCCTTCCTGCAGAAGCACGAGCACCTGAGCTATGTGGAAGCCATCCGGTGGCTGGCCAAGCGCTACCACATCGAGCTGCCCGAGGAGGACCGAACACCGGAACAGGAGGTTGAGCAGAGTGAGCGGGAGGCCCTGACGGTCATCCAGCAGTGGGCGCTCGCATGGAGCGTGGACCAGCTGTGGAACACGGACGAAGGGCGCCGCATCGGGCTCGGCTACTTCCACGAGCGCGGCTTCAGCGACGCGACGATAAGGACGTTCCAGCTCGGCTATGTGCCGGAGTTCGGCAATGCCTTCGCCACCGCCGCGCTGGCCCATGGCTTCGACCCGGAACTGCTGGAAAAGGCCGGCTGGATCAAGCGGCGTGACGATGCGGCACGCACCCCGTGGGACTTCTTCGCCGGTCGCGTCACCTTCCCGGTATTGGGCCTCAGCGGACAACCCATCGCCTTCGGGGCACGCACCCTTCGGAGCGACAGGAAGCTCCCCAAATACTTCAACAGTCCGGAGAGCCTGCTGTATGTCAAGAGCCGCTCGCTCTACGGGATACACCAGGCCAAGAAGGCCATCGTGGAGCAGCAGCTCTGCTACCTGGTGGAGGGCTACACCGATGTGATCTCGCTGCA
>JBIJDX010000029.1:0-18575 GCA_044343855.1 Flavobacteriales bacterium
TGTGCATTGCCGGACCACGTCCGGTCCTTACCGCTGCCCCCGGCACAGGGTCCCGCATCGGAGGCGATACCTTTGCAGCGTGCACCCTGGTCCCGTACTGCGCCCCTTCCTGCTCGTTTGGCTGGTCTTCGTTGCCAGCGGTGGCATCGGGCTGTTGCTCTTCGGTCCGTTGGAACTGCACAGGCTTGCCAACACCTTCCACGCGCGATGGTCGGATGTGGTGATGGCCCGCCTGACCCACCTGGCCGATGGACTGGTTCCCACGGCGCTGACACTGGTCGTATGGTGGTTCAAGGACCTGCGCAGTGCCCTGCAGCTCGGTCTTTCCTGCGGGCTCAGTGCGATCATCACGCAGGTGCTGAAGCGGTCGGTATTCGCTGATGAGCACCGGCCTGCCATGTTCCGCGAACAGCTTGCGGGCTTACAGTGGGTGGATGGTGTGGAGTTGCACCATCACTTCAGCTTCCCGAGCGGACACAGCACGGCGGCATGGGCCATGTGCCTCGCACTGGCGGTCATCATCGGCCGTCCGGGTTGGTCGCTGGTGCTGGCCATTGGTGCGTCCATCCTCGCCTACAGCCGGGTCTATCTGTCCCAGCACTTCACGCAGGACGTGGTCGTCGGTGCGTTGATCGGAGTCATCACAGGTCTGCTCGTACACCATTGGTTGTACCGCAGCTCCTTCCGCAACAGGGCCTGGCTCGACCGCCGGTGGCCCTGATCAGAACCAGTAGCGTGCCCCCAGGCCGAGGTCCAGGTCGAGGTAGGTGGCCGGTATGAGTTCAAGGGTGGGTGCCAGTTCAAGGAAGAAGTCGAGCGGGAGCCCGTCCACGGTCATCACCGCGCCCACAGGGATGCGCAGGCCAAGGCCTATGTTTCCGCGACCGTCATCGTACCATGTATTGTTGCGCCAATAGCGCCCACCGCTCCAGCTGCGCAGACGCGCCCCACCGCCATAGTAGAGATCGACCACCACATCCCCATCCTTCAGCAGTTCCACGTTCTGCAGGGTATAGTCGCAGTGGAGGTTGAAGGTACTTCCCCAGGGTCCCCAACCCAGCCCGAAGATGAGCGCACGATCCTCGGCCAGCCAGTACTTCGCATTGAGTCCGGTGGGGTCACCGGCCATGATGCCGATCCCAAGACCCTTGTCCTGGGCGTGGATGGCGAAGGGGAGGAGGAGGGCTGCGATGAAGGTGGAACTGCGTGTCATGGTGCAAAGCTGCATCTGCATCCTGCCGCTCCCGACACCCCTTCATTACGATCGATCAACGATCCAACGTCGAACAAATCGCCCCTCGGGGTCATAGCGCTCCGCCTGAAGCTCCGGGTTGAAGCGCCGTCCCTCGCGCGGATCATTGCCCACCCCGGCGAGGTATTGCCAGTTGCCCCAATTGCTGCATGGATCGTAGTCCACCAACAGGTGTTCGAACCAAGCCGCACCGAGGCGCCAGTCCAGTCCAAGGTCATGCACCAGGTAGCTGGCCACGTTCTGCCGGCCGCGATTGCTCATCCAGCCCGTGGCGGCCAGTTCACGCATGTTGGCATCGATGAACGGCTGTCCCGTGCGGCCTTCACACCAGGCCTCGAAGCGGCGCCGGTCGTACACGCCACGCGGAGTGGCCCGAGCGATCCCACCCCGCTTGAAGAGGTCGGCTCCGTGCCTGGCCGCCGTAAAGTGGAAGAAGTCGCGCCAAAGCAGTTCGAAGATGAGCCAGTAGGTGCTTTCGTTGGCCCCATGCTCCGCTTCATAGCTGCGCACGGCTTCGTACACGGTCCGTGGCGAGAGCGCGCCCGCCGCAAGCCAGGGGCTCAGCTTGCTGCTCTCATCGGCTGCCAGCATGCCATTGCGCGTCTCCTTGTAATGGCCCAGCGCACGGGATGCACCGGTGAAGTGCGATAGACGTTCCATTCCTGCGACCGTGCCACCGGGCATCGGCATAACCGCACGTGGGTCGGGCCTCGGGGCGGCCTGCTCGTTGAAGAGGGGAGGAAACGGTCGTTCGATCCATAGCGCAGGTGTTGGCAGCATGGTGGGTGCGGGCAGCGCGGAACGCACGGCCCAACGCGCCTCCACCTTGTGCCGGAAGGCGGTGAACACCTTGGGCAGGCGCTCCGGTTCGAAGGGCAGGTCATCGGGATGCAGCAAGGTGCCGGGCGCAGCAAGGTGAAGCGGAAGTACCGCCGCCACTGCGCGTTCCTGCTGTTGTTCCTCCCATGCCATGTGCGCCTGGGCATGCACCGCACCGGCCTGGTGATCGGCTGCCAGCGTGCGCAACACCTCTGCGGGTCGCCCTGCATGCACCTGCAGACCGGAACCCAACGCCCGCAGCTGCCCGTCAAGCCCCGTCAGGCACTCCCGCAGGAACTGCGCGCGGCAAGGCCCCATGCGTGCGATGCCCCTGAGTCCAGGTCGCTGCTGGTCGGGATCGAGGATGTACACGGGCAACACTTCGCCGCCGGATGCGAGCGCGGCATGCAGGGCGGGGTGGTCCTCCAGGCGGAGGTCGTGGCGGAACCAAAGGAGCGAACGGTCCATTCGTTGATGTGAAGACCGCTACAGTTCCTCGATGTGGGCGAGCAGCTCGTCGCCCTTGTCCAGCAGGGCTTGACGGGCGGCCGGTGCCATCTTCTCCCAGGTGCGGTACACCATGCCCACGCGCATCATGGTGCCGGGTCGCGCATCGGGTGCCTCGAGGCGTTCGCGGTTGCGTGCGTGGAAGTGCCAGTAGAGGGCGTTGAACGGACAGGCGCGCGGTCCGGTGCGGTCGTTCACATCGTAATGGCACGTGCCGCAGTGGTGACCCATCTTGTTCAGGTAGGCGCCACTGCTCACGTAGGGCTTGGTGCCCACGATGCCTCCATCGGCCCACTGGCTCATCCCGCGGGTGTTGGTGATCTCCACCCATTCCAGCGCATCGATGTAGATGCCCAGGTACCAGCGGTCCACCTCGTCGGGATGGATGCCCGCGAGCAGTGCGAAGTTCCCCGTGACCATGAGGCGCTGGATGTGATGGGCATAGGCATTGGTGAGACTGCCGGTGATGGCTTCGCGCAGGCAGGCCATCCTGGTGCGACCGGTCCAGTACCACTGGGGAAGCGGCCTGTCATGGCCGAAGAAGTTCAGCGCGGCATAGCTGGGCATGTGCGCCCAATACACGCCGCGCATGTATTCGCGCCAGCCGATGATCTGGCGGATGAAACCCTCCACCTGCGGCAGGGTGATGCGCTCCGGATCGGCGCGCCAGGCGGCCTCCGCAGCTTCGCATACTTCCAATGGTGAGATCAGCTTCACATTGAGCGCGAAGCTGATCCGCGCATGGTACAAGGCCCACTGTCCCGGCATGAGCGCATCCTGGTAGGTGCCGAAGTGGGGCAGCAGCGCGTCACAGAAGTACTGCACCAAGGCCAGGCCTTCCGCACGGTCCAAGGGCCAGGGGAAGTGCTGTGCATCCACCGTGCCGATGGTCCTCACACCATGCTTTTCCAACGTCCGTTGAACGTCCCGCAGGTCGTGGTCGAAGAGCAGGGGGGGAGGGGCCACATGGGTCTTGGGCGGTCGACCCCGGTTCTCCTTGTCGAAGTTCCACTGCCCGCCGATGGGCTTGTCCCCGTTCATCAGCAGACCGGTGCGTTCACGCATCACCCGGTAGAAGCGCTCCATCAGGTACTGCTTCCTGCCCGCAAAGAGCGCTCCAAGCTCATCGCGGGTGGTGAGGAAGTGCTCGGTGTCGGCCACTTCCACAGCGCATCCACAGTGCTCAGTGAAGTTGCGCAGTTGCTGGTCCAGCCGATGCTCATCGGGGAGCTGGTAGCCCAGGGCGGTGGCACCGGTCTTCGCCAGTATCCAGCCCAGGTTGTCGGGGATGGACTGCGTGTTGCGCGGGTCGTTGATGGTGAGGTACAGCACACGATGTCCCTGCGCGTGGAGCTGGTCCGCGAAGCGACGCATGGCACCGAAGAAGCCAAGCACCTTCTGCACATGGTGCCAGGCATAGTCGGTCTCCTGGCGCACCTCCATGAGGAGGTGGAGCGTGTGCGCATCGTGCTCCCGATACCAGGAGTGCGCGGCGTTCAGCTGGTCACCCAGGATCAGGCGGACGCGTTGAGCGGGGCGTGGTTCCTGTTCCTTCGGCATCGTTCACTGCAATACTTCACCTCCTCCCACACCTTCTCCCATTTCTTGCGCCACTGGAACGGCTTCCCGCAGGTGGTGCAGGTGCGCGATGGACGCAGGCTGGGGGTCCTGTGTGATGGCACGGTGAAGGAACACCGGCCACAGGGCCTTGTTCGGTTCAGCTACAGGTGTTGCAAGCGCTGCAGGTGCCCTCAAGGAGAAGCTGGCTATCCCTGAGCGTGAAGCCTTTCGGTACGGAAACCTTCGGCAGTGCGACAGGCGCCAGGCAATACACATCGCCACAGGTGATGCAACGGAAATGGGCATGCACATCATGGTGGTGACCACCCGTGCAGGCATCGGCACATACCGCGAAACGCGAAACCCCGTGCGCATCCTGCACCCGGTGGGCGAGGCCGCTGTCCTCGAAGGCCTGCAGCACCCGGAACAGGGTGACACGATCGGCCAGGTCAGGCAACGAACGTTCCACATCGGCCTGCGATAGCGCCTTCCCGCTTCGTTGAAGTAAAAGCAGCACGGCCTTGCGGGTGTTGGTCACGCGCAGTCCACGCGAGCGCAGCAGTTGCTCGTTGCTCATAGGACAAAACTACTTCACGCAACCGAATTGCATATTGTGTTCACCATCCTATATTTGCAACCCAATAGCATTAACAACAAAGTTTCATGAAGTATCCCAGCACACCTTCCATCTGGGCCCAGCGTGCCCTGCTCACCGGTATTGTGGCGGCCTCGCTCACAGCCTGCAAGAAGGACAAGGAGGAGTCACCGACACCAACTCCGCCTCCGGTGAATGAGGAGGAGTTGATCACCACGCTCATCCTGACCTTCACCGATACGGCGGCCACACCGGATGTATCCTACGAGTTGCGCTGGACGGACCTTGACGGTCCGGGTGGGAACGACCCCGTTCAGTCCGGGGTTCCGCTTCCCGCAAGCCGGGAGCTGGTGCTGGATGTTCGCGTGCTCAATGAAAGTGAAACCCCTGCGGAAGAGATCACCGATGAGATCAGGGCGGAGGATGAGGACCACCAGTTCTTCTACCAGAGCACGGGCGGCCTTGTGACCGTGTATGCGGATGCTGATGGTGACGGCAACCCGATAGGCTTGCGGAACCGGGCCACCACGCCGGCTGCCGGCTCCGGAACCATCACTGCGATCCTGCGACACATGCCCAACAAAAGCGCCGCCGGTGTGGCTTCGGGTGACATCACGAACGCTGGAGGCGATACCGACATCGAGGTCGATCTGAATTTCACCATCCAATAGCGGTGCGCATCCGGGGGAGGGCTTCCACTACGGTCTTCGGGGTTGAACGACTGGAACCGGATAGTCAGGAACGCCTTCTCCCGGCCACCGGCCGCCCCGCGCTGTGGTGCGGTGCGTGTAGCCCACGGCCACGCGCCAGGGACATTCATTCCAGCAGGAGCTCGTCAGCGAAGATCCAACTGGTTCCGCCCGCACCTGGATGTCCTTCGGGACACGGGCCGGCATACCGCGCCACCACGCGGATGTATTTCACCTTGCGCCCTTCAAGGGCCGCCCACAGCACTTGCTGCCGCGGGCCGACGAGCTCCCTGGCTACGGTATTCGGCACCACCGTGCTGCTCCACTGGCGCCCGTTCACGCTGGTGTTGATCTCCACCTCCGCCGGATACCAGATCCAGCTCTTGGGATCCTGCAGCACGCTCAGACCGATACGCTCCAGGCGTTCCGCACGATCAAGGTCCACGGAGAACACAAGGTCCTGGCCGGAATAGCCCTGCCATTCCCCGGTTCGGAAATCGGTCCCTCCACGAATTCCGTCCACCAAGGCACCTTCGCCTCCGGCCGCATACTGCGCGGCATAGCTGCTCTGCAGTGTCACCGTGCGCCCCCCGGTGATGCGCAGGAAACGGCCGCTCACCGGCACCTCCCCATGGCGGGCGCTCACTGTTGCGCTCTCACGCAGGACGAACGGACCATCATAAACCTGCTCGGCCCCATCGTTGATGCGGTAGTGCAGCGGACCCGGTGTGATGCACCGAAGGCTCACCACCAGACTGTCCAGGAAGGTACGGCCTGCGGCATCGATGATGGGAACCGCCGCCGGGCCCTCCCATGAAACCTGCTCTTCGCCTGACGGTACACCGCTGGAACCAGCACGTGGCCCCAGGTCGAAGTGGAGGGTGCCGCCCTTCAACAGTTCCTCCCGACCGATCCAGCGCCCTTCCGCGAGGTCCTGGTCGTTCCACCGCACCTGCTCCACATGGTCAGCTTGGCCACCATGGATCTCCGATCGGATGGAGATCACCTGCTCACCGGCGCGCAGGGTCACCTTCGGGAACAGGGGCTTGCCCACCACCAGGCGCGTATCGCCGGGCAGCAAGGGATACAGGCCCATGGCGCTCCACACGAACCACGCGCTCATCTGGCCACAATCCTCGTTGCCCGAGAGACCATCCGGACGATCCGAATAGAGCTCCCGGAGGATGCGGTCCACATAGATCTCCACACGCTGCGGACGATCGCTGACGGCATAGAGGTAGGCGAAGCTGTGGCTCGGTTCATTGCCATGCGCATACTGGCCGATGAGTCCGGTGATGTCGCTCTGCTGACGGCCAGTGGTGGATGTTCCCGCCTCGAACAGCGCATCCAGCCGGGTCGTCAACGCGCTGGGCCCGCCGATCAGCCGCATGTAATGGTCCAGGTCGTGGGCCATGAAAAGGCCGTATTGCCACGCGTTCGCCTCGGTGAAGTGGAAGTTGACCTCGTAGGGGTCGAAGGGCTCCACGAAGCCGCCATTGCGCCGCGCACGGAAGAAGCCGGTGGCGGGGTCGAAGAGGTTCTGCCAGTTGCGGCTGCGCGCGAGGAAGCGCTGTGCCACTTCGGGTTCACCGATCATCTCCGCGAAGCGCGCGATGCACCAGTCATCGTAGGCATACTCCAGCGTGCGGCTCACGCTTTCCGCCTCGTCCTCGCTGCTGATGTAGCCGCGTTCACGATAGGCCTTCAAGCCGAAATGGTCCTGCCCCGCCGAGGCCACCATGGCCTCCAACGCCAATTTTGTGTCGTAGTCGCGGATACCGTTGGCGTAAGCATCAGCGATCACGCTTGCGCTGTGGTAGCCGATCATGCAGTCGGTCTCGTTGCCCCACAGCTCCCACACAGGCAAGCGACCGCCCTGTTGGTAGTGCAGCAGGAAGGTTCTGATCCAATCGCGCGTCATCTCCGGCTCCAGCATGGTCATCAGCGGGTGAAGGGCCCGGAAGGTGTCCCACAGGCTGAAGACGGTATACACGTTGTGGTCGGCCTTGTGGACCTGCCCGTCCATGCCGCGGTATTGGCCGTCCACATCGTTGAAGAGGCAGGGTGCCACATAGCAGTGGTAGAGGGCGGTGTAGAAGGTGCGCTGCTGTTCGCGCGTGCCGCCCTCCATCTGGATCTTGTTCAGCTTGGCGTTCCACGCTTCCTCCGCCTGCTTGCGCACCAGATCGAAGTCCCAATGGGGCACCTCGGCATCCAGGTTCCTCCGCGCACCTTCGATGCTCACCGCACTGATCCCGACCTTGACGATCAGCGGTTCCGCACTGTTCCGGATGCCCAGGATGGCCTTCGTGCTGTCCGAGGCGCTCCGGACCATTTGCACAGCCCGGCTGAAGCGGACAACGAAGTACACCTGTTGGTCACGTGCCCAGGAAGAGCTCCGGCGGGTGCCTGCGAATTCTGTATCGCTCACCTGGGTGATCGAGGAACCGAGCAATTGGTCGCGGTGCCGAAGATCGATGAGCATGAACTGCTCCTGGCTTGCAGGCATGGCGTACCGATGCACACCAGCACGGGCGCTGGCTGTCAGTTCCGCCTCGATGCCAGAGCGCTCCAGCAGCACACGGTAATAGCCTGCATGTGCGCGTTCAGTGCCCTTGCGGAAGGCACTTCGGTAAGCAGCAGGCTCGGTCGAGTACTTCCCGCTCATCGGCATCAACAGCACATCGCACAGGTCCGCCACCCCCGTACCGCTCAGGTGCGTGTGGCTGAATCCGTGGATCAGGCTGTCGCTGTGGTGATAGCCGCTGCAGCCGTCCCAGTCGTTGTATCCATCGGGCCGCGTGTCCGGACCAAGCTGCACCATGCCGTTGGGCACGCAGGCCCCCGGGAATGTGTGCCCATGGCCACCGGTGCCGATGAAGGGATCGACCAGTTCCGCAGCGATGGATGGCGGGGTGTTGCGAGCGAGGTTCACCTGCGCCGTGGCCGTTGTCACCGCGGCAGCGAAGAGGATCAGGCAGATCACCGGTAGTGTCGGCCCACTGGGTCGACCTACAGTTCGGTTGGGATGGATGTCGACCATGGCAGTTCTACAGTGTTCCCAATGCAGCAGCCCCCAACAGGGCCGCATCATCATCCGGCAGCGCTGATACCGCAAGATCAACGCGGCCCTGGTAAATATTCAACAGCGCAGCATGGAACTGCTCGCGCAGCGGAGCCATCAACAGGTCGCCATTGCGTGCGATGCCGCCGAAGAGCACGATGCGCCGGGGGCCTGTGGTGCACACCGCGTTGGCCAGTGCGATCGCAAGCCAGTGGGCACTGCGCTCGAACACCCGTTGCGCAGCCGCATCGTTCGCATGGGCCAAGTCCGCCAAACCCTTCACGTCGTGCACCTCAGCAGTGCCTCCTTCCTCCACATAGGTGGCCAGCATGCCGCGGATGCTCGCGTAGGCCTCCACACAGCCGCGTCTTCCGCAGGTACACGCACGACCACCGGGGATCAGGGTCATATGCCCCACCTCACCGGCATTGCCCGCACTTCCCAGCACCAACCTGCCGTTCACGATGAAGCCACTGCCAACACCCGTGCCGAGGGTCACCACCAGCAGGTCGTCGATGCCCCTGCCAGCGCCGTAGCGCCATTCGCCGAGCGCTGCAGCGTTCGCGTCGTTGCCAAGGGTGGCAGGCACACCCAGCCGATCGCTCATCATGCGCGCCAACGGCACATCGTGCTTCCACGGCAGGTTCGGCGCCATCTCAATGATGCCCGTAAGCTGGTTGGCGTTGGGTGCCCCGATGCCAACGCTCGTTATCACACTACCATGTGCAGCGGCCAGCTGGCGTGCCTCCCGGGCAAGCGCATCAGCGAAGGCATGGTCGTCGGTATGTCCCGTGGTGGCGATGCGGGCGCGCGCGATCACACGTCCTTCTTTTACAAGACCGAGCTTGCTGCTGGTGCCACCTACATCGATGCCCAGGATCATGCGCGAGCGGTGTTGCGCAGCCCATAGACCGCGATGAATCCATAGCAGGCAAGCAGAAGCACGAAGGCCGCCTTGAAGCCGGACACATCGGCCAGTGCGCCCACCAGGGGCGGTACGAAAGCCCCGCCGGCGATGGCGGTGCACAGGATACCCGAGGCCTGCGGTTTCAGGTCGCCGAGACCTTCGATGGCAAGGGTGAAGATGGTGGGGAACATCACGGAGTTGAAGAGGCCCACGGCGAGAATGGACCACATGGCCGCGGTACCGGTGGTCAGCATCGACAGCAGTATCAAGGCGATCGCCATGCCTGAGAACATGCCCAGTACGCGCCCAGGCGACATCAACCGGGTGAGCCATGCGCCAGCGAACCGGCCCAGCATTGCGCCGCCCCAGTACAGGGCCACGAACGCGCCCACCACACCCTTGGCATCCACTCCATCCAACCCGTTGCCGAGCAAGGCGGAGGCGATGCCGCCCAGGGTCGCGTCCCCGCGCACCACGGTGGCAAGGTCCATTTCCAGGAAGTAGTTCACGAGGTAGGTGCCGATCGCCACTTCGGCACCCACATAGAGGAAGATGCCGATGGCACCGAGCACCAGCCTCCGATGTGCCAGCACGGAGCGATAACCCCCGGTATGCGCGGTGTCCAGGATGCGGGGAAGGCGTGCCAACGCCACCAGCAGGGCCAGCACAAGCAGCGCACCCGCCAGCACCACGAAGGGCCCCTGCACCGCTGCGGCCTCGGTGGCATAGTACGCCTCGCGCTCCGTTGGGGTGAGTGCGGAAATGGCCCCGCTGCCCAGGATGCGGTCGCTGAGTATGAGCTTGGCGCCGACCAAGGGAGCCAGCGTGGTGCCCACGCTGTTGAACGCCTGCGCCAGGTTGAGCCTGCTGCTGGCACCCGCTTCGGCTCCAAGCACCGCCACATACGGATTGGCCGCCACCTGCAGCACCGTCATTCCCGCCGCCAGTGTGAAATAGCCAAGCATGAACAGGGGGAACACACGGAAGCCCGCGGCAGGCCAGAAGAGCAGGCATCCGATGCCCATGGTGGCCAATCCCACCAGCATGCCCTTGCGATACCCGATGCGCGCCAGGAGCCAGCCCGCCGGTATGCTCACCAACCCGTAGGCGATGAAGAAAGCGAACTGCACCAGCCCGGCCTGGAAGAAGGTAAGCTCGAACACCTCACGCAAGCGGGGCACAAGGGAGTCCACCAGAACGGTGATGAAGCCCCACATGAAGAAGAGCGATGTCACAACGGCGAAAGGACCGTTCATGGAGCGTGTGGATCCGGGCGTGTTCATGGTTCCCGCCAAAGATGGGCCTTACTTTGGCTCCAACATGAGCCACGATCGCAGACAATTCCTCAAGCTCGGAAGCCTGGGCGCCATGGCACTGGTCACCTCCTGCTCCAACGATGAGCGGGAACCCTTGATATCAGAGCCACGAGTGGGGGGCGGCACACCTCCCTTGGTGCTGAGCACCTGGAGCCACGGAACAGCGGCGAACGCGAAGGCCTGGTCCGTTCTTGAGCAGGGGGGGGCCGTGCTCGACGCCGTGGAACAGGGGGTGGCCGTGGTGGAGAGCGACCTCACCAATCGAAGCGTGGGTTTGGGGGGCATGCCCGATCGGGATGGCAGGGTCACCCTCGACGCCTGCATCCAGGACCACGAGGGACGCGCAGGTGCCGTGGCCTTCGTACAATGCTTCGAGCATCCCGTCAGCATTGCACGTGCCATCATGGAGCGTACACCCCATGTGATGCTGGTGGGGGCGGGGGCCGAGCGCTGGGCCCTTGAGAATGGCTTCAGTCCACGCGATGTGGAGGTGCCCGAGGTCCGCCAAGCCTGGCTGGAATGGCTGAGGACATCGGAATACAAGCCGGTCGTGAACGTGGAGAACCATGATACGATCGGCATGGTGGCCATGGATGCGCAAGGTCGATTGGCGGGGAGCTGCACCACCAGCGGCATGGCCTTCAAGGTGCATGGAAGGGTGGGGGATTCCCCGATCATCGGAGCCGGTCTTTTCGTGGATGGTGATGTGGGTGCGGCCACCGCGACAGGGGTCGGTGAGCTCATGATCCGCACGGCGGCCAGTCATACCGTGGTGGAACTGATGCGCCAGGGCAGGACCGCCACCGAAGCCTGCCGCGAGGCCGTGGCACGCATCCTGCGCAAGGTGCCGGACAGCACCGGCATGCAGGTGGGCCTGCTCGCCATCCGCAGCGACGGCGATGCCGGTGGATGGAGCCATTACAACGGCTTCGAAATGGCCGTGCAGGATGCCAATGGTGCGAGACTGGTCGCATCAGGGCACGAGCGCACGTGGGAAGGCTGAAGCGGAACGGTTGACCACACGGATCGGGCTCCCTATCTTTGCGGGAATGTGCCTCATACGCGGTATCGCTGCATCCGTGTTCTGCCTGTCGGTATCGCTGGGCGTTGCCGGTGATGGACCTGGCAAACTCAACGTGGAAGCCTCCAAGCGGTCGGCTTTCGTGACCATCGCACTGCAGCACGACAGGCGCATCGGCCCCATCACCCTTGAGGTGAAGGACGACCAGGGGCGCACTCTCTACCGGGAGGAGGGCAAGGCAATGCAGGAGGAGCTCGTGCGTCGCCTCGACAAGGGCATCCTGCCAAAGGGTGAGCATACCCTCTTCATCTCCACACGCGACCTGCAGCTCAGTGAGCGCTTCGTGGTGGAATGAAGCCGTCACCACCCCGGCCTGAGCAGGGCGAGCAATTCACTGTCATCCGCCACACTGCGTGAACGGTCCACGACCACGGCCGACGACCTGCGCCTGCCACTGACCTCCTGGGCCGACACAACGCCGGCCGCATTGCCCACACTGCTGTTCCGCGCCAGTTCACCCTCGCGCACCATCCGATGGTCAGTGGCTTGGGGCATTACCGTCACCGCATCCAGGGACAGTTCCTCTGCAAGCTCCCGCTCATCGTCAGCAGCGACCGCAGCGAGGCCGACCACGTCTTCCGCAGCGTTTTCGGCCACGCTGGGCAAGGTCGCGAACGGCGCAGGCATGGCATCCGCCTCAGCGCGCGAAACACCGGGAGCCACGGTGCGTGCGTCGTTTTCCACTGCCGCACCTGCTTCAGCATCCACCATCACCGGTTCAGCGGTCGCGGCGCTCTCCGAGGACGGCGCCAGGAGGCCAGCATCCGTAGGCCCTGCCGGGGCTTGTCGATCCTGCTTGGGTGCCACCACCTCAGCGAGTTGTTCAGGTCCAGTGAAGGAAGCACGGTACACCACGGCCACGCCCACCACCAGCACCGTGGCCACACCCGCCAAGGCCAACGCAGGCCGCCATGCGAAGCCTTCGTGCTCTTGCGCAAAGAACCCGGCGACGCTGTTCAGCCACACACGCCACACCGGTCGCTGCTGTGCACGGAACACATCCATCACCTGCTCACGCGCAGCCGCATCAGGCATCAGCGGCTCGCGATGCTGCTCATCCTTGCGGAGGTGCAGCAGCAGGGCACGCATGCGCTCGTATTCATCGGCATCACCGATGTGGCGGAGCACATAGGCCTTCTCCTCCGCCAGCAGCTGGTGGAAGGGACGCTCACTGAGCAGGTGCTCGATGTCCTCGGGATCATATCGTTCAGGCCTTTCCATGGATGTGCAGGGCATTGGGGTCGAACTCCTTGAGGCGCTCGGCCAGCTTCTTGAGGGTGTAGAACAGGCGCGACTTCACCGTGCCTTCCGAACAGGAGAATGCGGCGGCGATCTCCTTGATGGCCATGTCCTCGTGGTAGCGCATCACGAAGGTGGCCTTGTGGTCCGGATCGAGCCGGTCCAGTTCCTCATCCAGGCGTCCACGGAAATGCGCGCGGTCCACTTCCACTCCATGGCGCGCTTCTTCGCGATCGGGACCGTTGCGCAGTTCGGGTGCGGCCGCCTGCACCACGGCATGGTGGCGGTAGGCGTTCTTGCACATGTTGTTCGCCACGCTGAACAGCCAGGTGCGGAAGGGGCGCGCCGGATCGTAGCTCGAAGGACGCTGGGCCAGCTTGGTCCACAGGTCCTGGGCGTGGTCGCGGGCCAGTTCACGGTCGTTCCACAGCATGCGGTGGAAGTATCCCAGCAACCGCCGTTGATGGCGATCGTACAGGGCACCGAAGGCGCGCTCATCGCCGCGCACCACCAGCTCCATCAGGCGCTCGTCGCTCAGGCGTTCGTGGTCCTTGCTGAAGAGGCCCATGGCTCAGTGTTGAAGGACCCCGTTGCGGTGCAGTTCGGAAGTGGCGCCCAGCTTGTCGGCCATGCTGCGCAGTGTGCGTTCCATGCGTGCGATACCGGCTTCATCCTCCTGCGCCCGGTAGTGCTTCAACAGCACGGCGGCGGGCACCAGGTAGTTGTGCGAGAGCGGACCCGCGTTCATGGGCTTGCGGAACCCGGTCCAACGCACCTCCAGCAGGGGGATGTTGTCCAGCGGCAACGCGCTGTAGCGGAACACCGTACCCACCACATAGAGCTGCCCGCTCCACGCCCCGGGCACCTGCCGCGCAAGGGCCAGCGACAAATGCAGGGGACGCTTGCTCGCGGTGGCCAACGCTTCCAACAGGGCCTGACCGCTCTGCGGCATGGTACCCTGACCACCGGCCGCGCTCCATACCTGCCTGCGGTAGGTGCCATCCTCCAGCATCCTGCGGTCCACCACCAGCACATCGGTGCGCTCACCCTTCGCCGCCTGCAAGGCCCAGCACGCATAAGCGTCCATTTCGCCGGCGGCCACCAGGATGCCATCGCGGTCCACCGAGGCCAGCAGGTCGCGGCCCGCCTCCACCAGCCCGGGCGCCAGGCCACCCCGGTCGAAGAGGGCCTTGCCCCAGCGCTGCTTCCCCGCGGCGTCGCCGATGCGGTGGGCCAATGCCAAGGAAGGCGCAATGACCTCCGTACGGTCCGCGTTCAAGGCAACGGCCCTCCGTGCCGCTGCGAAGGCCCGCTCATCCGGGAAGTAGAGGTGAAAGGCCGCCAGCTCGGTATCCTGCCCCTGGGGATCATGCGCACGCATCCGTTCGTAGAGCGCCTCCAACTCGCTGATGCGCGCCGCGCTCAGGGTGCCGCGCCCTTCCACCAGCGCCTGGTTGCGCAAGGCACGCACATCGTTCAGCTCCACCACGCCCACAGGGGCGGGAGGTGGGCTGGTTGCGCTCCACCCTCCTTGGTATACTTCAGGCACCGCCTTGCGCTCCTGCTTCACCGTTTCCACGGAAGGGGCTTGGGCAAGTATGGCCGATGGCATCAACAGGGCCAGCAGGAGGGGAGCGGGGCTACGCATGCGGGAGTGACTTCAAAGGTCGGTACACGCCACGGATCGAAAGGTTCAGCGCCGGGGGTTGTAACTTTGGGCGCCGACGATGTTGAACGATGAAGCGAAGGACCGGCTGCTGGAGCGGCTCAACGAGGTGCATGACTGGCCCTCGGTCTACATGTTCAAGTTCGTGATGGAACCGGACGCAAGCCGCTTGGAGGCGCTGCGTGCGCTCTTCCCGGCGGAAAGCGAGGTGCTGCGGCGTTTCAGCAGCGGCGGCAAATACCTCAGTGTGACCATCCGGGAGGTGATGCTGTCGGCGGAGGATGTTGTACTTCGCTACGAACAGGTGGGAGCCATAGGTGGTGTGATCATGCTGTGATGGCGGAGCTGGAGAACTTGCGCAATGCGCTCATCATCACCCTGGGCGTCGTGCTCCTGGTGCTGCTCTACAGGCGCTTCAAACAGTACGTGCGGGAGCGGCACCTGCCACAGGTGTTGCATGCCGAACTCATCCAGGTGCAGGTGGCCTATCATCCTGTGCGGCTGTTGGTCGAACTGCGGGCCCCGGAGGCGGTGGACCTGCAATTCGCCGTGCTGGACGCTGGTCACAACACGGCCCACAAGTGGCATCCCATCCGTGCGCAGGCTGGCATCGCCACACTCGAACTAGCGCTGCCCGTGCTTGAAGATGGCGTCCACTTCCTGGAAATGCGCACCCACACACAACGAACGGTACGCCAATTCCGACTTCTCCAGCGATGATGAGGTCATTCGCCCTGGTGCTCTGCCTTGCCTTCCATGCTGCCACGCATGCACAGGACCGCGACCGCCTGCCCGATGTGTCGGCCACCATCAAGGGTGAGCTCGCCCTGCCCGTTCCGGTCGGAAATCCGCTCTTCACAAGCATCACCGAGAGCATCGGGCAGCTTGGGGCAGTGTACCAGCATCCGATCCACAAGGGGTTGGGACTGGGAGTGGGTGGGGGCATGAGCTGGTTCGGGCTGGAGGAGCGTGCGCTGGCGCCCATCGTTACCACCGGTGAGATCCGTCGTGGCAGGGCCTTCGGCAAGGTGTCCTATGAGCACTACACCACCGCGCGCAGCTTCTACGAACTTTCGCTCCGCGCCGGTCTCAGCTTCTTCCGCTTCGATTGTCCCACCTGTCCGCCGGATCCCGTCCAGGCATTCCACTGGGGCATCGGCACAGCATACTACCTGCATGCCACGGATAACCTGGCCTTCGGGCTGATGCTGGGCTACGAGCAGGATGTGCGGCGCTTCGCGGCCAACGACCTGGGTCTCGAAGGCTTCCCGGGCCGGCGCGAAGTGGAGGAGGCCGGCAACAGCCAATTCCTCATCGTGGGCCTCAGCTTCAGCACCCGCCTGCGCCCTTCGGCGGACAACGGCCGCGGCTGGTGAACCGGCATGAACGAGGGAAGCCCGGCTTCACCGGGCTTCCTGTTCGTGTGTGTGCGGGCGTCAGTTCCCGTCGGCGGGCGGTAGTTCCTTGGTGTCCCCATCGCTCTTGGCCGCAGGCTTCTTCCTGCCCTTGGTCACCTTGATGGTCACGTCGGAGGCCTCCTTGTTCAACCCGATGGTGATCTTGTCACCCTCCTCAATGGCCTGGTTGATGATCTCCTCGGCCATCGGGTCCTCGATGAACTTCTGAATGGCACGCTTCAGCGGACGTGCACCGAACTTCTCGTCGTAACCCTTCTCGCTGAGGAAGTCCTTGGCCTCGTCGGTGAGCTTCACGTCGTAGCCCAGTTCGCCGATGCGCTTGTAGAGGTTGGCCAGCTCGATGTCGATGATCCTGTGGATGTCCTCCCGCTTCAGCGAGTTGAACATGATGATGTCATCGATGCGGTTGAGGAATTCGGGGGCGAAGGCCTTCTTCAGTGCCTTCTCGATGATGCCGCGGTTGCTGTCCTCCTGACCGGCCGCCTTGGCGGAGGTGCCGAAACCCACGCCCTTGCCATAGTCGCTCAGGTCGCGTGCGCCGATGTTGGAGGTCATGATGATGATGGCGTTCTTGAAGTCGATGTGCCGGCCCAGGCTGTCGGTCATCTTGCCATCGTCCAGCGCCTGCAGCAGCAGGTTGAACACATCGGGGTGCGCCTTCTCGATCTCATCAAGCAGGATGATGGAATAGGGGCGGCGGCGCACCTTCTCGGTCAGTTGGCCGCCTTCCTCGTAGCCCACATAGCCCGGAGGCGCACCGATCAGGCGGCTTACGGAGAACTTCTCCATGTATTCGCTCATGTCGATGCGGATCAGCGCCTCCTCGGTATCGAAGAGGTACCTGGCCAGTTCCTTCGCCAGCTGCGTCTTACCCACGCCGGTGGGGCCCAGGAAGATGAAACTGCCGATGGGACGGTTGGGGTCCTTCAGGCCTGCGCGGTTGCGCTGGATGGCCTTCACCACCTTGGCCACCGCCTCGTCCTGCCCGATCACCTTGCCCTGCATCTCCTCCTTCATGCGACGCAGCTTGCCGCTCTCCTTCTCCGCGATGCGCGTCACCGGGATGCCGCTCATCATGGCCACCACCTCGGCCACGTTGTCCTCGGTCACGGTGGTGCGGTTGTTCCTGCTCTCCTCCTCCCAGGCCTTCTTGGCCTTGTCCAGCTCCTCCAGCAGCTGGCGCTCGCGGTCACGCAGCTTGGCGGCCTCCTCGTAGCGCTGGCTGCGCACCACCTTGTTCTTCTCCTCCTTCACATCCTCGATCTTCTGCTCCACATCAAGGATGCTCTTGGGCACCACGATGTTGCTGATATGAACGCGGCTGCCTGCCTCGTCCAGGGCATCGATGGCCTTGTCGGGCAGGTGGCGGTCGGTGATGTAGCGCGCGGTCAGCTTCACGCAGGCCTCCACCGCATCGGCCGTGAAGTTCACGTTGTGATGGTCCTCGTATTTCTCCTTGATGTTGTTGAGGATCTGGATGGTCTCATCGATGCTGGTGGGCTCCACCAACACCTTCTGGAAGCGGCGCTCCAGGGCACCGTCCTTCTCGATGTACTGGCGGTATTCGTCAAGCGTGGTGGCACCGATGCACTGGATCTCGCCACGCGCCAGGGCTGGTTTGAACATGTTGCTGGCATCCAGCGAACCGCTGGCACCACCGGCTCCCACGATGGTGTGGATCTCGTCAATGAAGAGGATCACGTCCGGGCTGTTCTCCAGCTCGTTCATCACCGCCTTCATGCGCTCCTCGAACTGGCCGCGGTACTTGGTGCCGGCCACCAGGCTGGCGATGTCCAGCGCCACGATGCGCTTGTTGAATAGCACGCGGCTCACCTTGCGCTGGATGATGCGCAGGGCAAGCCCTTCGGCAATGGCGCTCTTACCGACGCCGGGTTCACCGATGAGCACCGGGTTGTTCTTCTTGCGGCGGCTCAGCACCTGGCTCACCCGCTCGATCTCCTTTTCTCGGCCCACGATGGGGTCCAGCTTGCCCTCTTCGGCCATTTTGGTGAGGTCGCGGCCGAAATTGTCAAGCACGGGTGTCTTGCTCTTGCTGTCACCGGCCTTGCGCTGCGCGCCTGTGCCACCTCCGGCGAAACTGCCGCTTTCGTCGTCATCGTCGTCGGTACCCTGTGGGCCCTGGGCCTTGGGCTTGCTGCTGCTGTATCCGGAAGGACCCGCGCCACCATCGGCCAGAATGGCATCCAGTTCGTTCTTCACGGTCGCATAGTCCACCTTGAAGCGATGCAGGGCCCGCGTGGCCAGGTTGTCCTCGTCCTTCAGCATGCTCAGCAGCAGGTGCTCGGTATCGATCTGGTGGCTCTTGAACAGCTTGGCCTCCAGGAAGGTGATCTTCAGCATCTTCTCGGCCTGCTTGATCAGGGTGATCTTGTCCTTGTCGGGCGGGCGCATGCCACTTGCCGGCTCCATGGCGCCCTCCACTTGGCGGCGCAGCAGATCGA
>JBIJDX010000169.1:0-6471 GCA_044343855.1 Flavobacteriales bacterium
CAAACGTACCCTCTTCGACCGCATCGCCCCCGAACGGACGCGCCACATCACCGTTGTGCTCGAGGACATCTACCAGGCACACAACGCCAGCGCGGTCGTCCGCACCGCCGAGTTGCTCGGCATACAGGACCTGCACATCATTGAGAACCGCAACAAATACACGGTCAACCCTGAGGTGACCCTTGGTTCGTCCAAGTGGGTGGACATGCATCGCTACCGGGCGGGCACGGGCAACACGATGGCATGCATACAGCGGCTCAAGGCCGAGGGAAAACGGATCGTGGTCACGTCGCCACGCGCCGATGGCACCACGCCGGCGACCATACCCCTGGAACAGCCGCTTGCATTCTGCTTCGGCACCGAGCTCACCGGCGCCAGTGACGAACTGCTGGCCCACGCAGACCTCCACCTGCGCATACCCATGTACGGATTCACGGAGAGCTACAACATCTCCGTTTCAGCAGCGATCGTGCTGTACACGGTCATGGAACGGTTGCGCGACAGCGCGGTGGACTGGCGGCTGGATGCCGATGCGCAGCTCGCGCTCAAACTGGATTGGGCACGGAAGGTGGTGCACAGTGCAGCGCACCTTGAGCAACACTTCCGCCGGGCGGAGGAACAGTGATCCCCGACCTGATGCACGAACATCCGTGCATCCTGCGATGGCCGGCAACCGTCACAATGATCGGCGGCATCGTGCCTGCTTCATGCGGCCGCATTGTACTCCTGCAATGTGCGGGCCACTGCTGCCGGCCGTCGGATGCATGTCACTGCGCCCTGCCTTGCATGCTGCAGGACGCCGGCCACCGGTCCATCGATCGGCAATGAAGCAGTTGATGGGAATGGTTCCTGACATCGACGCATATCGAGGTGCGATCGATGTGCACCGATCGTGCGGACCTTGACGAACTGCATTGTACCAGAACCCCTCCAGGGGAGGGAGGACACATGCATCAATGCCGTGCGATAAAAGCAACCGCACCGGAACGCACCTGGCCTCCACTCACACACGATCGGACAATGAGCAATGCGATCGCACGGGATCCGTGCCGAGCATGCCGTGCAACCTTACCATCAGTGGATGGCACAGGGGCTGCTCAATGTTCCATCGATGAGCGCCATTGCCGGTGATGTGCACAGGTCCGCAGCAGCGCGTGTCCACCACCATGCAAGGCGGTGTTGATGGCACACCTTCATTGATGCCACGTGCGTGCGACCCGGTTACGCATGTGCACGCAGCTGCACCGATCGCAGTGCTGCACGCGGACGAACCAGGTGGGCATTGCATCGCACTGATGCCGCTTGATGCGCATCACATCGAAGCGTGTTCATCATCGCGTGATGAGAATGTGACGACACGGATATTGACACACACCGGTTGACAAATGCAACACACACATCGTTCATCGTGCTACTGCGACCAGATACTTTTGGATCAAACCCAAACACTCCAAACAATGGGCAAAGGTGATATGAAGACCAAGAAAGGAAAGCGCACCGCAGGTAGCACCGGCAAGGCTCGTCCTGCCAAGCGCGTAGCCGCTGCGAAGAAGGCTGCCGCCAAGAAGGCTGCTCCCAAGAAGGCTGCCGCCAAGAAGGCTGCTCCCAAGAAGGCTGCCGCCAAGAAGGCTGCTCCCAAGAAGGCTGCTGCTCCCAAGAAGGCCGCTGCCCCCAAGAAGGCTGCCGCCAAGAAGGCCGCTCCCAAGAAGAAGTAAGGAGCATCTCCCTACAGAAGCAAAGACCCCCCGGTATCCGGGGGGTCTTCTGCTTTGTGCCACATCATTCCGCCTGTTCATGCGGAACCGCGGTCGGCTCATGGCTGCAACCGCATGCGCATCCAGGTGCCGTCGTTCATATGCTCGTATACCAGCCTGTCGTGCATGCGACTTTCACGCCCCTGCCAGAATTCAATGCGCACGGGGCGCACGCGATATCCTCCCCAATGCAGGGGACGCGGTACATCACCATCGGCGAAACGTTCCTTCCAACGCGCGTAACGCTGTTCGATGTGCTCACGGCTGTCCGCGATCCTGCTTTGGTCACTGCTCCATGCACCAATGCGGCTCTCCAGGGGACGCGTTGCGAAGTATGCGTCCGACTCCGCAGCGCTGACCTGCTCCACGCGTCCCTCGATACGGACCTGGCGTTCATGCTCACCCCAATAGAAGAGGAGTGCGGCACGGGGATCGCGCTCCATGTCCATCGATTTGCGGCTGTTGTAGTTCGTGTAGAAAACGAATCCATGCGCATCGAACGATCGCAACAGCACCATGCGGCAACTGATGGTATGGGTTCCCATGGTCGAGAGGCTCATGGCGTGCGGTTCATGGAGCCCATCCTCCTCGGCATCCTTCAGCCATGCCCCGAACAGTGCGATGGGATCATGCCCGGCCTGTTCCTCAAGGAGACTCCCTTTGCCGTAGTCCATGCGCTGATGTACATGCCGCGTTCCGCTCATCGTATCCGGTGGTGTTGATGCCGTCGAAATTACTCAGCGTTGATGGAACGCCCCCCATGGCATGTCCGGCATCGCCTCACCGCCGTTTAACTTGCCGCACATGAACGCCGACCTGCTCGACCTGGATCCCGCAAGCCTACTGCCGCCGGCGCGGGGTCGACTGCTGGTGAGCGGTCCGTTCCTGTCGGACCCGTACTTCAGGCGCACCGTGGTGCTGTTATGCGAACATGACGGTGACGGATCGTTCGGATTCGTGCTCAACCGCATGCTCGACACCCAGGTGGGCGAGCTCGTACCTGACATGCAGCGGATCCATGAGCGGGTATGCATGGGCGGGCCGGTGAATGGTGACAACCTCTACTTCATCCATACCCTCGGCATGCACGTGAAGGGAAGCAACCATGTTGTTGACGACGTGCATGCCGGAGGGGACCATGACCAGTTGCGCGACCTTCTTGCCGCAGACCCCAGGCTCATACGGCACGTGCGCTTCTTCATCGGTTATGCAGGATGGGAGGCAGGGCAGTTGGAACGCGAGATCGCGGAGCGTTCCTGGTTCGTGACATCGGCAAGCAAACGGGTGATCATGTCGGCGAACGTTGACGGGCTGTGGCGAGATACCCTGCGCGCCATGGGGCAGCCATTCGCCCCGCTTGCCAATTTCCCGGATGACCCGGGGCTCAACTGATGTTGCGCACCAGCAGGTCCATCAGCTGCCCCGCCATCCTGTGCAGGTAGCGCTTGGTGCGATAGCCCGAAACCCACTGCACGCCCCTGACCGCATTGGTGAAGAACAGCTCATCCGCCGCCAGCAGGTTCTGGGGGTTCAGCGAGCACTCATACACCTTGATGCCGTTCGCCAGCGCGATGTTGATCACCTGCGCGCGCATGACGCCACCCAGGCAACCGTCGGACAACGAAGGCGTGTAGAGCACGCCATTGCTTACGATGAACAGGTTGCCACTACTGCTCTCAATGATGTTGCCGCGCTCATTCTGAAGCAAACAATCGTCGAGGCCGCGCTGCTGGCTCCATAGCGCAGCCATGATATAATACTGGCAGTTCATGGTCTTGAGGCGTGACAGCTCGTTGATCGGTTTGCGCATCTCCGGCCATATGTCCACCATCAGTCCCTGCTCGTTGAGCGTGTAGGTGGCGTCCGGCAGCTGCGCGATCTCCAACGTGTACGCACCGGCATTGGTCAACGGCCGATACTGGCCGCCGCCACTGCGATACACCGTGAGCCTGCACCTTCCGGAGGTGATACCGGTTCGCTCAACGAGCTCCCTGATGCGCCGCACGGCACCCGACAGGTCCAGCACGGGCGGAAGCTCGATGCGCAACGCCCCCGCACCTGTGACCAAGCGCGCCCAATGATGATCCATGAAACAGGGAGCACCGTTGATGATGCGGATGGTCTCGAACAGGCCATCCCCGAAATGGTATGCACGGTTGTCGGCGGACAACACCGGGCCATCGGCCGGAAGCCACGATCCATTGTGATCGATCCAATTCCTCATGGTTCTCCAAGAATTTGGTCCACCGCTGTGCGAAGGTCGCTGTTGGGTTCGATCCGCAGGCCACGAACACCGGCGCCGATCGCAGCCTCCATGTCCCGTTCGCGATCCCCGATGAACCATGCATCCGCCGCATCGATGCGGGCGCGTGCCAATGCACGTTCCACAAGCAGGCTGCCGGGCTTGCGGCACAGGCAGCGCCCCCTGCTCGGATGGTGTGGGCAATAAAGCACGTCATCCAACCGCACACCGTTCCCGGCAAGGTGGTGACGAAGCATGCCATGCAGCTCACGGACCTCCTCGTGACCGTAGAGGCCAAGACCAATGCCGCTCTGGTTGGTGATCACAGCGAACCGGAACCCTGCCGCAGACGCAGCGAGCAACGCTGGTGCCACGCCCGGAAGTATCTCGAAGTCCGCCGGCTCCCATGTATGCATGCCACGCTCGCGGTTCAACACACCATCACGGTCCAGGAGGAGCAGCGATCGTATCCCGCTCATGGCACAAGAACGTTCTGGAGGGAACCGAAATGGAACAACGCCTGTGGTTCCAGCATGGCTGTATAGGCCATCCCGAAAAGTGCTCCATGCAGGTGTGCATCATGCGCCACACCGTCGCCCCCCCTCCGGTCCATCGCCCAGGAATAGGCCAGATAGAGCACACCGAACACCACTGCCGGGAGATCGACCGGCATAAGAAAGATGCGCAGGGGAGCCATTGGCAGCAGCAGGATCACCGCGAAGGTCACGGCCGAAACGGCTCCGCTGGCACCGACCGACCGATAGCCCGAACGTGTACCATGCTTGAAATAGGCCGGCAATGCGCCCACGAAAGCACCTCCGATGTACAGCCCCCCGAAGGTGAGCCAGACAGGAAGCTGGGACAGGCGGCCGAACAGGTACTCCACGTTCGCACCGAAAGCATGCAGGACGAACATGTTCACCACAAGGTGGGGAAGGTCTGCGTGCACCAGGGCATGTGTAAGGGACCGATACCATTCCCTGTGCATGCGCACCCTGTACGGATCGAACAACAACCGGTCGAACAGCCGTCCATCATTGAACGCTGCCAGCGAGACGAGCACGGTTGCCGCCAGGATGAGCAGGCTGACGGTGATATGCATGCAATGTGGGCTGCACTGCGAAAGTAGCGCACGCATGAGGAACGACGCGGCAATGGAACAGGGCCATGAGCACGCCCAACGGCATCATCCGCGTCACCGGCGGCCGCTGCGCGTGATGTGTTCCCCGGCCAATGGCCGGATGCGACATGTCCGACCGGCCATCGCCATATTCCCGACCTGCTAATGGGTATGGTCGCGTGTGATGCGCCAACCCTTTGCCTGCCGCTGCCACAGCAGCGAAAATGCTCCGGAGAGCGTGTCATCGGACCGTGAGAGGCGCCATTCACCCGTCACCCAGGCATGGTCGGTACCAGCGGGCACCACCTCCGTCACATCGAAGGCCAGATCGCCCATGGCGGCGGCGTCCGGGTACGAGCGCCTGTAATTGGCTGTCACTGCGGCACGCCCGCAGATCCTGCCCTTGGGGCTGAGGAAGCAGACAGCATCCGCATAGGGCTGCATGAACCCGTCGATGTCCGCGCGGTCCCAAGCCATCTCCTGGGCTGCCATTGCAGCACGAATGGCGCTGTCGTCCGCTTGTGAAAAGCCGGCTTCAGGAGCGGAAGGCGCACACGACCAGACCAGCACCACCAGATGCAACGGGAACTTCATGGGCACAAAGATGCGGAGATGGCCAGGATGGCCGGGGTTGACCAAGTTCGTTGGAAGCCCCCCCGCATCAACGTTTGTCCGATGTACCCGGGAGCGGACCGGAGGAGTTGCCGGGCGTCCCACGCTCGGAACCTGAACGCCTTCAGGCAGGCGCAGCACTGAAGTCTTAATGAGCCATGCTCAATGCCCTATGGTCACCGAATGTTCCCGGTGCCCCAAAACGCAAAGCCCCCCAATTGCTTGGAGGGCTTGCCTGTAGAGGAGTAGCGCGGGGGAGACTTGAACTCCCGACCTCAGGATTATGAATCCTGTTCTATAGCCTTTCCTCCCCTTTCCGGACTTTCTATTTCTCCTTGACAATCATTCATATTACAGTATTTACAAGGGTTTCAGAGTTTCCTCGACCTTAGCCTCTCTTTCCTTTATTTTTGACACCGTCTTGACACCGACCCATGGCACACCTCACTCCCAACCTCTACCCCGACGCCTTCAAGAAGGGCTTCAACGCCCGCTTCATCCTATACAAGGGGAAGCTCCTCGCGGACAAGACCAACCCGGTCATCCTACAGGTCACCAAAGCGGGGGCAACCAAACGATACAGCGTGGCCATCTCCTGTACCGAAGAGCAATGGGACGGATATGCCATGCGCCTCAAGCCCCGTGTAAAGGGCGCCTCCGATGCAAACCGCGTCCTCGATGGCATCGCCGCTGAGGTCGTCTCCATCCTCAAGCGGCTCGAGGTGAACGGCAACCTCACGTTG
>JBIJDX010000170.1:0-6429 GCA_044343855.1 Flavobacteriales bacterium
CGGGGCACGCGGCTTGCGATGTTGGGCACGCAATAGTGCACCACACCATAGCGCTTGTACACCGGATCGGTGTGGGTGGTGACCTCGCTGGTCTCGAAGCACCCGCCACGGTCGATGCTCACATCCACGATCACACTGCCGTTCTTCATGTCCTTCACCATCTCCTCGGTCACCACCATGGGGGTGCGGCCCTCCTCCGGGCGCAGGGCGCCGATGGCCACATCGGCCTGGCGGAGTGCCTTCTTCAGTTCTTCGGGTTGCACCACACTCGTCCATACGCGTTGGCCCAGATCGGTCTGCAGGCGGCGCAGGCGGTAGATGCTCTTGTCGAACACCTTCACACTGGCGCCCAGGCCCAGCGCTGCGCGTGTGGCGAACTCGCCCACCGTACCGGCCCCGATGATGACCACCTCTGCCGGTTCCACACCCGTGATGCCGCCCAGCATGAGGCCGGGACCGCCCTTGTCGGCACTGAGGTACTCGCTGGCGATCTGGATGCTGGTGTTCCCTGCGATCTCGCCCATTGCGCGGATGATGGGATAGATGCCTTCGCGGTCCTTGATGAAGTCCCAGGCCACCGCCGTCATGCGCTTCTCCATCATGCGCTTCAGGGTGTCCTTGGGCTGCACGGTGAGCTGCAGGGCCGAGATGAGGATCTGCTTGTGGCGCAGCAGCTCGATCTCCGCGTGGGTGGGTGGCGCCACCTTCAGGATCAGGTCGGCCTTGAAGACCGGTTCGGGGCTGTCCACCACCATGGCTCCGGCCTCGCTGTAGTCGCTGTCCTGCCACTGGGCGGGCTGGCCGGCCCCACGCTCGACCACCACCTCGTGGCCCCGGCCAACAAGAACGCCCACCACCGAGGGCGTCAATGGTACACGGTGTTCCTGGAAGGTGATCTCCTTGGGAATGCCGATGAAAAGGCTCTTCTTCCGCCGGCCCACTTCCATGACCTGTTCCTGGGGCATCATGGCCGACTGGCGGGCCAGTTGTTTCAGCAGGTCGGAAGAGGTGCTCATGGGTGGGTCTGTGGAACGCGAATGTACGGATGAGCGGTGCGTGTGTAACACGTCGGATGGCCGCTCACCAACCGATGCGCACCATGCGCTGACCGTCAGCCATCGGCAGCAGGCGCAGGTGCAGTGCATCCGCCGGAAGCAGGTCCTGCGCCAGTTCGGGCCACTCCAGGAAACAGTAGTGGCCGCTGTCCACATGATCGGTGAACCCGATGGCCTCCAGTTCGCCGGCATCCTTCAGGCGGTAGAGGTCAAGGTGGTACACAGGGTCGCCATTGCCCGCACGGTACTCGTTAACGATGGCGAAGCTGGGGCTGCTGGTACCACCGGTCACACCAAGCTCCTGGCAGAGGGCCTTGATCAGCGTGGTCTTGCCCGCACCGAGGTCGCCGTGCAATGCGAAGACGCGATGCTGCGGATAGCCGTGCAGGATCATGCGGGCGACCTCTGGTGCCTCGGAGGGCTTGCGGAGGGTGAGCGTGGAGAGCACGAGAACAAAGATCGGATGATCCATGCGTTCAAGTGCTCATGAATGCAGGCCTCGAAGAAAGGCATCCGGCTTCACAACGCCCCACTCCGCACGCAACCTCGCAGACACTGCCAACGCTCCGGACCCGGCATATACCGCACGTAAGGACCATGAACAAATGACCACATGAGCACATGACCACATGGACACATGAGCACATGGTCACATGAGCACAGGTCACAAGCCCGACTAAGCCCATGCTCCGCTACCGCGCGGTCAACACCGCCCACGGAACGATCATCTCCTCCATGCTGATGCCCCCGTGCTGGAAGGTATGCCTGAAGTGGTTGACGAAGTGGTTGTAGTTGTTGGGGTATACGAAGAAGCGGTCGCCCTTGGCGAAAACATACACGGTGCTCACGTTGGCTTTGGGAAGGAAGGCCTTGGCGGGGTCCTTGATCTCCAGCACGTCGCGCTGCTCGTAGGTGAGGTTGCGGCCGAACTTGTAGCGCAGGTTGGAGTTGGTGTTGCGATCGCCCACCACCTTGCTGGGTTCCCCCACACGGATGGTGCCGTGGTCGGTGGTGATCACCACGCGGCCGCCACGCTCGGCGATGCCCTTGAGGATGTCGAACAGCGGCGAGTGCTCGAACCAGCTCTTCGTGAGGCTGCGGTACGCGGCATCATCATCGGCCAGTTCGCGGATCACCTCCATCTCCGTGCGGGCATGACTGAGCATGTCCACGAAGTTGTAGACGATCACGTTGATGGGATTGCCCATCAGGTTGTCCAGGCTCTCGGCCAGCCTGCGACCCGCGTTCAGGTTGAGGATCTTGTTGTAGCTGTGGCGCACGTTCTTCCCAAGGCGCTTCAGCTGGTCGGCCAGGTAGTCCTCCTCGTAGGCGTTCTTGCTGCCCTCCTCATCCTCGTTCACCCATTTGCCGGGGAACCGCTTCTCGATCTCGCTGGGCATGAGGCCAGCGAACAACGCGTTGCGCGCATATTGCGTGGCGGTGGGCAGGATGCTGAAGAACATGCCCTGCTCCTCGATCCGGTAGAACTGGCCCAGGATGGGCTCCAGCACCCGCCATTGGTCCAGGCGAAGGTTGTCGATGAGAACCATGAACAAGGGCGCCTGCTTCTCGTCGATCAGCGGTGCCACCTTCTGCTTGAAGAGAAGATGGCTCTGCAGGGGCACATCATCGCCCTTGCCCGCCAGCCAGTCCAGGTAGTGCCTGCCCACGAAACGGCTGAACTGCTCGTTGGCCTCGCTCCACTGGCTGCGCAGGATACCCGTCATGCCCTGGTCCTGGTTGCCGCTGAGGTCCAGCTCCCACTTCACCAGTTCGTCGTACAGCTGCTTCCACTCTTCGGTGCCCAACCGGTCGCCCAGGCGCATGGCCAGCTGGCGGAACTGCTGCTGGTAGCTGCTGCTGGTCTTCTCGCTCACCAGCCTCCGGCCCTCCAGGTGCTTCTTCAGGCTCAGCAGGATCTGGTTGGGGTTCACCGGCTTGATCAGGTAGTCGCTGATCTTGCCGCCGATGGCCTCCTCCATGATGTGCTCCTCCTCGCTCTTGGTGATCATGATCACCGGTACGTGTGGCAGCACGTTCTTGATGCGGTTCAGCGTTTCCAGACCGCTCAGGCCGGGCATGTTCTCGTCCAGGAAGATGATGTCGTACGCCTTGCCCTGCGCCTTCTCCACCGCATCAAGGCCATTGTTCACCGTGTCCACCTCATACCCTTTCTGCTCCAGGAAGAGCACGTGCGGGCGCAGCAGGTCGATCTCGTCGTCGGCCCAGAGGATGGTGGCGCTCATGGTGTTCAGTGGGGTGCCCGGCGGGGCAATGGGTGCGGAACGGTAGGTGCTCATCCCAGGCACAACGCAGGATGCGGTCCGGTGTTGCCCTGTACTTTCGGGGCGTGAAGATATTGTCGAATGAAATGCGTCACGGGTTGAAGGGTTGCGTGCTGCGTGTTCACACGGCCCAACGCGCAACACGCAACACGCCGACCCGCGACCGGATCACCGCATGAAGATACTCAACGACCCCATCTACGGCTTCATCACCGTACCCCACCCCACGGTGCTGCGGCTCATCGACCATCCGTGGTTCCAGCGGCTGCGCTACATCAAGCAACTGGGGCTCGGGCACCTGGTCTATCCCGGGGCGCTGCACACCCGCTTCCACCACGCCTTGGGCGCCATGCACCTCATGGGCGAGGCCATCGCCACCCTGCGCGACAAGGGGCACGCCATCACCGAGGAGGAGGCGCTGGGCGCCCGGATCGCCATCCTGCTGCACGATGTGGGACACGGTCCCTTCAGCCACGCGCTGGAGCACAGCCTGGTGGAGGGCGTGGGCCACGAGGATGTGAGCGCACTGGTGATGGACGCCCTCAACACGGAGTTCAACGGGGCGCTCGACCTGGGCATCCGCATCTTCCGCGACCAGCACCCCAAACGCTTCCTGCACCAGCTCGTGAGCAGCCAGCTCGATGTGGACCGCCTCGATTACCTCAACCGCGACAGCTTCTACACCGGTGTGAGCGAAGGCGTCATCGGCGGGGAACGCATCCTGAAGATGCTGCAGGTGGTGGACGACACCCTGGTCGTGGAGGAGAAGGCCATCTACAGCATCGAGAAGTTCCTCGTGGCGAGGCGCCTCATGTACTGGCAGGTGTACCTCCACAAGACCGTGGTGGCCTGCGAGATGATGCTGGTGGAGACCCTGCGCCGCGCCAAGCACCTGGCCATGCAAGGCATCCCGCTCTTCGCCTCCCCTGCCCTGCTGCGCTTCCTCGGCGCCCGCCACGACCGCGCCGGGTTCAACGACCCCGCCGTGCTCGCCGACTTCCTCAGACTGGACGATCACGACATCATGGGCGCCGTGAAGGTGTGGTGCGACCACCCGGACACCGTGCTGGCGCGCCTTGCCACCGACCTGGTAACGCGGCGCAACCTCCGCATCCGCCTGCAGAACATACCCTGGGACGATACCCGCATCGGCGAACTGCGCCGAACCGTGGCCGCGCAGCTGGGCATCACAGAGGCGGAGGCCGCACACTTCGTCCTCACCGGAAGCATCGTCAACAACGCCTACGACCCCGCCAAGGACCGCATCGAACTGCGCTACAAGGACGGCACCCTGCGCGACATCGCCGAGGCCAGCGACAACCTCGGCATTCAGGCACTGGCAAGGCCGGTGACGAAGTACTACCTGGCGTGGCCACGGTGGGTGTAGGCAGTCCTTTGTCCGTGCGGCACCGGACCACAAAGACCGCCACGGAGCGCATTCCCCCATCGGAGGTCGCGCAGGACACTGCCACCGGCCACGATGTATCTTGGCCCTGAACTCCCACGACATGCACCATCAGCTGCTCCTCCTGTGCCTGCTCCTGCCATCCATCGGGCTTTCCACCGTTGCGGCGGCGCAGGATGGACCAACCCTTCCGGATGCGCAGCGTTCCCTGCCGAGCGGAACCGTGTTCGCCGATCGGACAGACGCCGCCCTCTATCTCCGCGGCGCGATCGGCGCCGAAAGCGATGCCGCCGGGAACATCACCATCGACATGGGAAGCGCCAGCTCCGGAAGGTGCATGTTCAACCTGAATGACGTGGTGCTGGCGATAGAGATGCGGGACGCCGAACGCGGCTGCGCGGACATATGCCCTCCCCGTGCCATCATCACCGCAGACTGCACGCACGGGCCCTGCACGTCGGATACCATGATGAGGGACCGGAAATACGGCTCCTGCTCGTTCTCGGTGATGGACCAGGCCATCGGTGCCCAAGCGTATGAGACGTTGAGGATCCTCCAACGCTTCCTGCAATAGGTGACGGTTGACGCACCATCGGTGACCGCCCGCAGGATGGCCCCTGAACAACGCGGGCCGGCACCGGCCCCTACCGTTCCCGCCGCGTTTCCAACCCCCTGAAGACATCAGACCGCGACCGCCCATGGACCACCCCCCCACCATCCTCATCACCGGGGCCACCTCCGGCTTCGGTGAGGCCACCGCCCGCCGCTTCGCCGCCGAGGGCTGGCGCATCATCATCACCGGCCGCCGCAAGGAGCGCCTGGAGGCCCTGCGCAGGGAGCTCGAAGGCCTGCACGGCACCGTGGAAGGTCCGCCCGTGGTGCATGTGCTGCACTTCGATGTGCGCGACCACGATGCCGTGGTGCATGCCGTGGCCTCACTGCCCAAGGAATGGCAGGCCATCGATGTGCTGGTGAACAACGCCGGGCTGGCCGCGGGGCTCGACCCCATCCAGGACGGCCGGCTGGAGGATTGGGACCGCATGCTTGACACCAACGTGAAGGGCCTGCTGCACGTGAGCCGCGCCATCATGCCCGGCATGATCGCCCGCGGCAGGGGACACATCGTCAACATCGGCAGCACCGCCGGCAGGGAGGTGTACCCCAGGGGCAACGTGTACTGCGCAAGCAAGCACGCGGTGGACGCCCTCACCAAGGGCATGCGGCAGGATCTCCTCCCCCACGGCATCAAGGTCACGCAGATAGCCCCGGGACTGGCAGAGACGGAGTTCAGCCTCGTACGTTTCCACGGCGACGAACAGAAGGCCAGGGCACCCTACCAGGGCCTTGTACCGCTGCGCGGCGAGGACATCGCCAACCTGGTCTGGTTCGCCGCCACGCTGCCCCCGCACGTGTGCATCAACGACCTGGTGGTGACGCCCACAGCCCAGGCCGGCAGCATGGTGGTGCACCGCAACGCGTAGGATCTGCCCGCCGGAGTACCTTCGCCACAATAGATCAGTCCCATGCCCAGGATCCTCAAGTGGTCGCTCATCGGCGTCGCCTCGATCGCGCTCCTTGCATTCGTCGGCTTCCAGTTCATGAAGGCGGAGACCAAGAAGGCCAGCCCAGAGGAGACCGTGACCTTCTTCCTCGACGACCTCACCGTGGAGATAACCTACAGCCG
>JBIJDX010000171.1:0-6396 GCA_044343855.1 Flavobacteriales bacterium
CATGCCAACGCCGGGGCCTGCCAGCACCCCTGCCGTTTCCACCACCAACAGCTCTTGCAGCATGGGGCGAAAGTAGCAGGTGGCAGCCCCGGCCCGCCATCAGCCATCGGTCCGGTCCGGACGCCCCGCATTGCCCGGGATGAACATCCCGCCAGGTGCTTTCCTTCAGAAAGCAGGAAGGCCCCGCCATTGCGGAGCCTTCTCTTGTCACTTCGTGCCCAGGACTGGACTCGAACCAGCACAGCCTTTCGGCCACTACCCCCTCAAAGTAGCGTGTCTACCAATTTCACCACCTGGGCAGGTGCCCGGTCAGGGTTGACCCTCTGATCGGCAAGGGGCCGCAAATATAGAGAGGCGTTCCGTATAAACACCAACCCACCGATGCCCTCACTTCCACTTTCCGAAGGGGTGGTCGGCTGCGATGTGAGCATGCCCATAAAGCAAAAGCCTCCCTTTTCAGAGAGGCTTCCGTGATCCCGCTGGGGCTCGAACCCAGGACCCCAACATTAAAAGTGTTGTGCTCTACCAGCTGAGCTACAGGATCTTCCAACCACGTGAGGGATGCTGGTCCCTCTTGCGGGAGCGCAAAAGTAAGGATCTTCATCACATCCACCAAGGAACGCTCATTTCCGTTCGATGATGGCGTGGCGTTCGAAGGGGATGCTGCGGTCGAACAGGTAACGGTAGGTTGCCAATGTTCTGTAGTTGACGGCGTCGAGGTTCTGGCACACCTTGATCATCCGCGGGTTGAAGTCCCCGATCCATGTGAGGATGGTGTCCTTGTAAAGCCCCTTGTCCACGATGTTCTTCTCTGCGAACACGATCAGGGCGCCCTCCATGCCCTTGCCCTGGTACTCCTTGGCCACCCCGAAAACGATGCCGGTCATGGTCTTCACCGTGCCGCGCCACTTATGCCACAGGAATTTGAGCTTTCCGACCCAGTTCAGGTCACCCTTCACATGCCGGAAGATCTCATTCAGTTCCGGCAGGCTGATGTACATGGCGATCGGGCGTTCCCTGTACCGCACGAAAATGAGCAGCCGCGGGTCCATCACGGGCTTCATGGCCTTGACGATCTTCAAGGCGGTTGCCAGCTCCATGGGCTTGTGGTTCTCATGGTCCACCCATGCGTCGTTGTAAACGGTGCAGAAGTCCTGCGCGATCTGCTCCACGCTGCGCCCGCGTGCATCATGCATGCGCATGTCCGGGTCGCCGCTCAGCTGTTGGAACTTGCGGTGGAAGACAGCCTGTGCAGGCACCTGGGCGGACCGCTTGAAGAAGAGCTGGTTGAACCAGACCTGGAACCCGTATCGCTCGAACAGCTCCCTGTAGTATGGCGGATTGTAGTTGGTGCCGTAGAGCGGCGGGTCAACGAAATTCTCGATGAGCAGCCCCCAGAACATGTTGCGGTCGCCCAGGTTGATGGGGCCGTCCATCGCCTCCATGCCCTCCGCCTTCAACCAGTCCCGGGCCGTGTCGAACAGGCGGTCCGCCGCGCGCTGGTCGTTGATGCACTCAAAGAACCCGCATCCACCGGTGGGCTGCTTCTCCGTGTGGGCGGTCTTCGGATTGATGAATGCGGCGATGCGCCCGATGGGCATCCCGTCAGCATCCTTCAGCAGCCACCGCATGGCCTTGCCCTCCTTCAGCAACTTGTTCTTCCGCGGGTCGAAGACCTTGGCCACATCCTGCTTCAGGTGCGGTATCCAATTGGTATCCCGGGCGTATATCCGCCTGGGCAATTCCATCCACACACGCTCGCTGTGTGCATCGATGACGGGGGTTACTTCCATGGTGCTTCCCGCGAAGGTGCGATCTTTCCGCCGATGAACGGCCGCCCCCACTATCCAATGCCCACACCGCACGAAGGCAGGCCACTTGTGCTGGTGGGCTTCATGTGCAGTGGAAAGACCACGGTGGGCAAGGCGCTGGCGGGTGCCCTGCAACTTCCGTTCCTAGACCTCGATCGCGTCATCGAAGCCGAGGTGGGGCCCCTGCTGCCGTTCTTCAGGACCGCCGGGGAGGAGGCGTTCCGCCGCATCGAGCGGGAGCGGTTGGAGGCGTTGCTTGAAGGTTCGCGTTGCGTGCTCTCCACGGGGGGGGGAACACCCTGCGAAGGGAATGCAATGGACCTGCTGCTGGAGCGCTCCACGGTGATCTGGTTGGACGTGCAGCTGCCGGTCCTGTTTGCGCGAATAGCACGCTCGGGAGGGGATCGGCCGCTGTTCCACGGGTTGCACGGGGCCGCGTTGGAGGCGCGCGTGGTGGAGCTGCTGGAGCTGCGGAAGCCGGTCTATTCGCGCGCACCGCACCGCATTGAAGCGGACGGCCCCGTTCAGGAGGTTGTGACGCGCATCGCGGCGCTGCTGAAGGGTCAGGAGAGGTAAACGTGGTCCCGCCTGCCCAACTCAACGCTGATGCGCTCCTGTGCGGTGGTGCTCAGCGTGAGCCCCACGATGTCCGCCCGGATCGGAAAGGAGCGGTGCCGACGGTCCACCAGCACCACCGTCTGCAGGCGTTTCAGGGGAACGCTCACCAAATGTGCCGCGGCATGCATCAGCGTTCTTCCGCTCATGAGCACATCATCGACCAGGACCACCGTTCGATCGCGCAGGTCATCAAGGGGGCATGTCAGCCCAACGGCACCTTCCAATGGGCGGTCCTTGTCCAATTTCAACTGCACCAGTTCCACCTCGAACGAGGCGACGGACTTCAGCCGCCTGTGCAACCGCTCGGCCAATGCGGCACCGCGCGGGGCCACACCCACCAGCACGATGGAGTCCTGCCCGTGATGTTCCTCGTGCAACTGGTGCGCTATGCGCTCCAACTTGCGCTGCACCTGGTCGTGGTCGAGAACGATGGTCCGCTCGCTCATGCCAGGCGAAGGTAGTGCCGTTCGGCTCACGGGACCAGGATGCGGCCTCCGTGGACCGCACCGTCGCGTGTGCCCAGTCGCCATAGCAAGGCACCGGTCGCCCAGGTCGGGAGCGATAGCCGGCTCGGTCCGCCGCCACTCACCGGCCGTTCCGCCAGCTTCCGTCCCGTGACATCGAGCAATGCGAGTTGCCCTTGCATCGGAGGGTGGTCGACCAGCAAGGTGTTGTCGGCAATACGGACAGTGACGGCGTTGGCGGGGATGGCCGGCAGCCCTGTGGTGAACAGGTCCACCGTAATCGTGGTGCTGTCGCGCCGGCCGCATGCGTCCTCCACCACCAGGCCTGCCGTGTAGGTGCCGGGTGATCCGTAGGTGTGCAAGGGGTCCGCATCCATGCTGGTCGTACCATCGCCGAAATGCCACCATTGCTGCGCGGCACCGATGCTGTTGTTGGCAAAGAGCACGGTGAGCCCCGTCAGTACCTGGTGGTCGCCCAACGCCACGGGGTCGTTCACCCCGATGTTCCAGACACCCGCACTGTCCAGCACGGTGGCGCCTGCCAGGGCGCGCACCTCTTCCGCCACCGCCGCATCGATGCCCTGGGGAACGAAGGATGATCCCATGCACCCGCGCCGGAACATGGTCGCGTACAGGCTGGTGGCTGCAATGAAGGTGCCCAGCACATTGGGATGGCTTCCATCCGTGTACAGCGAGACTTCCGGATGGGCCTGCCGGTAACTGCGCCAGACGGACCCTGCTGGAGCGCAATGGGACTCGTTCTGTTCCGCCATCAGCACATAGCTCTCCCACAACCGCTGCTGCATGCCTTCGTAGGTGCAGAGCGGCGGGTATGCCGCACAATTCTGCTGGTCGCCGTTCTCCCGCCCCCAGGTCATCAGGAACACGGGCTCGGCACAGGGACTCGCGGTGCGGATGCGGGCGACCAATTCGCTGGCATACGGCAGCACTTCCTGGGCCACCTGCGCGGGCGGGAAGGAGGGGCGCTGGCTCTGCTCCTGCAGCACCACGTGGTCCCAGCCACCCTGGTCGATGGCGTTGAGCGTGGTGCTGTTGGTACTGTGCGCCTGGAAGGTGAAACCGCCGGGTGCGACCATCTGGGTGACCACCGTGTCCCCCATTGACAGGGCCAGCTCCCTGAACATGTTGGGGAGGTTGTTCGCCTGGGTATAGCTGTTGCCGATGAAGAGCACGCGAACGGACTGACCGGATGCGGACAGCAGCAGTGCGGTGAACGACAGGGAAAGAGCGGTCCGGAGGGACATGGGGTGAGGCCCGGGTGGCATGTTCAGGGTTGTTTCAACGCGGGTGGCTCGTGCCGCAGGAAGGTGTGTGCATTGCGTTGCTGCCCGTGGTGTACGCTCTCCTCGAAGCGGGTGCCGACATACTTCACGATCCGGTCCAGAAGGTCCAGGAGCTCCGGGCTGATGCGCTTGAACCGGATGCATGAGCGTCCCCGGTCGTATACGATGAGCTCCAGCCTGAAGGCATCGAGCAGGTCGTACGGCATGATGTAAATGGCCATGTAGTGCTTCTGCGAGGCGAGCGCGCAGAGGGGTGTGCCATTCAGCAGGTAGGTGGGCATGTTCAAGGACATGTCCTCCTTGAGGCCGGGCCAGATACGGAACAGCAGCTGCCGCACCGCTTCCAGGGCCTCGCGGCGTTCCTGTGGCAGCGAACCCCAATAGGCGTCCAGCGAGGGTGTGGGTGGTCGGCTGGTGCGGCTCATGGTGGGAAGTTCGGGACTGTACCCGTTCGATGCAAATACACGCTCAGGGATCAGCGCCCGCATTGAGGTCCAAGCCAGCATGATCGGCGTCCCTGCCCGGGTCCATCGCGGGCGTTCGTTCCCCCATGGCGATCATCCAAAGTTCCCGCCCGGCACGCGGCCTGATGGAATTGTGGCAGGGCTCCATGGTCACCTGCCGGAAGTGCCTGCTGAAGATGGGTGCATAGTCCTCCCTGAACCCTCCGAACGGCGGATGTTCCGTGTTGAGCGTGTCATTGAAGAGCACGCCCACCAGCTTGCCGCCGGGTGCGAGCAACTTCTTCATGTGCACAACGTATCGCTCGCGCAGCGCAGGATCCAGTGCGCAGAAGAAGGTCTGTTCCAGGATCCGGTCATAGGTCCCTTCATGCTGGAAGAAGTCGCCCACGATGAGATGCTCCTGCGGAAAGTCGGGACAGCGGGAAAGCAGGTCCTTGAAGGGCGCATCCGTGAGGTCGATGACATACACGTTGCGAAAGCCCTGTCGGTGCGCGTATTCGGCCTCCCAGGCCCGACCGCCCCCGGGAATGAGGATCTTCAGTTCCTTGTCCGCCACTTGGTCCAGGTACTCCTTCAGCGGGGTGGAGGGTCCACCGATGTCCCAGCCGGTCTCACCGGTGTGGTAGCGGTCTTCCCAATAGGTGCGGTCGAGGTTCATGGGGTGAGGTTGTGGCGGTTATAGGAGGGAACCGTGAATGAACATCGGTGGACGGGCATGAGGAACTCAAGCGCTTCAAATTCTCGTTGTTCCCCGTCCATTCCCGTCTTGCATTTGATCGCTTTGCCTGCCGCGTAACGTATCGGAGTATAGGGAACCGTGAATGGACGGGGATGAACGTAAATGAATACTGTGCGGAGGATGGTCGTCTTGGAACGAATGAAGGCGCAATAACCGCTGGTCCTTGCGCAGCCAGACATGCCTCCACTCCAGCCGAGCACGCTTGAAGTTGATGATCAGGCCGACTTCGAGATCGGCTATCCGCAGATAGTTCAGCATGCGTCCGACCTCCACGTCACCAATGCGTTCGATGGTCTTTGTGTCTACGACCACCGAACGTTCCACAACAAGGTCCGGTACGTACTCGCCGATGAGTTCAGAGCGGTAATAGATCGGAAAGCGGGGTTGTTGTTGGAAATAAATGCCAGAGGCCTTCATTTCGATACATAAGGCATTTTCGTACGGCTTTTCATGCAGCCCATGTCCCAGAACATTCATGACCCGCATGGCGCAACCAACAATAGGTCTGGTCACCTCGTGGTCGTCCGAATTCAAGTTGGTCATGGCGCTATCACCTGTGATGTGAACTTAGTTCAACGAGTCGATGTCCAAGATACCATCGAAGAAGGTATCTCATCCCGTTCATCCCCGTCCACTCCCGGTTCGGATCTCATCGCGTTCTCCGGGTGGAGGGAACCGTGAATGAACGTTCATGAACGGGAATTACCGTCCCAGGAAGTCGTTATTGACGTTCATCCCCGTCCACTCCCGGTTCGGATCTCATCGCGTTCTCCGGGTGGAGGGAACCGTGAATGAACGTTCATGAACGGAAATGACCGTCCCAGGAAGTCGTTATTGACGTGCATCCCCGTCCACTCCCGGTTCGGATCTCATCGCGTTCTCCGGGTGGAGGGAACCGTGAATGAACGTTCATGAACGGGAATTACCGTCCCAGGAAGTCGTTATTGACGTGCATCCCCGTCCATTCCCGGTTCGGATCTCATCGCTTCACCAGCC
>JBIJDX010000172.1:0-6272 GCA_044343855.1 Flavobacteriales bacterium
CGAGCTGCTGGAGGGGGCCGTTCGTTGGGCGCAGGTGTTCAAGAACAAGGACGGCAGGGACAGATTCGCCTACAAGCTGAACCTCTTCGCCATGCAGGCCGAGGATTGGTATGCCGAGAACTATGATGCAACGAGCAACTCACCCAGTGCGGTGGGTAATCCCGGGCGCTACGATGCCGTGAACATATATGGTGACGAGAACACCACCGTGAACAACGATTACACCCGCGATATCGGTGACCGCCGGAACTATCATGGGCTGGGACTCTTCCTTCGACCGGGCTATCGGGAGGTGGACCTCGTGGACTACGGGACCAACAACCTCAAGGCCGGTGTTTCGCTGCACTACAAGCTCACGGACAGCATCGAGGTGATCGCCGGGAGCAATTACAGCCGGGGTAGCACTGTGTACCAAGGAGACAACCGCTACCGCCTGGAGAACATCCAGTTCTGGCAGCAGCGCATCGAGATGCGCCAGGAGGGGAAGTGGTTCGTTCGGGGCTACCTCACGGCAGAGGATGCCGGTGACACCTATGACATCTTCACCACAGGACTGCGCCTGCAGGAGGCCAGCGGCAGCACGCAGGATTGGAACGTTGAGTATTTCAATCTGTGGGACAGTTGGATCGGATCGGCCCTGAACCCCGGACTGCTGAACGCAACAGTCCCCTCCTACCTGACACCGAGCGAGGCCATCGCACAAGGAGTGATCTCCAGTGCGGCAGGATACGATGCATACATCACGCAGTTCGTAGCCGACAACCAGGAGCTGTTCACGATGTACCATCAGATGATGGCCGACTCCGTGAACGCGACCGACAACGCCCGGCTGGACCCTGCCTACATCGTGGGTACCGACCGCTTCGATGCCAAACGGGAGGAGATCATCGGCAAACGTTTCACCGAAGGTGGTGCTCTCTTCTTCGACCGTTCGCGGCTGGCCCACGCCATGGGGGAATACCGCTTCAATGTTGGAACACCTAGGTGGAGAGAGGACTTGAATGCAAGTGCTGAATTGGTAGTGGGCGGGAACTTCCGCCAGTACCTGCCCAACACGGCCGGCACCATCTTCCGCGACACGGCCGATGTGGAGATCCGCAACCGCGAGTTCGGGGTGTTCACCGGCCTGGAGACGAAGTTCTTCGACAATAAACTGAAAAGCACCGCCACCGTGCGCGTGGACAAGAACCAGAACTTCGATGCGGTCCTCTCCCCCGCCCTGTCCTTCGTATACAGCCCCACCGATCTGCGCACGTTCAGGATCTCCTTCAGCAGCGCGGTGCGCAACCCCACCCTGGCCGACCAGTACTTCTACTACAATGTGGGACGGGCCATCCTGCTGGGCAATGTGGACGGGCAGTTCGAGGAGGGACGGGACAGCCTCATCACCATCGAGAGTTTCAATGCGTACCGCTCCTCCGCCAGCCTCATCCAGGGGCTCGATCGCCTGGACTACTTCAATGTGGACCGCATCAGGCCGGAACAGGCGCGCACCATAGAAGCCGGCTACCGCGGCACCCACTGGGAGAAGATCTACTTCGACCTGAGCGCCTACCACAGCTGGTATACCGACTTCATAGGCTACATCATCGGGCTCTCTGCGGACTTCGACCCCATCAATGCCTTTCCCGTGGGAGGCATCCAGGCATACCGCCTTGCCGCGAACGCCACGAGCCAGGTCCGCACCCAGGGCGCCAACGCGGGTGTGAACTACTACCGCAAGAAGATGACGTACGCGGCCAACTTCAGCTACAACCAGTTGGTGAGCGGAGCCGACGACCCCATCATCCCGGCCTTCAACACACCGCAGAACAAGTTCAATGTCAGCTTCACGGGGCACGACATGAAGATACCCTTCACCGACAAGCAGAACCTGGGATTCGGCATCAACTACAAGTACATCGAAGGGTTCGAATTCACGGGCAGCCCCCAGTTCACCGGCCGCATTCCGAGCTACGACATGGTGGACGCCCAGGTGAACGTGAAGTTCCCGCAGCAGAACCTTACCGTGAAGGTGGGTGGCAGCAACCTCTTCGGCCTTGTACCATTGTTCGACGAGCGCGTGCCTGACGATGAGCGCTTGGACCGCATGTGGAACAACGAGGTATACATGGTCTTCGGCGGCCCCCGGGTGGGCCGTCTGGCCTACATCCAGCTCGTCTACGAGCTCGACAGGCGGTAGCGATGCGGAAGGGCATGCGGGTAGTCAGGTCGTGAACCGGGCAAGTGCCTTATATTCGGCACAACTTTTCAGCAAACCCGACCCCATGAAACGAACCTTACACCTGGCCCTGGCCTGTGCGGGGGTGTCCATCGGCATCACCGCCAGCGCCCAACGCTACGTCACCGAGGTGTTCAACAACGACCAGATCGTTGTGACACCCGATGTGATCTACGGCACCAACATCGACTTCCTCACCTCCAACCTCGGCACCCCGAACCTGGTGGCCGAGATCACGGCCCTGCAGACCGCTGTGTCAACTGGGCAATCCATTCCCGCAGCCTACTTCAACCCGGGAGACCCCTCAACGGGTCTTAAGGTGACCAACCTGCGGATGGATGTGTACCAGCCCGATCCCAGCGTGGACGAGGTGGAGGCCCGCCCGCTGGTGCTGTACCTGCACACCGGCAACGCCCTGCCGCCCCCGGTTAACGGCAGCCCCAACGGCACGCGGAAGGACAGCACCGCCGTGGAGTTCTGCAGGCAATTCGCCCGCCGCGGCTATGTGGCCATCAGCATGAGCTACCGCCTGGGCTGGAACCCGCTCGCTCCCACGGAGCAGCAGCGTCGCGGCCAGTTGCTCAACGCCATCTACAGGGCCATCCACGATGTACGACACAACCTGCGCAGCCTCAAGCAGGGCGCCCTGGCCGGCACCAACCCCTACGGCATCTGCCCGGACCGCATCATCGTTGTGGGTGAAGGCACGGGTGGATATATCTCACTGGCCAACGCCACGCTGGACAGCCCTTCGGAACTGTACATTGAAAAGTTCCTGCCCGACCCATTCAACCCCAGCGTAAGCTATGTAGACAGTGTCCAGGTGGGCAACATCCACGGCCTGGGCGGCAACCTGAACCTGTACCGTCCGAACGGCTTCGACTACGAGACCCAGTTCTGCGTGAACCTGGGTGGCGCTCTCGCCGACACCAGCTGGCTGGCGCCCGGTGATCCCGCCATGGTGGCCTTCCATACCGCATTCGACCCCTTCGCCCCCTTCACCGAGGGCATCGTGATCGTACCCACCACCGGCGGCCCGGTAGTGCCCGTCCAAGGGTCCAACCTCTTCATGCAACTGGTGAACAGTTACGGCAACAACGATGGCTTCGCTTCCATCCCCGGCGGCGACCCCTACACCGACCGCGCACGTGCCCTCTACGGCACCAGCGTGAGCCATGGCAGCACCACGGTGAACATCAACACCGGTGTGGAAGGCCTCTTCCCGGTGATCCGCCCCTTCTGGCCCGCCCCTGCAAGCGAGGAAGCCAGCCCCTGGCAGTGGTGGGACCCCAACAGCCCCATCGCCCAGACGGTGGTGAGCCAGGGTCCGCCGCCCATCACCGCGCACATCGCCTCCCTGGCGAGCAACCCTGACATGAGCCCCACCAAGGCCCGCGCCTACATCGATACCATCATGGGCTACCTCAACCCGCGCATCAACCTTGCGCTGGACCTGGGCAGCACATGCATCGTCACCGGTGTACAGGAGAATGGCTCCCTTGGGACCGCGGTGGAGGTTTTCCCGAACCCTGCCCAGCGCGACTTCACCATCTCCAGCGGCGCGGCCGCCATCCGCCGCTATGCCATCTTTGACGTGGACAGCCGTCTTGTGCGCACCAGCACCGTGAACAGTGACCGTGTGACCATCGCACGTGAACAGCTCAAGGCCGGTATCTACTTCGTGGAACTGACGTTCGATGAGGGCGTGGTTACCCGCAAGCTCATCCTTGAATAGTTAGGAACTTCCTGACCAGGAGAAAGGGCTGCCTCACGGCGGCCCTTTTTCTTTGCAGGCACCGACCGCCATGACCGTACAGAAGATCACCGAAAGCCCCTCGCGCCACGACCACCTTGAGCGCATGTCGACCGTCGAACTATTGCGCCATATCAACGCGGAGGACCGCCTTGTACCCGCTGCGGTGGGTGAGGTGCTTCCCGCGATCGAAGCGCTGGTGGAGGCGACCGTGATACGCATGCAACGCGGCGGGCGCCTCTTCTACCTGGGTGCGGGCACCAGTGGGCGCCTTGGCATCGTTGACGCCAGCGAGTGCCCGCCCACCTTCGGGGTTCCGCATGGCATGGTCATCGGCCTCATCGCCGGCGGTGACATTGCCATCCGCAAGGCCGTGGAGTTCGCCGAGGACGACCGCGAACAGGGCTGGAAGGACCTTCAGGAACATGCCGTGGGACCCGATGACGTGGTGGTGGGCATCGCTGCCAGCGGAGGCACCCCGTATGTGGTGGGGGCCTTGGAACGCTGCAACGCGGAGGGCATCCTCACCGGCGGCATCACCTGCAACCCAGGCAGTGCGCTGGCCTCCACGGCAACCCACCCCATCGTGGTGGTGGTGGGGCCGGAGTTCGTGACGGGTAGCACGCGCATGAAGAGCGGAACGGCACAAAAGCTCGTCCTCAACATGCTCAGCACCGCGGTGATGATCCGACTGGGTCGTGTGAAGGGCAACCGCATGGTGGACATGCAGCTGAGCAACGACAAGCTGATCGACCGCGGCACGCGCATGGTGATGGACGGGCTGGGCGTGGACTATGCACAGGCCAATGCGCTGCTGCGGCAGTATGGCAGTGTGCGCCGGGCGATCGAGGCGGGACACACCCTGTGAGCGTTGCCTGACCGGCTCTCCGGTGCCGATCTTTGCACCCTCATGCATGACATCGAGCCCTACTGGAACTGGCGCCACAAGTACACCTCCGAGGAGGATGTGCGCTCCCCGTTCCACGGCACCGAGCACAGCGAGTTCGAATTCACCCATGCGGTGTATGACCACGTGATCCATCCGCAGTGGGACAGCCTGGGCAGCAGCACGCTCTACATCAAGCAGCTCTACACCGACTACGACGACGGTTACGTTATCCTGGAGTTCATCGGCGAGTGGAACGACCTGCTCCATAACGATATCATGCTGCTGAAGCGCAACATCGTGGAGCCCCTGATGGCCGAAGGGCTGAGCAAGTTCATCCTCATCGGAGAGAACGTGCTGAACTTCCACCACAGCGACGAGGAGTACTATGCGGAGTGGTTCGAGGAGGTGAGCGATGCGGACGGATGGATCGCACTGCTCAACTTCCGCCCCCATGTGCTGGAGGACCTGCAGCACGGCAACATCGACCAGTACTTCCTGCTGGGCGGCAGACTCAATGCCGTGAAGTGGCGCACCCAGGAGCCTGAGACGCTGTGCGAACTGGTGGAAGGTTATGTGATGCGGCGCCTCGGGGCGTGATCAAGTACGTCGAAGCATGCCCCATACCACCCGGTCGATGGGCAGGCTGAGCGCGTCCGCGGGTGATTCCGCCAGCGGCAGCCAGCGGAACACCTCCGGGTCGCCATCGGCCGCAAGTCCACTGAAGGGCACATGCACCACGGGGATCAGTGCCGGATCGGATACGCGGAACGTGTAGTACACGCTCACCACCTGCAGGGGCCGCTCATGGAAGGTGCTCTGCTGGAAGAAGTCCGTGGTGTAGAAGTGCTCGGGATCCAGCGCCTCCACGCCGATCTCCTCGCGGACCTCACGGATGAGGCAGTCCTTGAGCCCTTCGCCGAACTCGAGGCCACCACCGGGGAACTTCGTGATGCGCCTGCCCCTGATGAGCTCATCGGAGACAAGTACCGAACCCTTGTTCAGCAACAGGCCATAGACGCGTATGGTGAATGACATGGGTTCCTGGTTCTGCGGGGTCGGTACACAGGATCAACCACGGATGGCACGCATCATCTCCCGCTTGCCGGGAGGCCCGGGCAGGCGTTCCACGGAGAAACCCGCAGCCTGCATGGCGCGGCGCACCTCACCCTTTGCACAGTAGGTGACCAGCACCCCGCCGGGCCTGAGCGCGCTGTGCATGCGCTGCATCACTGCGGCCGTCCACAGCTCAGGCTGCGTGGTGGGTGCGAAGGCATCGAAGTAGACCAGGTCGTAGGCACCCTGTTCATGGATGTCCTGCACGGGCGTGGCGAGCCTGCGGAAACGCAATCCGCCCAATTCAGGCTGCCATGCCCCTTCGTCCGCGCACATGCGGTCCACGAAGGGTGCGT
>JBIJDX010000173.1:0-6238 GCA_044343855.1 Flavobacteriales bacterium
GGTGATGAGCAACGGCAACGGCCGCATCAAGTTCCCGATCAACGAGCCGGCCGAAGGCAAGAAGAAGAGCCAGATCGAGGAGTACATCGAGTTCTACAACGGCGCCGGTGTGCAACACATCGCGGTGGCCACCAACAACATCATCGAAACGGTGAGCGCGTTAAAGGACCGCGGAGTGGAGTTCCTGTACGTGCCGCCTAGCTACTACGACACGGTGATGGACCGCGTAGGCGAGATCGACGAGGACCTGGCGGTGCTGAAGCAGCACGGCGTGCTGGTGGACCGCGACGACGAGGGCTACCTGCTGCAGCTCTTCACCAAGCCGGTGCTGGACCGCCCCACGATGTTCTTCGAGATCATCCAGCGCAAGGGCGCGAAGAGCTTCGGCAAGGGCAACTTCAAGGCGCTGTTCGAAGCGATCGAGCGGGAGCAGGAGAACCGGGGGACGTTGTAGGCGATACTGCTATCTCTAATGCGAAGGGCGTCTGATGGGCGCCCTTTGTCATCCCTTATGCCTGGCCATCGATTGCTGTTGATCCAAGTCCAACAAGTTCATTTGTTGCTCATTATTCGCAGAATGTTGGCAACAAACCATCTTGATGTGAACAGGTGCACCACTATGCCCCTTGTTGATCAAGAACTGTCGATGTTGACCACTATAGCGTGTTTGTGTGTAATATTGGACCACATTTGATCATCAATTCTGATCTATGGATACCTCCCAAGCGGTCCAATACCACAACGACGGGTTCCCACCTGAACAACTCGATTACGAGGAGCTCTTGTATCCGCTGCTCCGGGCTGCCGATGCGCTGGCGCGCTATGACCAGATGCTCAAGGGGCTGCACAATAGCGAGCTATTGCTGGCCCCCTTGCGGAACCAGGAGGCGGTATTCTCCTCCAGGATGGAAGGCACCATCAGCACCATGGACGAGATCCTGCAATACGATGCGGAGAGCAATGGTGAAGAGCGAGTGCCCGAAATGCGGTCGGAGGTATTGGAGACCATCCTCTATCGGCGAACCTTGATCACGGCACAGGAAGACCTGAAGGAAGGGCGTCCGTTCGGCATGCACTTGATCCAACGCATGCACCAACAATTGCTCTCCTTCGGGCGGGGCGCGGACAAGGCCCCTGGGCAGTTCAAGGTGGAGCAGAACTACCTGGCCGATAAGCCGAAGCAGAGGATCCTCTTCGTGCCCATCGCACCAGAACACCTTCGCGGTGGCCTGGAGCGGTTGTTCGAATACATTCACGCGGATACGCATCCACCCTTGTTACGAGCTGGCGTGATGCACCTCGAGTTCGAGGCCCTTCACCCGTTCAAGGATGGGAACGGACGGATCGGGCGGATGCTCATTACCCTCTTCATGTGGCGCATGGGCTTGATCAGCGCCCCACATTTTTACATGTCAGGCTACTTCGATGAGCACAAGGACGAGTACATCGACACCATGCGCGAGGTATCCCGGACCGGGAGATGGGAAGTCTGGTGCGACTTCTTCCTCCGCGCTGTGGAAGACAGGGCATTGAAGAACATCGCGACAGCCGAGCGGATCAAAGCCTTGTACGATGATATGAAGGTCGTCTTTGCCGATACCTTGGGGTCGAAGTGGAGCATGAAGGCCCTGGACTATGTCTTCACGAATCCGGTCTTCCGCAACAGCCAATTCATGCGAAAAAGCGGCATACCTCCGCCAAGCGCGCGTCGCTTCACGCGCGTACTCGCCGAGCGACATATCATCAAGACGTTGATCCCTGGATCAGGGCGCCGGGCAGCACTATACTCCTTTGAACCGCTCATGGAACTTGTGCGCATCTGATCAGGAGCGGTTACCATTGGGCAAACCCAACTGCCACCCCAACAAATTCCTCTGGGTCATGTTAGCATGTGTGCTCGTCCCGCGCAAGCGGGAGGCGCTGCAGCTCTTCACCAAGCCGGTGCTGGACCGCCCCACGATGTTCTTCGAGATCATCCAAGCAAGCGTCTTCCTCCCGCAACAGCGGGAGGTGCCAAGCGCTTCGGCAAGCGTCATCGTCCCGATCCATCGGGAAGCAACTTCAAGGCACTGTTCGAGGCGATCGAGCGGGAGCAGCCACTTCGCTGCACTCGTGGTGACGGAACAGGGGGACGCTGTAGCATCCCTAAATGATACCTTGTATATTTGAAGTCCGACTTCAGATATACAAGGCATGCGCCACCTTCAACGACTATCCGAAAAGAGGTTACAGCGATTGCTGAAGACCTTCCCGGCGGTACTGGTTGTGGGGCCTCGGCAATGCGGCAAGAGCACGCTGACCAAGCATGCTTTGCCCGGCTGGGACCTGCTGGACCTGGAACGCCCTTCCGACCTGGCCCTGCTGAACGCGGATCTGGAAGGCTACCTCGCCGTGCATACGAAGAAGGTGGTGTTCGACGAGGCCCAGCGCGCACCGGAACTGTTCGCGGCGCTTCGGCATCGCATCGATAGCGGGACCGGTAAAGGGCGCTACGTGCTGCTCGGCTCGGCAAGCCCGGAGTTGATGCGGTCCGTGTCGGAATCACTGGCCGGACGGATCGGCCTATTGGAATTGACACCCTTCCGCTCGCAGGAGCTGTATGGTCTTCCCCAACTGAAGGACCGTTGGTTCTGGGGTGGCTATCCGTCCGTGCTTTCATTGCGCGATGCACAGGCGCGTGGCACATGGTTGGATGCCTACGTGAGCACGTTCCTGGAGCGCGACCTGCCCGCCTTGGGATTGAACCTGCCGGCCAAGCGCCTGCGCACATTGTGGACGATGCTCACCCATGTGCATGGGCAGTTGCTGAACGTGTCCGACCTGGCGCGGTCGCTCTCCGTATCGTCGCACACGGTGAACGCGGACCTGGATGTGTTGGAAGGTGCGTTCATGATCCGGCGCTTGCAGCCGTACTTCGCCAATGTGCAGAAGCGGCTCACGAAGAGCCCGAAGCTGTATATCCGGGACACCGGGCTCCTGCATTTCCTGGCCGGCCTGCGCACCAGCCGCGAGCTGAACACCTGGCCCAAGCGCGGACATTCATTCGAGGGGCTTGTGATCGAAGAGCTCTGCGCGATGGCCGATGATCAGCTCGTTCGGCCCGAGGTGTTCTTCTGGCGCACGCAGGCCGGTGCCGAGGTGGACCTCCTGATCCGCAACGGCGGTCAGGTCCTTCCCATCGAGATCAAGTTGGGGGCCAGCATCGACCAATATGGATACGCCGGCTTGCGGCAATGCATGACCGACCTGGGCCTGAAGCGCGGGTGGGTGGTGAACACGGCCGAGGAGCGGCGCATGCTCTCGCCGGGCATTGAGCAGATACCATGGTCGGCGATCGTGGCGGGGGACGTTGACCTGTTCTGATCAAGCGCCGTCATTTGCTACGGCGGAGTCGGTGGGAACGCAACCATTCCGTAACGACCTGAGCGGATGGACCGCGTGGGCTGGATCAACGAGGACCTGCCGCCATGCAGCACATCGTATCGGCCGCAAGGATCTCCATCGGGAAGGCCGGAAGCAGCACGAGCGGAGCGATGCAGCGGGGGTCATCCCGCATCGGTCAACCATTCTGCCCGCGCTGTTGCCGAGCCAACGCGAGGTACGTTTCCCTGATGCGGTCAAGTTCATCATCATCCAGCTCCTCAAGGTCGAGCAGGGCATTGTTGGCCTCCCGCTGCACACGGATGAGCTCGTCGAGCTTGATCTGCAATGCTTCGGTATCGCGGTTCTGCGTGTTCTGGATAAGGAACACCATGAGGAAGGTGATGATGGTGGTGCTGGTATTGATCACCAACTGCCACGTATCGCTGTAGCGGAACAGCGGACCGGTGATGGCCCATGCGAGGATGACCCCGACAGCGAACATGAAGGTGGCGGGACGGCCCGTGATGGTGGAAATGCGCTTGGCGAACCGGGTGAAGACGGAGTTTAGCGTGGAAGGCATGATGCAGGGGATGGGCTCGGGTTGAATGACGGTTGCGACGACCCTCAAAGTAGGAATATCCTATGGAAGAGGGGGAGCTTGCGGACGGAGCCCGCGCAGGGGCCTCCGTGCACAGGCGTAAGAACGCGATTCACAGGCCATCTTTTGGAACGGACACGTGTCCGCTGTCGGTTGTCCCGGCCTGCCGGATGGCGGGGCCGCTTGATACCTCCGCATTTTCGACCCATCTTCGTGCGGCCCACCCTTTCCGTTCCCACATCCAATGAGGCCATTCTTCCTGTTCGCACTGCTGGGACCCACGCTCTGTGCTGCGCAATTACAGACGTTTTCGAACACCACCGCGGCAGCATGCAATGGATGGGACTCCGGCAATGCCTACGCAGGATTCCAGCGAACGATCAGCGTGACGGGGCTGACCGCACCGCTGGGTGTGGGTGGTACGGTGCTCAGGCAGGTGAACCTTCAACTCGGCACCGCGGCCTGCAAGGGCAATCTTCAAACGTACTTCGCGCGCATCATCTCGCCCTCGGGAACGATCATCCAGTTGTTCGGGCCGTTCACAACAACGAGCACCAGCCAGTGGATGAACATCAAGTTCAGGGACGATCCGGCCTTGGAGCGGGTTCGCGACTACAGCACCACCACGCAGCAGGGATACCATCCCTGGAGCATCGGGTATTACCGCACCGACGCGGCCAACGCCTTCAGTACGGTGAACGGCCAGGATCCGAACGGCAATTGGACGTTCCAATTGGCGGAGGGCACCAGCTCCGAGGTTTCCTTCGAGCGGGTGGAACTGGTATTCGGTCCGCCGATCGCTGTCAACGATGTTACCGGGAGCACGGGCAACGACCTCTGCGCTGGCGCAACCTGCGTTGACGGCCTTTCCGTGGTGCGCGGCACCAACAATGCCTATCCTCCGCTCGACCCCTTGTATCCCGGCGACCTGGTGGGTGGCTGCGCTTGGAACGGTGCCAACAACAACAGCGGCTGGTACCGGTTCATCGCTTCAGGCACCAACGCCTACATTACGGTAAGCGGCATGATGAACACGACGGGGACCACCTCTGCGGACATGCAGTTGGTGGTGGTAAGGGCCGCCGTTCCGGACTGTTCGGCGCCTCCCACGGTGGTGCCGCCAGGCGGGTGCCCCGATCCACCGACCACCGGCAACAACAACTCCACATACGCAGGGCCCAATGGCGGGGTGGGGACAGTTGCAGGAGTATATGTGAACGGGATCACGGCGAATTGTGAGTTCAACCTGAGTGGACTGGTTCCGGGCGGCATCTACTACCTCATCATCGACGGGAACGGCGGATTGGCCTCCACCTTCTACATTGAAATGCCGAGCGGGGCTGTGGACTGCAACATCCTGCTCCCCGTTACATGGGCATCAGGTGAGGTGGAGTGCCGCGGTGGAGAGCGGCGCATACGCTGGACCGTGGCATCCCAGCTGAACAACGAACGGTTCGAGGTGGAGCGGAGCATGAACGCGCTTTCGTGGACCACCATCGCGATACTGCCGGGGGCCGGGAACTCCCAGACCACATTGGAATACGAGATCGCAGACAATGTCCAGGACCTTCCTGAGCCATCCCCTGTCATCTATTATCGGATCAAGCAGGTCGACATGGACGGCACTTTCAGCTATTCGGACGTGATGGCCAGCAGTTGCGCGATCACCATCTATCCCAACCCTGCAAGCGACCACATCGATGTGGTGCTTCCGTTTGCCGGCGGAGCGTTGGAGGTGGTGGATGTGACAGGCAGGATCGTGCGTTACGTGAAAAGCAACGGCGCCATGGCCCGCATCAGCGTGGCAGACCTTGCCACGGGCCATTATACGGTACGGGTGGCCAAAGGCGAACGTGTGTTCGGATCGGGTGTCTTCCTGAAAATGTGAAGCTCCTCAAGCTCCTGCCCGGACCTGCACACCTTCAAGTCCACCATATGAAGAAGGCCCTGCTCCTGCTACTGACCATGACCAGCATCCGCTGCATTGCACAGGTGCAGACCTTTGCCAACGTTGATGCCGCACCGTGCGACGGATGGGACTCGGGCAACGACTACAGCGGGTTCCAGCGAACCATCAATGTATCAGGCCTGCCCGTGCCGATGAGCATCCCCGGAACGGTGCTCAGGCAGGTGGATCTGCGCATGGGATCACCTGCCTGCCGCGGCGACCTTTCGACCTACAGGGCACGGCTGCGGTCCCCGCAGGGAACGATCATCCAGCTCTTCGACACCTTCACCGTGGCCACCACTCCACAGTGGTTCGATATCCACTACCGC
>JBIJDX010000030.1:0-17951 GCA_044343855.1 Flavobacteriales bacterium
TGTAGGGATTATAGGTGCGGTTGGTGTCGAGGATGGCCGGGTCCACGCCCGCCCACGCCTGGTAGGTGACCTCCTGGCCACGGAAGGTGATGAAGCGCAGGGAGCGGCGGCCCTTGGCATCGATCCAGGCGCCCTGCAGGAAATAGCTCTTCAGATCGGCCGTGGCGCGGTCCACGAAGCCATCGCTGCTGATGGAGGACAGCCGCACATCCAGGCTGAACTTGTCTGCCTCGGAGGCGCCGAGCAGACCAGTGCCCGCGCTCACCGAGTACCGTTGGGTGTTGAACGAGCCACCGCTGAGGCTGACCAGTCCCCACGCCTCCGGCCGCACGGCCGTGGTGCGCAGGTTGATGCTGGCACCGAAGGCACCCGGTCCATTGGTGCTGGTGCCCACGCCGCGCTGGATCTCGATGTCCTCTGCGGAGGAGGCGAGGTCGGGCAGGTTGACAAGGAAGGCACCCTGGCTCTCGGGGTCGTTGAAGGGCACGCCGTTGATGGTGATGTTGGTGCGGGTGGCATCGGTGCCGCGGATACGCATGTAGGTATAGCCGATCCCGGTGCCTGCATCGCTGGTGCTCACGACGCCCGGTTGCTGCTCCAGCAGGTAGGGCAGATCAACCCCCGTATTGATGCGTTGGATCTCCTCGCGGGTGACCAACGTGCGTGCGAACGGGGCGCGGTCCCCTGCCCGCAATGCGCTCACTTCCGCCTCTCGCAGGGCCGTGCTGGTGGGCTGCAACGTGGCGTTGAACAGGTTCTCCCCCGCCGTGACCCGCACCATGGTGTCCAGCGGTGCATAGCCGATGAAGGACATCCTCACACGGACATCACCCATGCGCAGTCCTGCGAGCGAATAACGCCCAAGGTGATCGGTACTGGTGCCGAAGGGCCGTTCATCACCCACGACGATGTGAACGGCTTCGAGCGGTTCGCCCGTGACGTCCGTCACAGTGCCATGAAGACGGGCTTGGGCGATGGTGATGGTGGGCAGCGACAGGGCTGCGAAGAGCAGGATGGTGGATGTACGCATGAGGCCTCCGTTGGTTGTGCTTGCCCGGAGGCGCCACCGCCGGCGGCGGAGGACTGTTTCCCTTGGCAGCATTACCTGCCCAGGTTCTGCGGGTATGATCTCAGCCTACCGACGAAGGTGGGCACCCCGATGCAAGACGGCGCAAAAATAGAACAGCGGACGGCGCCATGAACGAACCGGTCACAAAAGTTCGGCCCTGCGACCATCGATCAGCACATCGATGATGTTGGTAGCGGTACGCATGCGCAGTTCGTGGGAGCCCTCCACGATGGTGTAAGGCAACGCCCGTGCCTTCAACTCCCTCTCCCATTCAACAAAGAGACGGTCACGGTCGTACGGGTTCTCGCGAAGCGGGTCCGGCTCCCATGGTATATCGGGTCGACAGAGCAGGCGCCAGGTGTAGTGGATGTCGTGGGTCAAGCGCTCGATATCGGGGTGCACGCGACCATATTTCTCACGGCTCCAGATGACCAGGTTGACCGGGTCGGTGTCGAAGAAGACCGGGCGGACCGGCCCCTCTCCCATGCGTTGTTCGGAGCTGGCGCCAAGAGGCGGCACCTCGTTCAGGAGGCCACCCATCCCGCCATGAAGCGAGCGCAGGGAACGGGCGATCCCCAACAGATCGGACTCGACATATGGGCGACCGAGGCCATCGAGGTGTTCGCGGGCCACTTCACTCACATAGCCCCCGTGGTACTGCACCATCAGCGCCTCGGCCAGGGTGGTCTTGCCACTGCTCTCCGGCCCCACCACGGCGATCCCGATCATGCCACCAAGGTAACAGCCACGGCCGCGGTGATGCGCTCGGGCTTCACGTCGGCATACTGTCACCGATGGGCCTGAGCCCTTTCCATGAGCCCTGCTCCCCCACTACACGGAAGCGGGCATAGAGCTCCTCACTGAAGCCGTTCGACCTCCGTGTGCGGACCACGGCCTCCGTATGCTGCTGCCCGCGACCGTAGGCGAACGCTGTCATGTGCTGCTCGCTGCGCCACACGCTGAAGGTGGCCTGCTCCACCCAGGGCAGTTCGCCCACCCCCTTGGTGAAAAGAAGGCCGTCGCGGCCCTTCAGGGAGCGCGCAACGCCGGCCACGCGCCTCCAGAACGGAATGATGTAGCGCGGACGGATGGTCGCCCGCGTCAGAACAGCCAGCGGTCCGTCCGTGGAGGAGACACCGGCAATGAACGGATCGATGCCACTCCATGCACCGCGGCTGGCAAGGGGCGTCAGGTGGAGCGTGTACACCTCCTGCGCATGATCCCGGAACGCCCGGTGGACGTGATGACCGGCATGGAATGCATCCGCGTGGGAACGACTTTCCCAAGCGCCCAGAAGGCCATAGGTTCCGAAGTCGGGCCAGAACCCATATCCGGAACCGCCACCGGTGCCCAGGAGCTTGTGGAAGTTCAACCCCTCCACGGAGCGCAGCGGTCGCCGCATCTCGGCCATCTGGCGCATGCCCCAGACACGCTCACGGCCGGCATAACGGAACAGGGAGAGGGTGACGTGCCGTCCGGGCTGGAGCATGTGGAGTGAACGATCGGGGCAGGCGAAGTGTTCTTACCATCCATGTCCAACGCCATCGTCATAGGCTCCGGTGTGGCCGGCTTGGCAGCCGCCATCCGTTTGGCATGCAAAGGCTGTTCCGTGCAGGTGTTCGAAGCCGCCGACGCACCGGGCGGCAAGTTGGCTGAATTCTCGGAGGGCGGATACCGCTTCGACATGGGGCCGTCCCTGTTCACCAGACCGGACCTGCTGGAGGAACTCTTCCGGGAAGCCGGAGTGGACAGCTCCCAGCGGTTCCGCTACATCGCACTGGAGGAGGCGAACCGATATTTCTGGGAGGACGGCACCAGGGTGACCGGCTGGTGCGATCCGGTGCGTTTCGCGGAGGAGCTTGAAGGCAGGCTGGGCGTCCCCCGGCAACGCGTTACAGCCCACCTGCAGCGTGCACAGGACCTGCTTGCCAGCACCGGTCGCACGTTCCTTGAGCATTCACTGCATCGCACGGGGGAACTGCTGAAGGGCGGGTTCATCAAGGCGCTCACCTCCGCAAGGCCGAACGAGCTCTTCAGGAGCCTGGACAGTGTGAATCGAGCGACCCTCGGTGACAACGACAAGGCCGTGCAGCTGTTCGATCGCTTCGCCACCTACAACGGCAGCGACCCCTACCGCACGCCGGGCCTCATGCGCATGATACCGGGTCTGGAGCATGGCCAGGGGGCCTTCTACCCGGTGGGCGGCATGTACAGCATCACCAAGGCGCTGCATCTCCTCGCGGTGGACCTTGGCGTCCGCTTCCACTTCAACATGCCGGTGGAACGCATCCTGCTCGATGACCGCAAGCGAAAGGCGATCGGAGTGATCGCGAACGGCGCGAGGCACCTGGCCGATGTGGTTGTGAGCAACATGGATGTGGTGCCCACCTATCGCAGGCTGCTGCCGGATGTGAAGGCACCCGAGCGGACCCTGCGCCAGGAGCGCAGCAGCAGCGCCCTGGTGTTTTACTGGGGCGTGCAGGCGGACCACGCCGAACTGGGCCTGCACAACATCCTCTTCAGCAACGACTACAAGGCGGAGTTCGCGCACCTCTTCGACACGCTGGAGCCGTACCACGACCCCACCGTCTACATCAACATCACCAGCAAGCACACGCCGGGCGATGCGCCGAAGGGCTGCGCCAACTGGTTCACCATGATCAACGCTCCGCGCGACATCGGCCAGTATGACGATGCACGCATCAACACCGTGCGGCGCAGCATTTTGGACAAGGTCGAGCGCACCCTCGGGATCGATCTTGCTCCGCTCATTTCCGTTGAACGCGTGCTTGATCCGCGGGGCATCGCGGAGCGCACCTCAAGCCACCAGGGTTCGCTCTACGGAACCAGCAGCAACAGTCCGTGGGCGGCCTTCCTGCGGCATCCCAACGACCATCCGCACATCCGGGGCCTTCATTTCTGCGGCGGCAGCGTGCATCCGGGCGGTGGCATACCGCTGGCACTGCTCAGTGCGCGCATCGCCACCGACACGCTCCCGAGAACAGCGCATCAACCTTCATCGGCACACGCATGAGAACGCTCGTCCAACGCCTCGACCCGCGCCACGGGATAGGTCTTGTCATCACCCTGCATCTGGTCGGACTCGTGGCCCTGGCCACACCGATCGCACCGTGGGTGGTTGCCCTCACCCCGGTGAACCTGTTGCTCACTGCGGCGGCCATGGCCGTGTTCGCCAAGCTCGACCGGCGCACGGTGCTGTTCGCCTTCGTGGTGGGTGCCCTCGGCTATTTCGTGGAGGTGCTGGGTGTGTGGACGGGACGCGTGTTCGGTGAATACCAGTACGGCGACGTTCTCGGGTTCAAGCTGCTCAACGTGCCGCTGCTCATCGGCCTCAATTGGAGCATGCTGGTGTTCGCCATCGGCGTTCCATTGTCACGCACCTCCATGCCCGTGTGGGCCAAGGTGCTTCTTGGAAGCCTGACCATGGTGGGACTTGACCTGCTCATCGAGCCGGTGGCCATCCACCTGGGTTTCTGGAACTGGGAGCAGGTCGCCGTACCCGTGCAGAACTATGTGGCGTGGGGCCTTGTGAGCGCCGTTTTCTTCGCGTTGTTCTTCCTGCTGCCCGTCCGGCGCGAGAATCCGGTGGCACGGTATGTGCTTGCGGCGCAAGTGCTTTTCTTTGCGGGGCTCAACCTGGTGCTGGGCGCCGCCTGATGGAACATTTCTACTACCTCGGCCTCGACCTCTTCACGCTGTCCTTCCCCCTGCTGCGGAGTTTCGAGCCGAAGTTGCAGTACTGGCGCAAGTGGCCGGGCCTGTTCACCGGCATTGCGGTGATGGCCACTGTATTCATCATCTGGGATGCCATCTTCACGGCGAACGGCGTGTGGGGGTTCAACCCGCGCTACCTCACCGGCCCCAAGTTCCTCCATCTGCCCATCGAGGAGTGGCTGTTCTTCCTGGTGGTGCCATACAGCTGCATCTTCATCTACGAGGCGCTGCGGTACTACGTGCGGCGCGACCTGCTCGGCAAGGTGGCCAGGCCGCTCAGCATCGCCCTCATCGCGGTGCTGCTCGTGGTGGGCGTGCTGCACATCGACCGGCTCTACACGGCCATCACCTTCCTGTGCACGGCGGCGATGCTGGCCCTGCACGTGTTCGTGTTGAAGAGCCCCTACCTGGGCCGTTTCTACCTGGGCTATGCGGTGAGCCTGATCCCCTTCTTCCTGGTGAACGGCATCCTCACCGGCTGGCTGCTCGATGAGCCCATCGTATGGTACAACAACGCGGAGAACCTGGGGGTCCGCCTGAACACCATCCCCATCGAGGACAGCCAGTACCTGCTGTTCTTCCTGCTGCTCACGCTCACCTTCTACGAGCGGCCGTTGAAGCGCGAACATGGCGACCTGCCGGAGAATTGATATTGGCGGAACGCAGGGGTAAGGAAGGCCGCTGAACTTTGGCCTAAAGCCTGTGCCTGCCATGCGTTCCATTTTCCTCGCCCTCCTGCTTTCACCTGCAGCCCTGCCAGGCCAGGCACCCGACCCATTGGATCCCATGCGGAGCGGACCCGACTCCACCCTTGCACCGTTCTACCACGGCGTGGCCAGCGGCGACCCGCTTGCGGACAGGGTCATCCTGTGGACCCGGGTGACCACTGAAGGTGCTGATGTGGAACTCGCCTGGCGGGTGGCGCTTGACACGGCCATGAGCGCCATCGTTGCGGAAGGGTCGGTGGTGGCCCTGGCGGACAATGACCACACCGTCCGGGTGGATGTGACCGGTCTGCAGCCGTTCACCTTCTACTACTATGAATTCGAGGCACCCGATGGCCGCAGATCCGTCCGCGGCCGCACGCGCACCCTTCCCGTGGGAGCGGGCGTTGACAGCCTGCGATTCGCCGTGGTCTCCTGCAGCAACTACGCCCATGGGTTCTTCAACGCGTATGACCGGATCCGCGAGCGGAACGACGTCTTCGCCGTGATCCACCTGGGTGACTACATCTACGAATACGGCGACGGCGAGTTCGGTAATGAGCGCGGACTCGACCCCTCCTATGAGATACTGGACCTGGGTGACTACCGCGTGCGTCATTCCCATTACAAGCTGGATCCGGACCTCATGCGCCTCCACCAGCAGTATCCGTTCTTCAGCGTGTGGGATGACCACGAGACCGCGAACAACAGCTGGATGGGCGGTGCCCAGAACCACTCGACCGACGAGGGCGACTGGTTCGCACGCAAGAGCGCCGGCATCAGGGCCTATGCGGAATGGATGCCCCTTCGCCTGCCCGACCCCACGGACACCCTGCGCATCTACCGCCGCTTCGACTTCGGGGACCTGCTCACCCTGCACATGCTCGACACCCGCCTGATCGGCCGGCAGGAGCAGGGTGGCGAGAACACCGCACCCGAGCGGACACTATTGGGTGCCCAGCAGTACGACTGGCTCTCCTCCGGCATGAGCGCATCGCCCGCCCGCTGGCAGGTGCTGGGACAGCAGGTGATGATGGCCCCGCTGCGCGCCTTCGGGGTGGCGGTGAACGATGACCAGTGGGACGGCTATCCGGCAGAGCGGCAACGGGTGTACGACCATGTGATCGGCAATGACATCCGGAACATGGTGGTCCTCACCGGCGACATCCACACCTCGTGGGCGAACGACCTGCCGTTAACGGGATACAATGCGCTGACCGGCGCGAACAGTGCAGGGGTTGAGTTCGTCACCACCAGCGTCACCTCCACGAGCTTCAACCTGCCCATACCGAACCTGCTCATCCAGGTGTTGAACTCCCATGTGAAGCATGTGGACCTCACCAGACGCGGGTACCTCATCTTCGACGTGAACCGTGAGCGGGTGCAGGGTGACTGGTACTACCTGAACACGGTGACAGAACCTGATGCGCAGGAGCAGGTGGGCGCCTCCCGCCAGAGCGTGGACCAAAGCCGCCATCTCATTGCCGCGGATGCCCCGAGCGTGGCTGGCACGACGATGATCGGCGTTCCCGCGCCCTTTGCACCGCGCAACGATCTGGGCGTGGCCACCCTGGATCATGGTCGCGGCGCGCTGTTGGTGGGCGCCTATCCCAACCCGTTCACCGACCGGCTTGACCTCCACTATTTCACCAACGGAAATGCGGAAGTCACCGCACAACTGTTCGATGGCAACGGACGGATGTTGGTGGACCGCGCCCTGGGACGACCGGGCGCCGGCATACACAGGCAACGCATCCAACTGCCAGCACTCCCGGAGGGCGTGTACCTGCTCCGGTTGGTGAGCGGTGAAGGGGTGCTCACCACCCGCCTTGTGAAAGTGGACCGTCCGTGACCACACGCGACCGTGCCTTCCAGTTGCGGTGCCACTTGACCAACGCCGAGGCGGACAGGACGACGTAGATGACGTACAAGCCTGCGTACCACCACAGCCCCAGCAGCACGTACAGCACAATGGCCACCGCATCGGCCAGGACCCAATAGGCCCAGTTCTCCAGCACCTTGCGAGCCAGCATCCAGGTGGCCAACAGGCTGAATGCCGTGGCGAAGCCATCCAGGCCCGTGTAACGCGCATCGGGGAGCAGCTTCAGCGCCTGGGCGAGTGCCAGTGAAAGCAGCACGCCCACCATCAGCACACCTGCATGCCGGGTGAACGGCCAGCGGGTGATGGCGCGCGCACCCTGTTCACCCTGCCCCCACGACCACCAGCCGTAGATGCCCATCACCACATAGAAGGCGTTCAGGGCAACCTGTGCATACACCTGCTGATGCAGGAAGAGGGCCATGCCCATGGTCGAAGCCACCACACCGAACACCCAGCCGATGCGGCGTTCATGAAGCATCAGCACGGTGTAGAGCAGATTGCCGGCAGCAGCCATCGCTTCGAGTACGGTCCATGCAGCGGGGCCCATGTGACGGCAGAGGGCTACATCCCGCAATTGCAGGGTGCGCTGAAGTAGACCCTGGCCTTGGGCACCAGCTCCTGGATGCGGTCCATCTCCTCCTGCTCGAACATGATGGCGCGAAGGTCGAGGAAGCGCAGGGCGGACATGTCCTTGATGTCCTCCGGAACGGTGGCGATGTCATTGCTCCAGAGGTCGAGCGATACCAGCTCCCTCCATCGCCCCACGCACTCGGGCAGACCGATGATGGCGTTGCGGCTCATGTCCAGCCGCTTGAGGTGGCGCAACCGGCACAGGGCCGGGGGGATGGTCACCAGTTTGTTGCGCGCCAGGCGCAGGTCCTGCAGGTGCACCAGCTCGGAGATCCAATCCGGGATATCCTTCAGCTTGTTGCCGGAGAGGTCCAGCGCATTGAGGTTGGGCAGCTGCCTGATGGCCTCGGGGAACGACTTCAGCTTCGCACCCGAAAGGTCCAGCCGCTGCACCGACTGTGGCTCCCGGAGGGCCCGCTCCAGGTCACGGTAGGTGCGCACACTGTCCAGGGCAACGGCATCCAGCAGCTGCGCACGGAGCGTGACGGTCGCCAACAGCGCGATGGACAACACCACGTACCTCATGCGCTATGTCCAAGCATTTCCATGGTGTTCACCTTGTCCCGATGCAGTTGCTCCTTCAACGCATCGAGCCCGTCGAATCGCATGTCACCCCGGATGCGTTCGAGGAACTGCACGGCGATGCGTTCACCGTACAGATCGCGCTCCAGATCGAAGATGTTCACTTCCACCGTCCTGTGCAACCCGCCTCCCAGGGTGGGGCGTTCACCGATGTAGAGCATGCCGGTGTGACGGCCATCGGACAGGTGCACCTCCACTGCGTACACACCATCGGCGGGCACGAGCTTGTCGGCATCCACCGCACCGATATTGGCGGTTGGATAGCCCAGGGTGCGCCCCACCTGGTCGCCCTTCACCACCACGCCGGAAAGTGGGTAGGCATAGCCGAGCAGCTCGCGTGCCTGGCCCACCTCTCCCAACAGGAGCGCCTGCCTGACCTTGGTGCTGCTCACCTTCATGTGGTCCACCTCGTGGGCGGGGATCTCCTCCACCCGGATATCATACACTTCACCCAATTGCCTCAGCAGGCCCAGATCACCTTCGCGGTTGCGGCCGAACCGATGGTCATAGCCGATGACCAGGGCATGCACCCCAAGCGCTCCCACCAGGACCTCACGGACATAATCAACCGCGTGCATGCGGGAGAAGGAGCGCGAGAAGGGCACCACGATGACATGGTCAAGCCCGGCGGCGGCAAGGCGTTCGAACTTCTCCTCCTGGGTGTTGAGCAGTTTGAGGTCATCATCGCCCGGAAAGAGGACCATGCGGGGATGGGGATGGAAGGTGAAGAGCACGCTTTCGCCCTCCTCCCTGCGGGCCAGCTCGGTGAGGCGGTCCAGGATGGTGCGGTGACCGCGATGCACGCCATCGAAGGTGCCGGTGGTGAGCACCGGCCGCTTCACGCCGGTGAACGCAGCAAGATCGGTATGGATCCGCATGGGGTGCAAAGGTCGTATGCGGCGGACAACATCACACCGGGTGAGCGGACGGACGCCCGGCCCGCAGCTGACCGATCAACAACATATCCACAGGCCTTGTCCTTCCGGGGGGAACCCTTACCTTCGCGGCCGCATTCGGGGCATTCCGCCTCGCGCAAAGCACGAACCGCTCATGTCCAAGCACATCGGTAAAGTCGTCCAGGTCATCGGACCGGTGGTCGACGTCCGTTTCGAGGCCGGCAAGGACCTGCCCAACATCTTTGACGCCCTCCACATCAACCGCCCCGATGGTACGGTGCTGGTGCTGGAGGTACAACAGCTGACCGGTGAGGACACCGTCCGCGCCATCTCCATGGACAGCACCGACGGCCTGCAACGCGGCGCCGAGGTCCACGGCATGGGCCAGCCCATCAGCATGCCCGTTGGGGATGCGATCAAGGGGCGCCTGTTCAACGTTACCGGAACGCCCATCGACGGGATGAAGGCGGTGGACACCGGCAAAAGCTATCCCATCCACCGTGAGGCCCCGAAGTTCGAGGACCTGAGCACCAGCACCGAAGTGCTGTTCACGGGCATCAAGGTGATCGACCTCATCGAGCCATATGCCAAGGGCGGCAAGATCGGCCTGTTCGGCGGTGCCGGTGTGGGTAAGACGGTGTTGATCCAGGAGCTGATCAACAACATCGCCAAGGGCTACAGCGGCTACAGCGTGTTCGCCGGTGTGGGCGAGCGCACCCGCGAGGGGAATGACCTGCTGCGTGAAATGATCGAGGCCGGCATCATCAAGTACGGTGAGGGCTTCAAGCACAGCATGGAGGAGGGCGGCTGGGACCTGAACAAGGTGAACTATGACGACCTGGCCACCAGCCAGGCCACCTTCATCTTCGGGCAGATGAACGAACCTCCCGGAGCCCGCGCCCGCGTTGCATTGAGCGGTCTCACCCTTGCGGAGTACTTCCGCGATGGCGATGAGCAGAGCGGTGGCCGCGACATCCTCTTCTTCGTGGACAACATCTTCCGCTTCACCCAGGCAGGTTCGGAGGTGTCCGCACTGCTGGGCCGCATGCCCAGCGCCGTGGGTTACCAGCCCACCCTGGCCACGGAAATGGGGGCCATGCAGGAACGTATCACCTCCACCAAGCGTGGATCCATCACCTCGGTACAGGCCGTGTACGTGCCTGCGGATGACCTCACCGACCCCGCGCCGGCCACCACCTTCGCGCACCTCGATGCCACCACGGTATTGAGCAGGAAGATCGCCGAGCTCGGCATCTACCCCTCGGTGGACCCCCTGGACAGCACCAGCCGGATCCTCACCCCCGCCATCGTGGGCGAGGAGCACTACCGCTGCGCCCAGCGTGTGAAGGCCATCCTCCAACGCTACAAGGAACTCCAGGACATCATCGCCATCCTTGGTATGGACGAACTGAGCGAAGAGGACAAGCAGGCCGTGTTCCGCGCCCGCAAGGTGCAGCGCTTCCTGAGCCAGCCCTTCTTCGTGGCCGAGCAGTTCACCGGACTGAAGGGTGTCATGGTGCCCATCGAGGAGACCATCAAGGGCTTCAACATGATCCTGGACGGCGAAATGGACGAGTACCCCGAGACCGCCTTCAACCTGAAGGGCAACATCGAGGAGGTGATCGCCGCAGGCCGGAAAATGATGGCGGAAGCAGCTAAAGCCTAAGGCAGGTTGAAGGTTGGCGCTGGCCGAGGGTTGGAACCCCTCCGCGAACGTGGCACCCTTCACCATGCAACCAACACCCCCCAACCGGCACCTGAAATGAGAGTTGAGATCATCACCCCCGACAAGGAGCTCTTCAAGGGCGAGGCCACCAGTGTGACCGTTCCCGGAGTGGATGGCAGCATGGGCTTCCTTGAGAACCATGCCCCGCTGATCACGGTGCTGAAGGCAGGTGATGTGCATGTGAGGACGGCTTCCGGCCCGCAACACTTCACCGTCAAGGGCGGCGTGGTGGAGGTGATGAACAACACCGTGCTGGTGCTTGCTGAGTAGGACATCGCGCACTTCGAAACCGACGTGAACGGCGCTCAGATCGAGCGCCGTTCGCGCTCCTGCTCATCAACCAGCAGGTCATGCACGCCACGCGGGTGCATGCGGGCAGCGAAAGCCTGCCTGTACCTGATACCGACCGGAAGATGCACGTCACCGACCGTGACCTGGTCCGTGCCGTAGGAAGTGATGGCCGCGATGGATACGAGGTGGGAACGATGGATGCGAACGAAGCGCTCCGCGGGGAGCATCCCTTCGAGCTCCGTCATGGTGATGCCGGCGACGAAACTCTCCTCACCCATGAACACCCGGCAGTAATTCCCCTGGCTTTCAATCCGCGTGATCCCATCCAAAGCGACCAATCTCCTGACGCGGCCCGTGCGCAACACGATGCGTCCGGCCAATGTGTGCAGCCTGTCAGCCCCGGAAGGCGGTTCCGCTGGGTCGAAGACATAGGCACGCACCCGCCTGGAGAGCTGCAAGGTCCTTCCCAACACAACCTGTCCGGTCGCTGGGCGCCAAAGCATGGAACCATCACCAAGGCGTTCTCCAGTGCCCAGGACCTCATCGATAACCCGCCCCATGCTGGTGTCCAGCGGCGGGGGACACTTGTCACCGATCGCAAGCACCCTGCCATATGCATCCACCAGGACCGCCCGTGGCTGAAGCCGGACAAGTTCATCGAGCGGAACGCTGGCCGAGTCCATTATCATGATGCTACCGGAACGGACATGGTCCCATGGGTGGGACAACCATCGCGACGTTCATGCACGGCGAATTCGCATTCGTCAGTCAAATATAGTGATCCATCAACTGGGATCACCCGACACGAACACACGTATCATGCGACCGCGGCCATCCGGACAGAGGTCATCGGCACGCTCTCGTGGGCGCTCGAAGCCTCGGGATGGTGCTGGTACAGGCTCCAGCGTCCGGCCACGTACTCCAGTGCGCTGAGGTTCTCGATCCAGTCGCCGGAATTGAGGTAGGTGATGGCGCCACCATCGCAGGAGATGCGATCGATGCGCGGCTGGTGGATGTGGCCGCAAACGACCACCTCATGGCCGGCATTCAGCGCGATCTCCGCCATGGTGCGCTCGAAGTCGCTGATGAAGCTCACGGCCTGCTTCACGCTGTTCTTCACCCTGCGCGAGAGGCTCATGCGCGGCCTTCCCATGAACATCAACAGGGCATTGAGCAGGTGGTTGATGCGGATGAGAAGGTCATATCCGAAGCCGCCGAGTTTGGCAAGCCATTTGGCATGCGTCATCGTGGCATCGAAGATGTCGCCATGCAGGAACCAATAACGGCGGCCGTCGATGGAGAGGCTGAGCTGGTCCAGCAGGCGCAATTTACCCAGACGTGCATCGGAATACCGGCGCAAGGCCTCGTCATGATTTCCCGTGATGTAGTACACGGGGATGCGGCCGCTCCATTTCAGGAGCTTCTTCACCACATCCATATGGGCCTTGGGGAAGTAGTCCTTCTTGAACGCCCAGATATCGATGATATCCCCGTTGAGGACCACCATCCGCGGCTTCACGCTACGCAGGTAGGCCAGCAGCTCTTCGGCGCGGCAGCCGTAGGATCCAAGATGAAGGTCACTGAGCACCAGGATGTCCAGTTCGCGCTTCATGCACCGAATATCCGGCGCCGGTATTAACCCGATGTGAAGAGCGTATGACCCTTGGGTAGCTTGTTCACAAACCGGTGTTCAGCAAGGCCCGCTCAGCGGCTGAGATGCTCGATCTCCAGCTTCAGGAAACGAATGAGGTCATCGGTATCCTCGATGCTTATCCGGGACTTCTTCTGGGCCTCACGCTGCTTGACCATGCGCTTGAGGTACTCCTCGCAGGCCTTCTTGCGGGCCGGGCGCGCGGTGATGCCCTTCAATTTCAACTTTACGAAACCGGAGGAGAGGAACGGAACGGAACGGGTGCTTTCTGCCATGGACTGCGCTCCCTTGACCGGGAACAGGCGGAAATGTATGCTTATTGGACGAACCACCCATGTTAAGCTATTTTAAAAGCATCATAAATTGTTGGCGAACAGCATTTTATAAGACCGGCCATGGATCCCCGCGAGCACCGGGAATGCGTGCGCGCTGTATCTTTACGTGCTCATCACCTCCATTCATGGCGGACACGTTACCATTGGTGTTCCATGATGGCCATTGCGGGCTCTGCGACCGGTGCGTTCGCTGGCTGATGCGCAGGGACCGCGGCGGTAAGTTGCACTTCGCACCGCTCCAAGGGACGACGGCGGCCGCACTTCTTGAGCACGATGTCCGTTCGGACGCGTCCAGCATGGTACTGCAGGACGCGGATGGTGTCCATGTCCGCTCCGAGGCGGTGATCCGTGCGGTGATGCACCTTGGCGGGTCCTGGCGCCTTGCCCGGGTGTTGCGGCTTGTGCCGCGCGCCCTGCGGGACGCGGTCTATGACATGGTGGCGAAGCGGCGGCATCGGTGGTTCGGGAGCGTTGTGCAATGCAACGTGCCGGAGCGGGAAGGGTCTGCGCGGTTCCTGCCGTGATCACGGTCTTGACCGCCCGTCCTGCTTCAGCCTGTCACGACCCTCCCTTTCCTTCTGCCTGAAGTATTTCCGGAAGAGCCAGTTCCCCTGAAGGGCCTTGAGGTCCTCCTCCAGTACGATGCTGCTTCGCTCGAGCTGGTCCAGTGTGCGTCGCACATCGCCGGCCACCGCGGTATCCCGTGTCAAGGCGTGCCCGAGGCTGCCCGGGCTGTTGAGCGCGGTGGTGAAGCGGTCCATCTGCGCGGATGCGGAGGCGAGCGAATCGGCCAGTGCCTGCATGGAACCCAGCCATTGGCGCACCTGCACCTCCGCAGCGGGATCACCCACCAGGGTGCCGATGGCGCCCTTGCCGGCGCGCACATCGGACATCACGGATTCCACACTGGCACTGGCATGACGGGCGTGCCCGGCGGCCTGTCGCAGGTCGTCCAGCGAGGCCCTGAGGTCACCGGACAGGGTGGTATCGGACAACAGGTGCACCAGGCTGCCCGGCGTGTTCAACCGCCGCGAGAGCATGCGCAGGTCATCGGTGATGGCTGCGAGGTTCGCATTGGTCCGGTCAAGGGTGCGCATCATGAGGTCCGTGTCCAACGGCACGCTGGAGCGGAGCACAACGCCATCCTCCACCGGCGTACCCGCACCTTCACCGGGGCCGATGTTCACCAGTTTGTTGCCCATGAGACCGTCGCTGCCGAGGCTGGCGATGGCATTGTCACGGATGTGCGCCGCCTCCTCCATGCGCACGGCCATCTCCACCTGCACGGACGTATCGCTGATGATGGTGATGCGCTTGACCGTGCCCACGTTGATGCCGGCATAGCGCACGTTGTTGCCGGGCCTTAGCCCGCCCACCTGCTGGAAGGTGGTGCTCACCGTGATGTTGCGGCTGAAGAGGTCCTGCTTGCTGCCCAGCATGTAGAGGCCGATGATGAGCAGCGCGGTGCCCGCGAGCACGAACAGGCCGAGCTTGATATGGTCGCTGTTGCTTTTTGCCATTCACATGAAGATGAAGAACTGCCGTACGACAGGATCGGTGGAGGCCAGCAGGTCCTGGTACGTGCCCTCGACATGGTTGCGGCCCTCGTACAGCACGGCGATACGGTCCGCGGCGAGTTTTGCCACGTTGAGGTCGTGCGAAATGATGATCGAGGACGTGTTGTAGGTGCGCTGCAGCTGGAGGATGAGCTCCACGATCTCCTTGCCCGTGATGGGGTCCAGTCCCGTGGTGGGCTCGTCGTACAGCATGATCTCCGGCTTGAGGATGAGGGTGCGGGCCAGCCCGATGCGCCGCCGCATGCCGCCGGATAGTTCGGACGGGTACATGGAACGGGTGTGTGCCAGTCCAACCGCGTTGAGCACCTCCTCCACCAGCGCATCCGTGTCTCCCTGCGAGCGCGACAACCAATGGCGCCGCAGGGGGAACTCCAGGTTCTCCTGCACCGTCATGGAATCATACAGTGCACTGCTCTGGAAGAGGAAGCCGATCTTCACACGAAGGCGGTCCAGCGCTTCCTGGTCGAGGGCGAGCACATCCTGGCCGAGCACCCGGATGGTACCCCTGTCGGGCATGAGCAGCCGCACGATGCACTTGATGAGCACGCTCTTGCCCGAACCGCTCTTGCCCAGCACCATCACGTTCTCGCCGCGGAACAGGTCCAGATCGAGATCGCGCAACACATGGTTGCCGCCGAAGGATTTGCACAACCCGCGCAGGCTGATCACCGGTTCGCCCGGGTCCACTGTGTGCGCATCCATCAGTTGAGCCCCAGGATATCGGTGACCTGCACGGCCACGAGGTCGATGATGAAGATGATGAGCGATGCCATCACCACGCTGCTGTGCGCGGAGATACCCACGCCCTCGGTACCCTTCTCCGTGCGGTAACCCTTGTAACAGCCCACCAGGCCGATGGCGAAGCCGAAGAAATAGCTCTTCACGAAGGCCGGGATGAGATCGCTGAACTCCAGGCTTTCGAACACCTGCCGGTAGAAGAGGTCCCAACTCACCACATCCTTGATGTTCACTCCGATCCAGCAGGCCCAGATGGCGATGGCATCCGCCAGCACCACCAGCACGGGCAACATCAGGGTGGTGCTCCAGATGCGGGTCACCACAAGGTAACGGAACGGGTTGGTGCCGCTCACCTCCATGGCATCGATCTGTTCGGTCACCTTCATGCTTCCGAGCTCCGCACCGAGGCTGCTGCCGATCTTGCCTGCGCAGATGAGCGCGGTGATGACCGGTGCGATCTCGCGCACCACGCTGATGGCCACCATCGCCGGCAGCATGCTCTCGGCTCCGAACCGTGCCAGTGTGGGCCTGCTCTGCACAGTGAGCACGAGCCCCATGATGAAGGCCGTGATGGCCACCAGCGGAAGGGAGCGGTAACCGTTATTGGTGGCCTGGCGCAGCAACTCCCCCCACTCGAACCGGCGATGGAACGCATTGCCGAAGAAGCGACCCGTGAAGATGGCGAGCGCGCCGACCTCATCCAGCGTCGGGCGAATTCCTGTGCGTGCGGCCATGGTCGGTGGGATGACGTGGGAAAGATACCCAGCTGCGAGGGATCCGCCACTGATGATGCGCAGGATGGCTTCGGAAGCCGGGTTCGGACAGCCCGGATCGTGCACCGCGAGTTGTCGCTGTGTTAACCATGCCTTAGGCACGTGCCGTGCATTTTACCATTCCATCAAATGTGCTCTGTCCCGGATCCTCATGCCGCTCGACGACCTTAGCATTGTGGGCAACTTCAACATAGCATTCAGTATGAGCAGTATCCATGCTTCGTCACCTGCGGCCGCCAATGGGAACCCGCACCGCGCCATCCTGCCCGCCCTGTTGTTCGCGCTAATTGTTCCGGCCTACGCACAGACCGGCTTCACCGGCAACTATGTTCAGGATTTCAATGCACTCGGTTCATCGGGCACGACCATACCGGCAGGCTGGTCCCACCATGGTGGCCTGGGTGGCAACAATAACACCTGGAGCACTTCGATCCCGGCATCGGGTACCACAAGCGCAGCAAGTGCCGGAACCATCAATAATTCGCTGATCGTTTCAACGGGCAGCAGCGGCAGCAGCTCGAGCAGGGCCTACAACTTCGGCTCCTCCGGCAGCTCGGACCGGGCGCTGGGAACGTCACCGACCTCCACGGCGGGCAACATCCTGCAGTTGCGGCTCACCAACAATACCGGTGCGGCAGTATCGTCGGTCACCATCGGTTACAAGGTGCGCCGCTTCAGATCCGTTTCCACTGCGAACGAATTGCCCGGCTACTGGCTGTTCGTGAGCAGCAATGGCGGCAGCACCTGGACCGAGGTCACAGCGCTCCGGCCGACCAGCTCCACCGTTCCCAACACCACGGGGGTGAGCACATTCGGCCCAACCTCCGTGGCGCTCCCGGCTTCCGTTGCAAATGGGTCCGAGATCCGCTTCCGCTGGGTGGACGATAATGCGGACCAGACCTCTCCTGACCAGACGATCGGGCTGGACGACCTGAGCATCACCGCGGGTGGTTCCGGCGGTGGCTGCAACACACCAGCAGGCCTGGCGGCCTCCGCCATAACAACCACAGGTGCCACGTTGAGCTGGGCCGCCGTGGCAGGCGCCACCGCCTACAACCTCCAGTGGCGGCTCGCCTCATCAAGCACCTTCAACACGGTAAGCAACCTGGGTGGCACCTCCTACACGCTCACCGGCCTCACAGCTGCCACCTCCTACGTATTCCAGGTCCAGGCCGTTTGCGGCACCACCAGCAGCACCTATTCCGCCACCAGCACCTTCACCACCTCCTCATCGGGCGGCGGACCTGCCAATGAGGTCATCTACATCTGGAGCGGAGCTCTTCAGCCGACCACCGCCACGGTGGTGGCGAAGATGACCAGCGCGTCGACCACCTGTCGGGCTGTGGTGAGCACCTCCCAAAC
>JBIJDX010000174.1:0-6096 GCA_044343855.1 Flavobacteriales bacterium
CTGCCCGACGGCGACCGCAGCTTCAAGGCCCAGCTGCGCTCCGTGCGCGACAGTGCCGCCTGGGTGAGCGTGGTGCCCGCACTGGGCGTGGAGGTGGCCCGCGTGGTGATGACACCGGACAGCGTGAAACTGCTGGACCGCATGAACGACCACTATTTCCTGGGGGACAGTGCCGCCACCCACCAGCGCTTCGGGCTGATGCCCGCCCTGGGCATGCTGCAACGCGCATTGCTGGGGCTCCCCGTGGGACTGGACCCCGACGCGAAGTACCGTGCGGACCGTGAGGACGGGCTCTATGTGCTCACCAGCAGGGAGAAGCGCCGCTTCGTGCGTGCCGCGGAGGACCTCGCACCCGGAGACACCCTGGCGGGCGACCGCGACATGGGCGAACGCCGCCTTGAACGCACCCTGCGCAAGGCCGAGGAGCGCGATGCCGTGGTGCACCGCTACTGGCTGGAGCCGGACAGTTTCCGCGTGGTGCGGGTGCAGGTGAGCGACCTGGTGCGCGACCGCGTGGCCGATGTGCACTACGAACACCGCGGTGACGCCCTGCAGAACCACCTGCCTGACCGCATCAGGATCACCGTGAGCGAGGGCCCGCGGCAGGTGAGCGGCCTGCTCGAACTGTCGCGGATCGAGCTGGAAGGCCCCCTGAACCTACCTTTCCGCGTGCCGGAGAAGTTCACCCCGCTGCCCGCAACACCATGAGCACCCTGCGCCGCCTGCTGCCGTGCCTGCTGCCCCTGCTGCTGCTGGGAACCACCGCCATGGCCCAAAGCCGCAAGGAGCTGGAGAAGAAGCGCGAGGCCCTGGACAAGCAGATCAGGACCACCACCGCGCTCATCGACCAGGCCCGCAGGGAGCAGCGTGTCACCCAGGAACAGCTGCAACTGCTCGAAAGCCAGATCCAGGCCCGCGAACAGCTCATCCGCGCCATGAACAGCGAACTCCGCGTGGTGCAGCAGCGCATCGAGGAGGACCAGGCCATGGTAACCTCCCTCTCCGAGGACCTCGCCACCCTCAAGGCGGAATACGCGCGCATGCTCCAGTTCGCCTACCGCAACCGCAGCAGCTACGACCGCATGAGCTACCTCTTTGCGGCATCCAGCTTCCAGCAGGCCTTCAGGCGCAGCCGCTACCTGGAGCAGATCGCTGCGCAACGCACCCGGCAGGCCAGGCTCATCGAGGAGACCCGCCTGGAGATCGAGGGACGGCTCAAGGACCTGGAGGACCAGCGCCAGGAGAAAAGCCGCATCATGGCCCGGGAACAGGCCGAGAAGCAGCGGCTGGCCAGCGACCGCAGCGGCCGGCAGACCGCCCTTGCAGGACTTCGCAAGGAGGAGGGCCGGCTGAAGGAGACCCAGCGCAGGCAGCAGAAGCAGCGCAACGACCTTGACGCCGCCATCCGCAAGGCCATCGAGGAGAGCATGAAGCCCAAGGCCGGCGCCACCAAGGGGGCCACCGCCACCAGCAAGGGCGGCAAGCTGGAGCTGAGCCTCACCCCCGAGGCCAGGGAGCTCAACGCCGATTTCGAGAAGAACAGGGGCAAACTGCCCTGGCCCGTGGAGAAGGGTGTCATCACCAGCCGCTTCGGCAAGCAGCCGCACCCCGTGCTGCCCGGCATCACCATCGAGAACAACGGGGTGGACATCACCACCGAGAAGGGGGCGGGCGTGCGGGCCGTGTTCCGGGGCGAGGTGGCCAGCGTGATCGTGATCCCCGGTGCGGGCAAGGCCGTGATCCTCAGCCACGGCGCCTACCGCACCGTGTACAGCAACCTGCGCGAGGTGAGCGTGGCCAAGGGCCAGAAGGTGGACACCCGGCAGGTGGTGGGCACGGTGCTCACCGACGACAGCGGCTCCATCGCCCACATCGAAGTGTGGAAGATCACCAGTGAAGGCCTGGTGAAAGTGGACCCCGGACCGTGGTTGGTGCGGTAGGCCGCTGCGCACCCTGGACCTTTCCATCCTCGCCAAGGGCGTCTGCACACCGCAGGTACAGAACAACGGCGGCGTGGTGGATCATGCGGTGGTGGAATTGGCGCGGTCGTACAAGGCACACGGGGCCAGGATGGGGCGGCTCCCATTCGCCGGTCAGCAATGACCGTTCGCCAGGGCCCCTCGCACCTCTCTCACCCTTTTCTCCATTTGCACCCTTCTCACCACCTTCACTTCCTCACTTCTTCACCCACGAACGCTGTCCCGTCACCCCTGCACCACCGCGATCCCCGGCAACACCTTCCCCTCCAGGTGCGCCAGCATCACGCCACCAGTGGTCCGATACATGGCCGACCTCGCGTGGCTGATCCTCCGCCAGGCCGAAGTGCGTCAAGGCCGCTACGCTGTTGCCCTGACAGGCGTTCAGAATAATAGGGTGAGCAATTGCTCGCGCGTGATCCGGTGATGCGCTGCGATATCACCCAGGATGCCGGAAAGTGTACCGACCCTGATGGGCCGATGATCCGGAATAGTAACGTGGTGGGTGTCGTTGTGTTCCGTGCTCACCCGTATGTGACTTCCGCTTTGTCTGGTCGCTTCGTAGCCCAACTTGCCGAGCGCCTTGACAGGTCCTTACCCGAAAGGTCGCGCGGGATCTTCATGCGGCGATCACGATCTCCTTCACCATGTGGAGGCGTATCACCTTGGGCATCCGGTCGGCCTCGAAGTGCGTGGCCACGGCATCCTTCACGTTCGCCTTCAATTGTTCGAGGTCATCCCCATCGGTGAAGATGGAGTGGTCAAGAGCCCTCGCTTCATAACCGCCTTCCGGCGACTCATCAACAATGAAGATGATCTCCTTCATCCCATGAAGGTAGTGCGATCATGCGGTCACAGGTGCTTGTTGCAAACCAGCCATCCCGTGGCGTGGATGCGCGTTCAACCCCGCACCGCCGCGATCCCCGGCAGCACCTTGCCCTCCAGGTACTCCAGCATGGCGCCGCCGCCGGTGCTCACGTAGCTGATCTTCTCGGCCAGGCCGAACTGGTTCACCGCGGCCGTGTATGCGCGCAGCGACGCCCTTATTTCAGCACCAGCACATCCACTTCCTTGAAGTGTTTGATGCCCTTGTCCGTGGTGACGAGTTGGTAACCGCCCACCAGGGCGAAGGCAGCCAGGTAGGCATCCATCCAACGTTTGGGCGATGACCCAGGGGCATCGGCATGGCGCATCCAGGCATCGAAGACCCCGCGTGGTTCTTCCGCGAAGGTGATACGGTCGTCGGCCAGCATGTTCGCCAGGGCCCCGATCGCTTCGCGGTTGCCCATGGGTCGAAGGCCAAGCGGGGCGAATAGCGCAGCGGTTGTGAGCAGGCGAAGGGTGCCTTGCTGGGTGTACCGGCAGAAATGCACGGTGCCTGTTCTGGAGGCGCCGAACCAAGCCAGTGCCGTTGGGTGGTGCGGGTGCGCCTGCAGGCTGAGCGCCAGCCATACGTTGATGTCGGGCAGGGAGGCTTTGCTCATTGCGCACCGCCCCATAACAGTTCGTCCACGTGTTCGGGGGAGAATACCTCCCCGGACCCCATGCCTCCCTTTACCACCGGAAATGGGCTCCTGCCGCTCCTCCGCTTCTTCGGCGGTTCCTCTTCCGCAAGCAGACGACGGCAGGCTTCGGCGATCAGGTCCTTCAGCTTGGAACCATCCTGTGCGGCCCGCAGTTTCAGGCGCAACACCAGGTCCGGCGGGAGCTCGAAGGTCATTTTCATGATACGAAGATAGGGCTGCGAAAAAAATACCCAGCAAGCTGGGAAGCTGGGAAACCAGCCGCCTCTGCCGGGCGCTCGGGCGTGGCCGCTCTACGCCGTGGTCCGGCGAGCACCGCCAGTGCTGGCAGCACCTTCCCCGCAGCCTGCTCACTTCCTCCCCTCTTCCCCTCTTCCCCTCTTCCCCTCCTCACTTCCTCACTCTCTCACCCCTCTCTCCGTTTTCACCTCTCTCTCCTCTCTCACCCCTCTCTCCCCTCTCTCCATTTTCACCCTTCTCACCACCTTCACCTTACCCCCTGCGCGCCCGCAGCTCATCCCGCAGGAACCCCACCTCCGCCTCCAGGTGCTTGATGCGCTCCTCGTACTGGGCGATCAGCTTCTCGTTCTGCACACTGTGCAACTGGCTGTTGATGATCTTGCCGGACTGCGTGCAGTTATTGAAGATCAGGTTATCGTCGAAGCTCACCAGGTCCAGGGGCTCCATCTCGAAGAGCTTGGCGATCTGGGTGATGCGCTCCCAATCCAGCCGCGTTTCGTCGCGTTCCAGCTTGCTGTAGCCGCGCTGGCTCATCCCCAGGGCGTGGGCCATGTACTCCTGCGAGAAGCCCTTCAGCTTGCGCACCATGCGCACCTTCTGGCCCATCTTCTTGTCCATGCGGAGGTCTTGTTTAGAACCAAAGATACGGCAGGTAGAACAATTTGGGCTTGTCTGGCGATCCCGACACTTCGAGTTTTGCAGTGGATTCTATTGCGGATGAACAGGCAAACACGCATTACCTATAGTCTCATAGTCTCCGTGATGTTCCGGACCCAGTAGGCCCGCCCCCCGCGCTCCTCTTCACTTCCCCACTTCCTCACTCCTTCACTCTTTCACCCTTCTCACTCGCTCTCACTCCCACCCCCATGCGCCACCTTCTCTCCCTCCTCTCCATTTTCACCCTTCTCACCACCCTCCACGCCCAGGTACCCAGCTACGTACCCACCAACGGCCTCGTGGGCTGGTGGCCCTTTAATGGCAATGCCAATGATGAAAGCGGGAATGGAATAAATGGGGTAAACAATGGCGCTAATCTTACGGATGATCGCTATGGAAATAACAACAGCGCCTACGATTTTCAAGGTAACAATTGGATTGAATGCGCTTTCAACCCGCTTTTAAATGTTGGAAACGAATCTTTTAGTATCAGTTGTTGGGCGACCAAAAGTGGTGCAAACCAATTCCAACATCTTGTAACAAGAAATGAAATTAATAGTTCCACCAGTGCGGTAGGAAGTTACATACTACGTTACGAAGGGTCTGGAATTACATTTATATTATCAGGGGATTTAAACAACAACAACGGAGCCTTATTTACCACAACAACTCCAAATTTAAATTTATGGAACCAAATTGTTGGCGTTTACAATTCCCAAAATAGTACCATGTCGATATTTATAAACGGAGATCTTATTATTTCTGCCCCTGTAAATCCTAATGCACAGAGTTACAATAACAACGGAAGTTTGTTTTTTGGGGTTGAACATCCAACTGTTCCATTACAGAGTGGCCCTCAATTTTTAACGGGAAAGTTAGATGACATTGGCATTTGGAACCGCGCCCTCACCCCCGCAGAGATCCAATCCCTCTACAACGCACAACCCTTAATTCCCTGCCTCAGCCCTGCTCCGGTGAGCTTCAGCGGTCTTAGTACCAGCTACACCACTAGCGCTGGTCCTGTAACGCTCACAGGTTCGCCTGCGGGTGGTGTGTTCATCGGCCCGGGCGTAACGGGCAGCACGTTCTCGCCAGCTGTGGCAGGTGAGGGTACGCATAGCATCAGCTACACCTATCTGGATGGTGACAACTGCGTTAACACATACAGCCTTTGCACCGCGGTGTCCCTGGGCATGGGCCTGGAGCCGGGTGGCATGCTTTCGGGTGGTGTCAAGGTGTTCCCCAACCCCAACCGCGGCCAGTTCACCGTGGAGTTGGAGCTTAGTGGGCTGGTGTCCCTGCAGGTGTTCGATGCGCGCGGTGCCCTGGTGCACAATGAGGTGTTCACCGCCTCGGGCGCACGCACCCAGCGCACCCTGGACCTTTCCACCTTCGCCAAGGGCAGCTACACGCTGCAGGTCCAGAACGGCGGCGGCGTGGTGAGCCAAGCGGTGGTGGTGGAGTGAGCGAGGCGAAAGGCTCAAGGCAGAAGACACAAGGGCTCAAGGTGGAGCGGCAAGCTTACTTGGAAGGGGTGCCCTGTCGATCCGTTCCGAGAGGCACCGCCGCGCATGGACATGGTGCGCTGCTGACCAGCCACCTTCCTATCGTACCTTTCCGGCATGCTGTCAGACCTGATCAACAAGCAGCGGTCATCGTTCGTGGAGCTTTGCCGGGCGGCAAGAGTGAAGGAGTTGTAT
>JBIJDX010000175.1:0-6090 GCA_044343855.1 Flavobacteriales bacterium
TTGCCCAACTGCAAAGCGACAGCGATGCGAAGGACCAGATGAAGTACGATGTGAAGTACCTGGCCAGCGACCTGCTCGAAGGCCGCGAAACAGGCACGGAAGGCGAGCGCAAAGCGGTGGACTACATCGCCGCCAAGTTCGGCAACGTGGGGCTGATGCCCTACGGCGACAACGCCACCTACCAGCAAGCCTTCACCTTCCGGCTGGATCCGGTCGCCGGCCCGGGCAACACCATGCAGCTGGGCCGCAAACGGCTGAAGATGGGCGAACAGTTCACACCGATGCCCTTCTCCGCCGCTGGTGCGGCCATGGGCAAGGTCTACAAGGTGGGATACGGCATCCACGCGCCAGAGCTCAACCACGATGACTACGGGGACGCTTCGCTCACCGGCCGCATCGCCGCCATCGCCATCAGCTCGCCCGATGGCATCCACCCGCACAGCAAGTACCTCGCACACCACGACCTCTTCGCCAGGGCCGAGAAGGCTGTCGCCCGAGGTGCCATCGGCATCCTGTTCTACAACGACGATGCCAACGCGGAGGATCCCGACCTGAAGTTCTCCGCCAGGACACCCACGCTGCCGGTGCCTGCGGTGTTCCTCAAGGACAAGGCGTTGCATGAACTGCTGGTGGACAACAACCCCTGCGCCATCCACACCGACATTGTTCGCGGGGAGCGCACCGGGTACAACGTGGTGGGGCTGTTGGACAATGGCAAGCCCAACGTGGTGGTGATCGGCGCGCACCTGGACCACCTGGGATGGGGCGATGAGGGCAGCCTGCACCGCGGTGAGCGTGCCATCCACAACGGCGCGGACGACAACGCGAGCGGCATCGCCGTGTTGCTGCAACTGGCGCGTGACCTGGCCGAAATGGATGAGGCGCGCGCCAACGATTACCTCTTCATCGCCTTCAGCGGCGAGGAGAAGGGGCTCTACGGATCCAACTACTGGACCAAGCACCCCACCGTGCCGATCGGCGAACTCAACTACATGATCAACCTGGACATGGTGGGCCGCCTGGACAGTACGGGCTCCATCGGTGTCAACGGGGTGGGCACATCGCCGGCCTGGGCCGAGGTGCCGCGCATCCTGGTGGGCGACCTGAAGGTGAAGACCACCACCAGCGGCATCGGCCCCAGCGACCACACGAGCTTCTACCTGCAGGCGGTGCCGGCCATCCACTTCTTCACGGGCACCCACGCCGACTACCACAAGCCCAGCGACGACGAGGAGAAGATCAACTACGACGGCATGCTGCGCATCACACGCTACATCGAGTCGCTGATCACCACCCTGAACGACGATGGGAAGATCGCCTTCACGAAGACGGAGGATGTGAGCACCGAGAACACCCCGCGCTTCAAGGTGACGCTCGGGGTCGTCCCGGATTACATGTACGATGGCAGGGGGATGCGCATCGACGGTGTCTCCGAGGGTAAGCCGGCCGCGAATGCCGGCCTCCGCAAGGGTGATGTGGTGGTTGCCATCGGTGCACTGCAGGTGACCGATATGATGAGCTACATGAAGGCGCTCGGGCAGTTCAACAAGGGTGATCACGCCGCAGTGAAGGTGCTGCGCGAAGGCTCGGAGCAGGAAGTGGAGGTGACGTTCTGATGCCTTGGACATCACCGGTCGGCCATGACATCATGTGTGATCGATGATCGGAAATGCAGAACGGCCCCGGGGTCACCGGAGCCGTTCGAGCATGGCGTATGGCGTGTTCAGGCGGCCTCAGCGAGCTGTGCACGCTGGCCGTTCAGCAGCTGGAACCCATTGAGCACGATCTCCGTGATGTAGCGCCTCTCCCCGGTGGCGGTTTCGTAGCTGCGGTGTACGAGCTTTCCCTCCAGCGCCACGGCGGTGCCTTTGCGCAGCAGGCGCTCCACCTGGTCTGCAGTGCTACCCCAGGCCACCACGGTGTGCCACTGGGTATCGGTGACGCGCTCCCCGCTTGCATTGCGATAACTGTCGTGGGTGGCCAGGGAAAGGCGTGCCACCTTGCGGCCGGCTGCGATCTCGCGCACTTCGGGGTCGTTGCCCAGGTTGCCGATAAGGCTTACACGGTTGCGTACGGTATTCATGGTCGTTCGGATGTTGGGTTGTTGTTGTGTTCGTCGGAATGAGGGGTGAACGTCAGGCGGCCTTGCCGGTGCGTTTCTGCGAGGGCAACAGCTGGAATTCGCTCAGCACGATCTCGCTGATATGGCGGGTGCGGCCATCGCGGCCGGCGTAACTGCGGTGCACCAGGCGGCCCTCCAGCGCCACGGGGCTCCCCTTCTCCAGGAGGCGCTCCGCCTGCTCCGCGGTGCGGCCCCAGGCCACCACGGTATGCCACTGGGTGTTGGTGTCGCGTTCGCCACTGGCGGTGCGGGTGATGCTGTGGGTGGCCACCACCATGCGGGCCACCTTGCGGCCGGTGGCCACTTCACGGACATCAGGCCGCGCACCGAGGTTGCCGATCAGGTTCACTTTGTTCTTCAACGTGTTCATGGGTACTGGTTGTTGGTTTTTCAGTTGGATGTGGTCTTGTTCCGTTGACCGCTGCAAAAGTCCAGGGGCTTGCAACGGTCATTCGGGTAATAGTCGTTTACAGGCGATTGCAGCCGTTTGCTGTCGTTTGTTGTGTGTTTTTTGGCCGTGGTCCGATGCGTGGGCAGGGCCCTGGTCAACCTCGGGGCGACAGGATACGGGCGCCCCAGAGCAGGCTCACCGACGCATCCGCAGAACAGTGTCAGCGCACACGCAGAAGCGTTCGTCGCAGAACGACCGGCGATGGGGCCCTGCGCCTTGGCGCGGGAGGAGCACTGCGCCGACGCGGTTGTGCGCCCCGATGCCTGCCGCGGACGCTGCACATGGCCGCATGTAGCTCCCACGCGACGCGCAGGCCCGCGGCTGCCCAGCAACGGGGAAGCCGCCACGTAGTTCTTGCCCGAATGCAACAAGGCCCCTGCCGAAGCAAGGGCCTTGCGCAATTGAACAATGGGTCCACCCGGCGCAGCCGCCCCGTTCCCCTTCACGACCCTCACTCACCGGCCAACGATCACGACCGGGCGGGACCGCACTGTTCAGTTCAGTTCCGCCAGGGCGGGTGATGCCAACAACTGGTAGTCGTTGAGCACGACCTCGGAGGAGAAGCGCTTCTCCCCCTCCTTGGTTTCATAACGCCTGTGTACCAGGCGCCCTTCCACCAGCAGCCCCGCCCCCTTGCGCACCTGACCGGCAAGGCGCTCCGCCTGCCTGCCCCAGGCCACCACGGTATGCCACTGGGTCTCGCTCTTCCACTCCCCGTCCTGCGCCTTGTAACGCTCGTTGGTCGCCAGGTTGAGGCGTAGCACGTGCTGCCCTCCGGACATGGTCTTCAGTTCGGGATCGGCTCCCAGGTTGCCGATCAATTGCACCTTGTTCTTCATCGTCGTGTTCATGCGTTCCTGCTCGATCTGTTGATGCGGACCGTCCACCATGGCCGATCCGGACGCAAAGCAGGCATCACCGGAAACGATGATCCGTGCGATCTTCGTTTATATGCGTTTGCAGCCGCTTGCTGTCGTTTGTTGGATGCCTTTGGGGCGGCTCCTCCCATTGACGACACGGTCTTGAACGGGATCGATAGTGGCGCAATTGAAGCCGCTCTGCTACCTTCGTGGCCCGGGGAACCTGCATCCCGTTATTGCCGCACAGGAACCATGAGCCGAGAACTCCGCAAGATCATCGTGCCCACCGACTTCAGTGCGGTGGCAGACAACGCATTGAGCCACGCCATCACGCTGGCCCAGCATAGCGCAGCCGAAGTATTCCTGCTGCATGTGGTGGGCAAACAATCGGAGGTGGAGGACGCCCGCGACCGGTTGTCCACTGCGATCGGCAAGTTGCGGTCAACAGCGGGGAATGTGGTGCTGCACAAGCTGGTGCGTGTGGGCAACATCTATGACGACATCGGTGATGCTGCCGCAGAAGTGGATGCCGACCTCATCGTAATGGGAACCCATGGCATGCGGGGGATGCAATTCATCACCGGCAGCCGCGCGCTTCGAGTGATCACCAGCTCCCCCGTACCGTTCATCGTGGTGCAGGAACGCTCCATCAAGGCCAACGGATATGATTCCATCGTGGTGCCCCTGGACCTGCACAAGGAGACCCGCCAGAAGCTGACCCTCGTGGCCGACATGGCCAAGCATTTCCAGAGCAGGGTGCACCTGATCGTTCCCCGGGAGGACGATGAGTTCCTGCACAAGCAGTTGGAGAACCATCTGCGTTTCGCCGATCAATACCTGGGGGAGCGCGGGATCACCCACGATACGACCATCGCGGAGGAGGACAGCGACAATTTCGTAAAAGCCGTGGTGCGCCACGCCGTGAAGGTGGATGCGGATCTCATCGCCATCATGAACCTTGCACAGGGCAACATCTTCGGGGTGCTGGGCGTGCCCTACGAGCAGGAGGTGCTCACCAACGAGGCCCACATTCCGGTGATGTGCATGAACCCGCGGGAGACCACCACCGGGGCGGGAGGTTGGACCATGCAGGGATGATCGGAAAGCGTGCTCAGGCGCGCAACCCGATCACCAGGATGTCATCCACTTGTTCGTGGCCGCCACGCCACTTGGTGAAGGCATCCACCAATGCCGTGCGCTGATCCTCCATGGGCTGCTGATGGATCCCCTGGAGCAGTTCCCGGAACCTGCGATACATGAACTTCTTGCCCTGTGGCCCACCGAACTGGTCCGCATAGCCATCGGAGAACAGGTACACCACATCCCCGGGCTGCAGTTCGATGCGGTGGTCGGTGAACGAACCGGTGGGCAGTTCATTGCTGCCAACGGCCACCTTGTCCGGGGTGTATTGCAGGACCTCCCCGGCGCGCAGCAGGTACAGCGGGCTGTTGGCCCCGGCATACTCCAGCACCCCGTTGTCCTTGTCGTAGGTGCATAGCGCAAGGTCCATCCCATCACGCACCATGCCCGGGTCGCGGTCCTTGTGAAGGGCGTTATAGGCCATGCGGTTCAGGTCCGCCAGGATCTCCGAGGGGCGTGTGCGTCCATATTCCTTCACCGACTGGTTCAGGGCGTTGTGGCCGACCAGGCTCATGAAGGCCCCCGGCACGCCATGACCGGTGCAATCAACCGCGGCGAAGACCACCTTGTTGCCTGCGCGCTCCACCCAGTAGAAATCGCCGCTGACGATATCCTTGGGGCGGTAGTAGACGAACGATTCAGGGAGCAGTTCGCGGATGTGCCTGTCGGGGGGAAGGATGGACTCCTGCAGGCGCTTCGCGTAGCGGATGCTGTCCGTCACGTTCTTGTAAAGGTCCACCACCCTGCGGCCCTGTCGTTCCACCTCCTCCTTCTGCCTTACGACCTCCTCCGTCCGCTCGGCCACTTTCATCTCCAGTATCCGCTCACGCTGGCCAAGCTCGTCACGCATCTTCAGGAGGGCATGCCCGAGCATGTCCTCGCCGCTCAGGGGCTGGTATGCGGTGTTGAAATCGCCCGCAGCAACCCGGTGTGAGAATTCCGTGGTGCGGCGCAGCGCTTCCACCAGGGATGCGAGCGCATTGCTCATGTCGCCCACCTCGTCATTGGTGGTGCGGATGGTGGTCACCGGAATGATGCCACGCCCAAGGCTGAGGAGCATGCTGCGAAGGCGGCGCACGGGCACCACGATGCCCCGGATGATGAGCATGGCGAACACCGCCCCCACGATCACCAGGGCGATGCCCATGTAGAGCACGATGAAGCGGAGCGAATTGAAGCTCAGTATCATGCTTTCGGCTAGCTCCCTGCGCTTGTTCTCCTGCATGGTCAGCAGCGCATCCAATTCAGCCACCACCCTTGCCCGTTGCAGGTCCAATGGCCCCCCCTCCTCGGCCAGGCCGCTGCGCTCCATGTGCACGAACGGGTCGCTGTAACTCTCCAGCGAGGGCAGGAGCGCCTTGATCCGATCGTGCAGGTCGAACATGGCGCTCAGCTCGGTGGTGATGCGGCTCATGCGGGCAACCTCGTCGGGTTCCCAGTGTGCCATCAGGGTATCAAGGCGGTCGAGCAGCCTGGGCAGCTCATGGTCGGTGAGCTCCACAAGGGCGGTCTTTTCG
>JBIJDX010000176.1:0-6050 GCA_044343855.1 Flavobacteriales bacterium
ATGAGCAAGAGCCTGGGCAACAGCCCGGATCCCTTGGAGCTGATCGAGAAGTTCGGCGCCGATGGTGTGCGCGTGGGCATGCTGCTCACCAGTCCGGCGGGCAACGACCTGCCCTACGACGATTCGCTGTGCGAGCAGGGCCGCAACTTCAGCAACAAGATCTGGAACGCGTTCAGGTTGGTGAAGGGGTGGAGCGTTGCCCAACAGGAACAACCTGCCGCGAACGCGGCGGCCGTGGCCTGGATGCGCAGTCGTGTGGAGCGCAGCACCACGGAGCTCAATGGCCTGTACGATCAGTTCCGCATCAGTGAGGCGCTGATGACCACCTACAAGCTGATCTGGGACGACCTGTGCAGCTGGTACCTCGAAAGCATCAAGCCTGCGTTCGTGGACGGCGTGGGCCAGCCGATCGATGCGGCGACCTACGAGGCCACCATTGGCATCTTCGAGGACGTGCTGAAGTTGTTGCATCCGTACATGCCCTTCCTCACGGAGGAACTGTGGCACCACCTGCGGGAGCGCAAGGAAGGGGAGGATATCATCGTGGCGGCATGGCCGAAGGGCGGTGAGGGTGATGCCAAGTTGGAGGCCGAGGTGCAGCATGCCTTCGACCTGGTGACCGCGGTGCGCAACACGCGCAACGAGCGCGGCATGAGCCCCAAGGAAGCGCTGGACGTGCAGGTGAAGGGGGCGTCCCCGATGCGCACGGCCGTTGCATCACTCGTGAACAAGCTGGCCAACGTGGGTGCGCTGCAGGCGGTGGACAAGGCCAGCGAGGGCAGTGTCACCTTCCTGGTGGGCACCACCGAGTACGCCATCGATCCGGGCAGCAACGTGGACCCTGCTGCGGAAGCCAAGAAGGCCGAGGAAGAGCTGAACTACCTGCGTGGCTTCCTCAATAGCGTGGAGAAGAAACTGAGCAACGAGCGCTTCGTGGCCGGTGCGCCTGCGCAGGTGCTGGAGAACGAGCGCAGGAAGAAGGCCGATGCGGAGGCCAAGATCAAGGCGCTGGAGGAACGGCTGGCGGTGCTGAAGTGATCCTGATGCGGCTTGGTTTCAGGACCCTGGGGTAGGTGGAGGTGGGTCTGCGCTGCATGGTCATCGCGGACCGTTGCTTCGGGCATATTTCCAGTGCGCTCCTGATGGCAAGCGCTGGCAGACCACCCTGGTCCGGGATGCCGAGCAGGGAAGCATGGTGTGGATCGGAGTCCCCGTTCCCGCCTGACCTTCATATCGCCCTATGATAGCGGGCTTTGCCGGCGCGTGCGATGATCGAGAGGAAGCGGTCCGCTCCGGAACGCCCGGCGCTGCTGCTGCTCATGGAGGCGAAGAAGGGGATGTCCGCTCAAGTTCGCTGTTGGCATCGTGGTCGATGCCTGCGTAGCTTCGTGCCATCGCCCGCGACCTCACATATGCCGCCATCGACATCGGCTCCAATGCCGTGCGCCTGCTCATCGGGGAGGTCATTGAACGCGCCGACCACCCGGTGGTGAAGAAGCAGACCCTGGTGCGGGTGCCCATCCGCCTTGGAGAGGACGTGTTCGATGCCGGTGCCATCAGCAACAGCAAGCGCGACAACCTGATCAAAAGCCTGAAGTCATTCAGGCTGCTGGCCGAGGTGTACGGCGTCACCCACCTGCGTTGTTGTGCCACGAGCGCCATGCGCGAGGCCACCAACAGCGAGGAGGTGCGAACGCGGGTGGAGATGGAGAGCGGCGTGCACATCGAGGTGATCGGCGGGCGCACCGAGGCCGACCTCATCGTGAACACGTTCTGGACACAGGACCTGCTGAAGGACCGCAGCTACCTCTACATCGATGTGGGCGGGGGCAGCACCGAGCTCACCTGGCTGGAGCAGGGCCGGCGCGTGAGGTCCGCCAGTTTCAAGGTGGGGACCGTGCGCAGTTTGAAGGGCAAGGTGGATCCGGGGGTTTGGGATGAAATGCGCGGCTTCCTGGAGGGGCTGCGCAGCCAGCATGGCACCCTGATGGCCATCGGTACGGGGGGCAACATCAACCGCATCTTCAAGGAGAACGGCAACCTGTTCGGGGAGCCGCTCACCCGTGCGGATATCCAACGCCAACGCGACCGCATCGCCTCCCACAGCCTCGAGGATCGCGTCAAGGTGCTTCGCCTGCGACCCGATCGCGCCGATGTGATCATCCCTGCCGCCGACATCTTCCTGCAGGTGATGGACATGGCGGGCGTGGAGGAGGTGTTCGTTCCAAAGGTGGGCCTTGCGGATGGCGTGGTATTCGACCTGTACATGCGGCAGCATGGCGTCAGGAGGTATGCTGACAAGGACATTCCAGTGATCACCTGATGGCCTTTCGTGGAGGCGTACCCGGCTCGGTGGCGCTCGTTGCGCAGTTGGTGTTCTCGGACCCGGTGATGTGTGCCGGTGGAACGCCTGTGAGCGTTGGAATGCGAGGACATTACGGGTTCCTCTGGGGGCATCGATCCAGCAGCTGGATACTCGTGGAACGCCACAGTGCGGCTGTTGAACTCTATGTGGAACGCGCTGTCAGCGGCAGACGGGCCTGGCACCACAGTTATCTGCTGCCTGTCCACGGTCTTGCCATCCTTCATACGGACCTGGGTTCGCCATCACGCATCGGCAGCGCCGTAAGGGTGCTCCCATATCTGCACCTGCCCCTGGTACGTCGGACGGATGCCAGCTTCGGGCTCCGGGTGGGCTGGGGGGTCGGGTTGGTCACCCGCCCTTTTGACAGGATCGACAACGGCAAGCAGATCGCCATCGGATCGCGCTTGAACACCGCCATCCAGCTGATGGCCGAACACCGTCGCACCCTGGGCCGCTGGACGTTGAGCATGGGCCTGGGCCTGGACCATTGGAGCAACGGGGCCTACCGGTTACCCAACCTGGGGCTGAACTATGTGAGTGCCTCCTTCGGTGTGGGGTGCAGGCTGGGCAGGGATGGCGCCATGCCCGGTCTGCAAACTCCATCCGATACCACCTGTGCTGGGGGCGAATGGCGTGTCGTGGCTGCGATGGGTGTCAATGAGGCCGACGCCCCCTTCAGTGGGCAGCGCACCGTCTACCTGCTCCAGAGTTTGCGGCAATGGAAGGTATCGTCGCGCTCCGGGTTCTCCGCCGGTGCGGATGTGTTCAACAAGGGCACACTCGCCGTGGTGCACCCCGAACTGGCCGGTGGAGGGCGTGCAGCGTTGACGCAACTCGGCCTGTATGGCGGTTATTCGCTGTTCTTCGGTCGCGGCGAACTGTTCGTTCAACTGGGTGGCTATGTACATACCCCTGCAGCCGATCGTCAAGCCCTGTACCAGAGGATCGGTATGCGCTTCAGCAGTGGCCGTCACCTCCTGTGGAACATATCCTTGAAGAGCCATTCCGCAGTGGCCGATCACTGGGAGTTCGGTGTGGGATACCGATGGAACTGAAGTGGCTCATACCCCTGTGCATTGCCCTGGCCGGCTGCGCGCGCGAGCAGTGGGACGACTGCCTGACGAGCACCGGGCCCATGCGTCGCGAGGAACGTACACTTGCACCCTTCCATGCAGTGGATGTGGCGGATCGGATCGATGTTGTGCTGGAGGACAGGGCCGTTGGAACGGTGGCGCTTGATGCCGGACGCTCGCTGCTGCCGCAGCTGGAGACCGTGGTGGAGAACGGCGTGCTTGTGGTGCGCAACGGCAACCGGTGCAACTGGGTGCGGAGCTACCGTCCACGCATCACGTTGTTCGTCCCTGTCCGTGGGGTCGAGCGGCTTGTACTGAGGGGAAGTGGCGCGGTCAGTGGTACCGACACGATACGTTGCGAGCGGTTCGTGGTGGAGCAGTGGGGGGGTGAAGGAACGGTCTCGCTCTGCCTGGACGTGGAACACCTGACCTGTGCCTTGCACAGTGGTGTGGGCGATGCCATCCTGCGGGGCCGATGCAACGCAGTGGCCGACCTGTACAGCGGGGTGCTCGGTGCCATCGATGCATCCGGGCTACGCGCTGCGGAGGTGAATGTGAACAACAGCGGGGTGGCTGATATCCGTTGCTGGTCCGAGGAACGGCTGGCTGTTCAGGTCCTGAGCCGTGGCGATGTGTATTACCGCGGGGCACCGGCCATTATCCAGCAGGATATCCGGGGCAGCGGTGGCGTATACCGCCTGGATTGAAGCTGGCAGCCCACCAAGGCTGCCTATTCAGCATGTGCCATGTCGGGCGTTGGTCATGGAACTGTAGGGAGTGGAATGCATCATGAACAATGCAATATCCTGAACCGCCCGCACGTGACCGGAACACGAGGTCCGCGCGTGATCGCAAACGCTCACTCCTTCACCCACGTCGCGCCCATCACCTCGCTCCGTTCATCGCATACACTGATGCGGTACAGCCCGGCGGGCAGTGCTTCCGTGGCGATCACTGGCCGGGCATCAGTGGTGCGTTGTTGCAGCACCATGCGGCCCGTGGCATCGAAGAGGGTGATGGTGTGCGGGCCGGGCGGGAGGTTGAGGGTGAAGTGGGTGGTGCCGGGGTTGGGATAAATGGCCGTTGCCATGCTGCGGTCGAGGTTCGCGAGTCCTACCAGCGATGCGCATCCGAATTGCAGGGTCGGGTTCGTCCATTGCAGGTCATTGTCGCTGTAACAACGCAAGCCGCCGAAGGGCTGGTCCACCAGGAGCATCGGGCTGATGGCATTGATGAAGATCTCCATGAAATCCAGCCGTTCGGTCAAAGTGTCGATCGGCTCCGGTGAGGGTCCATCCAAGCCCACCACGACTTGGCGAAGTGCTTGTCCGCCGATTGTTGTCCATAGGGTGTCCAATACGATGAAGTCCGGCACCCCGCCATAGGTCCATGGCACGGACCAACGATTGCCGGGCACCGCACTGAACCAGTACAGCGTATCGTATGCCGCCTCATTGGGGTTCCAGAGCTGCACCACATCGGAAGTCCCGGTGGTGAAGTAGATGCCCATCGGGGTCTCGTTCCAATACGCTTGGGTCGGGTAACTGTATGCGTTCACTCGCACCTCCAGCCGCTGGGCTGGCATGCCGCCGACAACGGTATCAGCGGTATGGTCCACACGCGCATGACCGATAACGCCACCAAGGATATCGGTGTAGCCAAAGGTCCACGTAGCTCCCGGCGGGCACCAGCTCTGGGCGACGGCCAGCACGGGCAGTAGGACCAGGGAGAAGAGTGCTGCACGCATGTTGAACGAACGTAAGGAGAAGTTCCCTGGAGAGAACGCTGCTCAGGCGAACAGAGACCTGTCCAACCCACTTTGCCGGATGATGGACATCAACGTGCCGATGCGGATCTCTTATGGTCCGGAACGGGCACGGTTACCGTGGAGCCTGGTATCACCTTCTGCATGATGATGTGACTACCGCGCTGTCGGACTTGCTCGAAGCCGTGCTCCCGAAGGATGGAACATACATCACGTCCACTGAGGGTGCGCATCACACAGCCACTTTCACACGGGTCACCAGAACCTCTTCGTGCAGCCGTTCCCGCACCTCGGCGGGCGAAGCGGTCTCGAAGAACAACTCCAAGGCCTCGATCAGGTTGGTGCGCGCTTCTTCGAACGTACCGCCCTGGCTGGCCACGTCCAGATCAGGGCAGAGCGCCACGTAGTCATTGCCCTCGCGTTCGATGATCGCGGTGAGTTCGCGGGTGGTCTTCATGGTCGTGGCGGGGTTGTGCGTTGATGCTTAAAGTTAGGGTGGTATGCAGTATTCCCGCCAGGGATGGGAGCGGCAGCTTGCCGATGGACGGGCCTTGCGGGCGGTAGCAGCGAGGAGGCGACCGCAGGAAGCCACCGGAACGCACCGGCCGCTGGCCCGGACAAGGCAACTATAGCGCACAGCCCGTCCGGCGGCCCACCATTCACCAATGAACATTCGCCAATCACCCGCGCACTTTCTCACCCTTCTCCCCACCCTCACCACTCTCACCCCCACCCGGTAACTTCGCACCACTCCCGGGCACCAGCCCGCCGCCATAGCCATGTCCACCTTCGTGCAAGCCGCCCCCTACGTCCCCAAGAACAAGATCCGCGTGGTCACCGCTGCGTC
>JBIJDX010000050.1:0-14232 GCA_044343855.1 Flavobacteriales bacterium
CTCCGTAAGGAACTCCTCCGCCTGGTCCTCCTGCGCATCGGTCGGCCACAACTGCATCTGGTGCTCCTGTGCGTAGTTGATGATGGCGGCGTTCTTGGTCTTCCACCGCTCAAGCCGGTCCTTGTCGATCTTCTTTTCCGCGTGCGCAGTGGCCCAGGCCAGCAGGCGCTGCAGCAGGCGGTAGCAAGAACCCTCAAAGGCCTGCGCGGAACTCTCCAGGCGCTTGAGGAAGAGGGTGCGGATCATGGTGACCACCTGTTGCTGGCGACCAATGCGGAAGTTGAAGCTCTCATCCTCCGTTGTTCCCTTCCAGTAGGCCAGCGGATAGTAGATGCTCAGCATGAACAGGGGTTTCTCGCGGCTGAAGGCCTTCTCCACGCTGTCCAGCAGCTTGCCATAGGCTTTCTTGAGGCTGTAGGGCACCACAGTGGGCAGTTTGCGCTCCGGGAAGGTGGCTCCCTTCACACCCTGCAGTTCCTGGCTGCGCTTTACATAGGCCCTGCTGCGTTGCACCACCAGCCGTTCGAAGAGTTTGTCCGTGCGCAGCGCCTGCTCCGCCTCAAAGATCCCGGTCCCATACTCGAGATCTTCAATATCAGCGGTGGTTGCCTGCTGTTGGAGGCGCCGCTCCAGTTGCACGAAATGTGAACGGAGGTTCTGCACACCATCGGCGGCGAAATAATTGTCATGTCCCCCGGTGAAGAGCTCTATCAGGTAACGGAAGTCATGCACCTTGTTGTTGACCGGCGTGGCGGTGAGCATGAACAGCTGCTTGGTGCGTTCGCCCTGCTTGAGGAACTGCTGCAGCCTGCGGTACCGGGATGGGTCCTTTTGCCCTTCGCCCTTCAGGCCCGGGTTGCGGAAATGGTGCGCCTCGTCGATGATGACCACATCCGCATCCTTGATGGTGAGCTCCATGCGTTCGAGAAAGTCCTCTTTGCGCTGGAGGTCGGTGTGGTTGTAGAGTACGAAGTTGGTGAAGTCGCTATTGATGGAGGGCAGGTTCTTCCGGATCCTCGGCTCCCACACATCCTCCTTTGCGGCCTTGGGTGCGAAGAGCACAACGCGCTTGCCCTCATGCACCACCATGCGCTCAATGAGCATGAGGCCCACGAAGGTCTTGCCGAGACCCACGCCATCACACAAAAATGCGCCGCCATACTTGTTCGCGATGGAGACGAGGTTCTTGTAGGCGTCCTGCTGGTATTTGTCCAGCATGGGGAACATGCTGCTCATCTGCTGGTCCCACAGATCGGGGCTCAGCGAGGTTCCCTTGAACAGCTCGTCAAGCGCCTTGAACCACACCTCGAAGGGTGTGCGCTCGCTCACATGACGTTCCAGCGTGCGCAACACATCGGCGGTCACATCCTCGGCATCCTTCCAATGCCCTTCGTACCACTCCTGCAGAATACCCACCTCGGCTCCCCGCAACTGTACGTTGAGCTCCACATTATCCTGTAGTCCGGGCGCTGTGAAATTGGATGATCCGACCAGTGCGAATGACCCGATGACGGCCTGCCGCCCATGGGTGATATAGGCCTTGGCATGGAACTTATCCTTGCGATACACCCGGCATTGGATCTTTCCGCTGCGGATGGCATCCACAATGGCAGGCACCCCCTGTAGAAAATCGTTCTCGTTCTTCTCCTTCTCCAAGCTGCCGTCCAGCTTGGCCGTAATGCGCTGCAGCCCCTGATCAAAAGCCATTCTTGTCCTGAAGGAAACCTCGTCACCCATGAGGATCCTGATGGTATCAACCTGCCGCCACTTCTCTCCCAGCGCCAATAATGCACCTATCTCAAAATAGCCCGTGGCGATATCGATCGAACTGCTCAGGTCGCACCAATCGGCCAGGTATGAACGCACCTTCCATTCAGAATCGGAGTTGTCGACGATGAACAGGTCGGATGCACTGCGTTTGGTCTGCATGTCAGTTATGGGGTTTTCACCATGCGTTCGGTTGCAACCCCATCTCCGGCGACGAGGGCATCGATGAGGTGTTGGATGTCGCTCATGTGCTTCGGCCGTGAAAGTACCCAACCCGCGCTGGTTGAGGAGCTTGTATTCCACATTGGCATGATCCATCCCGTTCTGGCATGGGCGGGGCTGGTAATAAAGCGGTGCGACTCCGCCAAAACGTGTCGTACCCCGGTGCTGTGCAGCATGCTCCCCGGTCGCATCCCTGTTATGCCAATTTGGAATATCCTGTCCGCTTGGGCCCCATGCATGGTCTCCTGCACCGGGACATCACCGATGTGCGATGGGGGCGTAATGACCAATATCACCATCCGGCATGTAACATGTCATGGTGGCGGGGTGCGGCCCGGCGGAGATTTGGGTCATGATGCACGCACGTACACCCCTGACACATGAACCCGACCAGGCCGCGCTGTGGTGGGCCGCATTCGTTGTAGGCCTTCTGGGCCTTGGCGCACTTGTTGCATGCCTGGGTTTGTGATCACCATGGTTGCCGCACGGCACGCGCTGCGGGCAATTGGCGGAGTGGCCGACGGTTCCGCACACCACCGGGCACCCGGCCACCACTACGACATCCGTTGTCGGTATGCCGCCATCACCTTGCCGCCATGAACGGACCTGAACAACACCCTCGTCCTGCGGGCAACTGGAGCGAAACGCTTTGGTGGGTGGCCCCGATCGTGCCGATGGGCGGCACGCCGGCCCTGGCCACCCTGCTCACCACGGCCTGGGCACGCGGAGCGTCCGGAGACCATGGTGTAGCACGGTTTATTCGCAATGGCATGAAATATGCAGAACGTTGTCACGATGTACGGTCCCGAAAGTGACGGAACACCCGACGCATGAACGAACGGAACAAGGCGGCACGGCGACCCACCCATTGGCGCGGCGTGCTCTGGTGGGTGGCCCTGATCGTGCTGATGGGCAGCGTGCTGGCGATGGCCACCCTGTTCAATGCGGAATGACCGCGCGCGGCGCATCAACACCATCCGGAACCGGGCCGATGGCCACGGCCGACCTGTCCGCGTAGTGCGGGCCGCAGCACGGCACTGCAACGATCGGTGGCGCGCTCACCGTTTGGTGGCGCGCTTGTTGCTGCGCGCCGCTCCACGCTTGGGCGTGGTGCTGCCGGGATGCTGGTGGCGCGCACGCTCGGGCTGCGATCCGGGGCGGTCGTGCAGCCTGGCCTCCGCGCTGGTCTGTCCGGGGTGCTGCTCACCGGGCAGTTGAGCGGCCAGGTTGCGGGGTTTGCGGGGTGCGGGAACCGCCTTGCCGCGTGGGGTGGCCTTGCTGGCGGGTTCGGCCGCTTTCCTGGAAGAGGCGGCGCCGGTCTTGATGGTGGTGCGGGTGGGCATGGTGGTGCGGGGCCGGTATGGTGGGGCTCCCGGCACCGAACATAGCCCGCCACGCCACGCATGGCAATGACGACGGTCAGGTGTGCATCCGATGCTGTGGGCAGGCGCGCGTCCGCTCACCGGTGCTCAGTCGGCCTGATCATCCGAAGCCGCACGCTCCGCGGGCTCACCCTCCCGGGGCACCCTGCCCCAATAGGAGAGGAACGCTCCCGCATAGTGCTGCGCGAACACCTCCGGCAGGGGTCCCTTGGCCAGCTCCCTGAAGGCCTCCTCCGGGGTTTCGCACGGGTCTTTGTCGCGGGGGTCGCTCACAACGCGAAGATGCGGGTATTTCCGGTGCGGCCGCACGTGCATCAGGCGCGACCGATGGCCTGCTGCACGGTGCGCTCCAGGTCGTGGGGGTCCCAGGGCTTGGCCATGTAGCGGAACAACTTCACCTCGCTGATGACATCGGCCACGGCGGCCATGTCCGCCTGGCCGGAGATCATGATCTTCTTACTGTCCGGCAGGCGCTCCTGCAGGTGCCGCAGCAATGCATCGCCCCGCATGGGGTGCATCTGGTAGTCCAACAGCACCAGCGGTACGGTGCCGCCGCTGCCCAGGTGGGCCTCCACCAGTTGCAGTGCTTCGGCGCCGGAGTGCGCCACCAGCACGGTCCACTCCGGACCGAGGATGCGGCGCAGGTGAACGCGCAGGGTGACCACCACGATGGGCTCGTCGTCCACGATGAGCACTGCTGGCAGTTCGTTCATGGCCGGTGTGATCCGGTGAAACACACGGTGAACACGGTTTGTTCGCTCGCGGAGGTGCAGGTGATGGATGCATCGTGCGCGTCCAGTATCCGGCGGACGATGCTGAGGCCGATGCCGGTTCCCTCGCCCTTGGGCTTGGTGGTGAACATGGGGTCGTACATGCGGGCCATCACCTCGGGGGGGATGGGCGGGCCATTGTTGCCGATGCGCACGATGGTGGCACCCTCCTCGATGGTGAGGGTCACCCGCACCACACCCACGTCGCCCACGGCCTGCATGGCATTGCTGATGATGTTGGTCCACACCTGGGCCAGCTCGTCCTCCACCCCGCGCACCAGGTGCTGCTCGGGCAGCTGCTGTACGATGCGCACCCCCTTGCGACCCGAAGCGGAGAAGAGGGTGGCCACCATGCGCAGCTGGCGTGCCAGGTCGAAGTCGGACTCGTGGCGCACATCCTCCTTGTGCATGTAATTGCGCAGGGCCTGCACCACACGGGTGGCCCGGTCGGCGGCGAAGCGCACGGTGCGCAGGGACTCGCGCAACCCGCTCACGGTGGTCATGGCCATGAGGATGCGCTCCCGTCCCGGTTCGGATACCAGTTGTTCCCACGGCTCCTGTGGTGCGGCTCCCCAACCCATCTCGGCCAGTCGCTGGGCCCAATGGCTGCCCGCCATTTCGAGGGCCAGCAGGGCGAACCGTTCGCGGATGAAACGCTCGCGCGCGGGCTGCTCGTTGGCCGCCGGCGGCTCCACGGGCCACGCCATCAGGGTGAGCAGCAGCTGTTGCTCATGTGCCGATAATCCGGGCAGGTCACGCGCCAGGAGGTCCTGCACCAGGTATTCGATGTTCTGGGTGGAACCCACCACGGCACCCAGCGGGCTGTTGATCTCGTGCGCCACCCCGGCGGTGAGGCGGCCCAGCACCGAAAGGCGCTCCTGGATGATGAGCTCCTCCTGGGCCTGCTGGAGCTGCCGCATGGCCGTGACCTCGGTCCCATAGACGTTCACGAAGGCGAACTCGGGCACCGGTGAGCCCAGCAGCTCGAACTCCCTGTCGCCGCAGGATACCTGCACCATTCCCCCCTGCTGCAGTGGTATGGAGAGCTGCTCCGGCACGGGGGCGCCCAGTACCAGGGCATACGTCCCCACCACGGGGGCGGCGGCGGCGTTGGCATACAGCAACCGGCCGTCCATGGCGAAGCGCAGCACGGGGTTGGGATTGCTGTCCGGATAGCGCGACATGGCCTCCAGTTCACGGAGGCGTGCGCTCCGTTCGGTCAGCGCCCCTGCGAGCTCATCGTTGAGGCGTTGCTGGAGGTCCGTGCGCTTGCGGCGTTCCTGCTCCACATGTGCCTGCTGCTCCAGGCGCACCAGCTGGGCGCTGAGCATGGCGGCGATGGTGCTCAGGGTGCGTTGGTGCTTCTCCCCGTAGAACGCGGGGCGGTCGTTCTCGCTGTTGATCACCCCGAGCAGCCGGTCGCCGAAGAGGATGGGCACCACGAGCTCCGATGCACGGGCACGCTGGTCGGGCACATAGCGCGGGTCGGTGGCGGTGTCGGCGATGCGTTCAGCGCGCCGGTGGCGCATCACATCGCCCACAATGCCATCGCCGGGGCAGACCGCGGGGCCGTTGTGGGCGAACTCCTCACTGCGCGCACCATCGCGCCAGGCCGCCCGTGGCACCACGCAGCCGCGTTCATCGTCGATGCGGTAGATGACACAGTGCTCCAGACCGAACTCCACGGCCACCCGCTCCACCACCTCCCACAACAGGGCCTCCTCATCACTGTGGCCCAGCATGGCCGAGGCCAGCCGGTTGATGGCCTGTTCCACCTCCAGGTCAAGCTGTCTTGCGGCACCTATGCGGTCGCGGTCGAGGGCCTCGGATACCGCCGACCCATAGGCTTCGAGGATGGCCGTTGCACCTGCCGTGCGCCAGGGGCCGGGTTTGCATAGGTCGAAACAGAGGAAGCCCCAGGGTCCCTCGGCGGTGCGCAGGGGCAGGGTCTGCAGCTTGGCGATCCCTTCAGCGGCCATGAAGGAGCGCAACCCGGGATGTCGCTCGTACTGCTGTTCGGTGCTGTAGGGCCGCATATCCAGGAGCGCATCGCCCACCGGACCGTAATGCGCCAGGGGGGCCTCGGAACGTGCCGTGCGCAGGACACCGCCTTGCGGGTCATCGGCGCGCCATTTGAGGATGGTGCCGCAGGAGTGCGCCTGCCCGGCAGGCTCCCCAAGCTTGTAGAGGCTGATGCGGTCGAGCCCCAGGACGTTGCCCAGCACCACCATGCCCACGCCGATGGCTTCCATCACATCGGGGGATTCCAGCAGGGCGGCGGTACTGGTGGCCAGGGCCTCGACAAGCCGCGTATTGAGCCGCGCCTCCTCCTGCGCCTCGCGCTCCGTGGTGATGTCGAACACGTTGCCCGACAGCAGCAGCTGATCGCCCTCTTCGTAGAAACGACCCACCTCCCGCACCCAGCGCAGGGGTCCGCGCTGGTGCCTCACGCGGTATTCCACCACGTACTCCTCCCTGGACGCCATGGCCTTGGCGATCCTGTCGCGCACCGCGGTGGCATCATCGGTGTGCATGGCGGTGTACCGGTCCATGGTGCCACCGGTATACTCCGCGGGATGGTGGCCGGTGAGCTGCACGATGTAGTCGCTCACGAAGAGGGGCTGGTAGGTGGGCAGGGCGCGCGCCAGGAAGGTGGCTCCGGGAAGGTTGTCCACCAGCGCCTCGAACCACCGGCGGCGGCGCTCCAGCTCCTGCGCCATGTGGTGGCGGTCGGAGATGTCCAGGTGGATGCCGATGCTGCCGATGACCCGCCCGAGGACATCGTGCCGTGGTGCCCCGCTGATGAGCACATGGCGTGGTTCGCCATCAGGCCGGATGATGGCCACCTCCCAGCGGCCGGAACGACCCTGCAGGCGTTCGCGTTGGGCATGCTCCTGCAGCAGGGCCGCCTGTTCCGGATCCGCGAACCGGATGATGTCCACCGTGCGCTGACCCACGAGCCGGTGCTCGGGCACGCCCAGGAGCTCGCTCATGGCGGCGTTCACCGAAATGATGCGCTCCTCGAGGTCCACCACCATCAGGCCCAGGTCCATGTTGGAGATGATGCTGCGGTAGTGGGCTTCACGCTGGCGCAGCTCCAGATCGGCACGGAGCCGGTCGGTGATGTCGTGCGCATTGATGCGCAGGTAGCGCTGGCCATGCTCGAAGGCACTGATGCGCAGTTCGACGGGAACCCCGCGACCGTTCCGGTCCTGCAGCACGATCTCGTGGGGCCGGTCCAGGAAGGCGGCCCGCGGGTCGCGGCGGTACCATGCCAGCAGGTGGTTCCACAGGCGTGCCTGCCCGCCATTGAGCACCAGGGAGCCCAGGTCACGACCCAGCGCGGCCGCCCCACCGATGCCATGGAACTCCTCGGCCCGCAGGTTCCACCGGACCACCCTGCCCTCCATGTCCACCACGGCGATCTGGTCAAGGGAGCTGTCCAGCACGGCCCGCAGGGCCATCGCCTGGTCACGGGCCTTGTCCAGGGCCAGCCGCGCCTCCTGCAGACCGCTCTGGTAGGTCTGTTGCATGAAGGTGAACTCACCGATGGTATCGTGCGGTGGAAGGTCGCCCAGGGTGAGGCCCAGCGTGGAGATGGACTGCTCTGCGGTGATGAGCGGATTGGCCGCCACCATGGTCAGCCCCGGCCCCAGGCTCACCACCGAGGCCTTGAACCTTACGGCTACCGCGCGGTCATGGAAGAACCGCAACCCGGGACCGGGCAGCAGGAACTCCCTGTCCGTGGCCGGACGGGTGGGTACGAAGACCTCGGCAAAGGAGCGCCCTTGCAGGGCATCGGGCACCAGTTTCGCCATGCCCCTGCCAACGAACACGAAGCGGCCCGCATCGTCCATCACCATGGAGAAGGGCGATGCGGCGTTGAGGGCAGCGGTGAACGCCTCGGGGGTCAGTCGCTGCATGGGGCTCAGACGATGCGAAAGAGGTCGTGCGTACCGGTGTCCTCGCGGCGCTCCACGTGTTCGATGCGCAACGACCGCCCGAATCGTTCGCCCAAACCATTGACCATGCCCACCACGATGGGGGCCAGTCCGGGCCGGTGGGTGATGTACGTGAGCAGGATGGAGCCATCGGGCTGAACAGCGGAACGGAATTCCGGTGGCCGCAGGGCGGGAAGGATGTTGGCCACGCGGTCATGCAGCATGTCCAGGTTGCCGAGGAACTCCTCCACGGAGGAGCCCGTGAGGGCCATCAGGTCACCATAGCTCGCGGGGGCCGAGTGCAGCACCCAATGGCGGCCGAACGCCTCCAACAGCGCGGCGGGCTCCACGTTCAGTTCTGCGGATGCCGCACCGACAAGGTCGTAGGTGAGCTCGTCCGGGTAGGATTCCATGCCCAGGAACTCGGTGTCACCGCAGCCGGCCCGTTGGGCGATGCGTGTCCACATGCCCTCACCATGATGCCGCAACACCAGCTCCTTGATGGAGCGATTGATCAGTCCGTACATCCTGAACGGCTTGTTTGTCGGCGTAAGATAACCACGATCGGCATCATGTAAGGGCCGTTCTGGCATATCCAAGGGGATCCCTTGGAACCCTGAGTTGCGCGGGTGCCTGCGGAACGGTGCGGATGCCCGGAGCACCGCTACTCCTGCACGATGCGCACGCGCCGTCGGAACACCTCCACGCCATCGCGCTCCACCACCGCGGAGTAGCGCTCCGGAGGGAGGGAGGAAAGGTCCAGTTCCACGCGGTCCTGACGCAACATCCCGAGGTCGCGTTCCAGCACCACCGCACCCTGGGGGTCGAGCACCCGCAGGCGCACCGCACCCACCCTGTCGGAGAAGTAGTCCAGCACCGTGGCGCCCCGGGTGCGCGTGGGGAAGAGGCCGATGTCGGGAACGGTATCGCGCTGGGAGGGCGCATCGTCCGCCACGCGGAACCGGTGCGTCAGGCCATGGCCGTGGTCGCTCTCGAAGCGGCGTAGCAGGCGGCCATCGCCATCGAGCAACCGCAGTGCTCCGCGCCCGCCCTTGGTGTTGTACCAGAACTCCAGGCCATCGCCAGCGGTGTCGGTGAGGGCCAGTGTGTAGCACCCTTCCGCCAGGCGCAACGTGTCGGTATGGGTGCGGGCGCTGTCCAGGGTGCCCAGGGGGTGCTCCAGCACCACGCGGCCATCCGCGTCGGTCACGCGCAGGGCATTGTGCAGCGGCTCGCTGTTGGTGAGGAGTTGCACCAGCAGCAGGCTTGGATAGGTGGGTGCCGTGGTGGCCCTGCGACCCAGCATGTTGTCGTGCGGCCAGGCATCGGCCCTGCCGTTGGGTTCAGCAAGGCGCACGAAGAAGGGGTCCGGTGGGCGTGGGCCCGTATCACCCGACAGGGTCACCGTGGCGGTATCACCGAAGGCCAGCGATCCGGTCCAGCGCCGGGCATGGGAGGTGCCACCGGTGGTGTACAGGATATCCACTTGGCGCAACACGTCACGGCCCAGGTTGCGGAACACGATGCGCGGGCCATGGCAGAAGCCATCGCCCGGTGCCTGGATCTCCACCAGCGCAACATCGTTCACAGACCGCGGGGCCTCCAGTTCCACCAGGTAGGCGGCCAGGCTCCAGTTGGCCGTGCTGCTGTCATGCACGTAGGGTTCCATCACCACGTCCACGGTGTGGGTGCGTGCACGGCCCCGGAGCGGCACATCCACGATGTCGGGCTGCTGCAGCTCGCCGGGGCACCAGTTGCCGCGGTCGAAGATCCATGTGCCGGCCTGCGGCTGCAGGGGGTTGGTGCCACACTCGCGCCACAGGTCGCGGCGGTCCACCGTGCGTCCATCGAACCGCACCTCACGCCACTTGCGGCAGAACTCGGCACAGCCATCATCGGGGTGCATGCCGTGGCCGGTCTGGTGCAGGCGGATGCGCGCCATGGCGGCGGCGGGATGACGTGTGAAGGTGCGTGGTGGCACGGCCCGTTCGAACGGCTTTGCGGTATCGCCATAGGCGAAGTGTCCGCGATGCAGGGTGTGCACGGCGAGCACCCGCGCGGCGGGCGGACCGGTGATGCAGGCGAAGTGGAGCGTCACGGCCCAGCCGCGGTCGTTGTCGGGTTCGTACCCGCTGTGCACGTAGATCACCTCCACGCTGTCGCGCAGCACGGGGCTGAAGTCGGTGACATCCACCTGCCACGTGAACGACCACGGGTTGCGGAAGAAGCCGCCGTAGGGTGTGAGCATGCGGGCCACCTCGATGGTGTCGGTGGTGCCCAGGGGATGCACCAGGATGTGGTCCAGGTAGTCCCACTCGGCACAGCGCAGGCTGTCGGGGCAGGCGAAGGTGACGGTGAGCAGCACCTGGCGCAGGTCGACATCGGGTGCGGGGAAGCGGACGCGCACGGGGAACGAACGCACCCCGGCGGCGGGGTCGGTGACGATGGTGGCGCGGTCGTGGCTGCGCACATGCAGGGTGTCCTGGGCGGGGAGGATGCCCGCGAGGGCAAGTGCGGTCAACAGGAGTGGTATGCGCATGGCGCAAGTTGGCGAGCGTACGGCGGATGACGCCATTTTTTGTCGTAGTGGGACCGAAAGCTTCGTGCCAACGGACCCCAACCCACCCCTGCGCCAAGTGCGCTCGGTGCCGCCTTCGGGCGGGCGTGGACCAGGCATCCTTCGGATGGGCACAGGAGCAACGGCCGACCCCTGGCCACGCGGACGGGACCGGTGCATGGCAGGCGTTGGACGGTGCTGTGGCGTGTGTTATGCGGGCGGCTCCCTACCTTGGTCCGGCACCCAACGGACCTTGCACCATGTCCTTCCAAGGCAAGCTGAAGCGTTTCCTGCTGATCCTGGAGCAGGTGAAATACGGCCCCACGTTCGCGCGGATGAAGGAGCACCTCGAACAGCACGGGTTCGAGCTGAGCGCCCGCACCCTGCAGCGCGACATCGAGCAGATACGGGTGGAACTGGGCTTGGAGATCGGCTACGACCGCACCCGGAACACATACCACCTGCCCACTTCCGATGGGCGGCACGGTGTGCTGCCGTTGTTGGAGCGGGCCGTATTGGGCGAGTTGCTGGCGGCCAGCGGAGCGGACCTGCGGAGCACCGCCGATGTGGTGATGATGGAGCGCAACGGCGCGCTGCAGGGGTTGCAGCACTGGGGTGCGCTGCTGCGCGCCATCCGTGAGCGTCACCGGGTGGAGATCTCCTACCAGCGCTTCCAGAAGGAGGAGGGCAGCACCTTCCACATGCGGCCCTTCCTGTTGAAGGAGTATGGCGGCCGCTGGTACGTGCTGGGCCTGGCCGACGGCTACGACAACCCCATCTCCCTGGGCCTCGACCGCATCACCGGCCTGGTGACCACCCCGAAACGGTTCGCCGCCACCGAACGTGCCGCCGTGGAGGCCTACTACGCCCATGTCATCGGGGTGGATGCCTCGGCCGGCAAGGTGGAGCGGGTGGTGCTCCGCTTCACCCCGGTGCAGGCCAAGTACGTGAAGGCCCTGCCCCTGCACCATAGCCAGAAGGTGTTGAAGGAGGACCGTGAAAGCACCGTGATCGAACTGCTGGTGCACACCAACCGCGAACTGCACAACGAACTGCTTGCCATGGGTGATGGCGTGCGCGTGCTTGAGCCGGCATCATTGGTGAAGGCCATCGCCAAGGCCCACAAGGGCGCCGCAAGGCAGTACAGGTAGGGCGGGCAGGGATCGGTCCCACACCCACACCTGCCTGTCGCGATCGGTGAGTGTGAACATCACCCGGGCGCCGTCACGGATATGGTGTGCATGGGGCCTTGATCAACAAGCGATCCGATCGGGATCTACCTTTGCTGCGTCCATGGGACCTATACCTGTACGAACACCGCACAAGCTCCTGAGGATCAAGGATCCAAGGGCGTCGTTCCACGTGGAACACAGCGCAACGGGTATGTACCCGCACCGATGAGCGCCATGGAGGCATACGACGTGGTGGTGGTGGGCGGCGGTCATGCCGGCTGCGAGGCGGCGGCAGCAGCGGCCAACCTGGGCTCCCGCGTGCTGCTTGTCACCATGAACATGGGCGTCATCGGCCAGATGAGCTGCAACCCCGCCATGGGGGGCGTGGCCAAGGGGCAGATCGTGCGCGAGGTGGATGCCCTGGGAGGGTACTCCGGCATCGTGAGCGACCGCAGCACCGTCCAGTTCCGCATGCTCAACCGCAGCAAGGGACCGGCCATGTGGAGCCCCCGCAGCCAGAACGACCGCAACCTCTTCGCCAGCGAATGGCGCCGCATGTTGGAGCAGACCCCCAACGTTCACTTCTGGCAGGACAGCGTGCAGGAGATCGTGATCGACCAGGACCGCGTGGTGGGGGTGCGCACCGGCATGGGCATGCACATCCATTGCCGGGCCGTGGTGCTCACCAGCGGCACCTTCATGAACGGCATCATGCACATCGGTGAACGCCAGACCGGGGGTGGCAGGGCCGGCGAGAAGGCCAGCCATGGCATCACCGAACAGCTCGTCGCCCTGGGCTTCGAAGCGGGCCGTATGAAGACCGGAACCCCGCCACGGGTGGACGGTCGCAGCATCGACTACAGCGTGCTCGAGGAACAACCCGGCGATACCGATCCCGGCAGCTTCAGCTACCTGCCCGGCACCAGTGCGGTGAAGGGACCCGCAGGCCGCCCACAGCTCAGCTGCTGGATGACCTACACCAGCCCCGAGGTGCACGACATCCTCCGCACCGGGTTCGATCGGAGCCCCATGTTCAACGGACGCATCCGTGGCCTGGGACCCCGGTACTGCCCCAGCATCGAGGACAAGATCGACCGCTTCGCCGACAAGGACCGCCACCAGATCTTCGTGGAACCCGAAGGTTGGGATACCGTGGAGACCTACATCAACGGCTTCTCCACCAGCCTGCCGGAGGAGGTGCAGCTGGCCGCCCTGCGCAGGATACCCGGCTTCGCACAGGCCCGGATGTTCCGTCCCGGCTATGCGGTGGAGTACGACTACTTCCCCCCCACCCAACTGAAGCACACCCTGGAGACCAAGGGGGTGGACGGCCTCTATTTCGCAGGGCAGATCAACGGCACCACCGGATACGAGGAGGCCGCCTGCCAGGGGCTCATGGCCGGTATCAATGCCCACCTGAAGATCCGGGAGCAGGAGCCGTTCGTTCTGGGACGCGACGAAGCCTACATCGGGGTGCTGGTGGACGACCTCATCACCAAGGGTACGGAGGAACCCTACCGCATGTTCACCAGCCGGGCGGAGTTCCGCATCCTGCTGCGCCAGGACAACGCCGACCTTCGGCTCACCGAGCGTGCACACCACATCGGCCTGGCCTCCGATCAGCGCCTGGAACGGGTGCAGCGCAAGCAGCACCTCACGGACACCCTGGGCCGCGCACTGAAGGCTGAAAGCGTGGATCCGGAGGCGGCGAATTCGGTGATCGTTCCACGTGGAACATCGCCCCTCAAACAGAAGGTGAAGCTCTTCGACATCCTGCTGCGCCCCCAGCTCGACCTGGCCGCACTGCTGCCCCTCTCCCCCACCGTTGAGGACGCCATTGGCACCTTCGGGGACCTGCGGGACGAGGTGGTGGAGCAGGTGGAGATCAATTGCAAATACGACGGCTACCTTGCCAAGGAACGCGAGATGGCCGATAAGCTGAACCGGCTGGAGGATGTTCCCCTCGACCTTGGAACGGACTACCACCGGCTGACCTCCCTCTCCATCGAAGCGCGCCAGAAGCTGGACAAGGTGCGACCCACCACGCTGGGCCAGGCCTCCCGAATCAGCGGGGTCTCCCCTGCCGATCTCAGCGTGCTGATGGTCTACCTCGGCCGATGACCGTTCCACACCCGACCGACCCCACGGACCCTACGGATCAAGGCATCCGTTACGCCACCAACCCGATCGTTCCACGTGGAACAACTCCGTGAAACCCTCCCCCATTGCCCGCTCTGCCGGTCCACATCGTTGGGCCCCGGCGAAGCCATCCGGGACCATTCCATCACCAAGGAAACCTTCGCAGTGGTGACCTGTGGCACCTGCGGCTTCTGCTTCACCAACCCACGGCCACCAGCGGACGACCTGGACCGGTACTACGCCAGCGAGGATTACATCTCGCACAGCAACCGGCGCCGTGGG